>NZ_CP141608.1:4408201-4715164 GCF_035581345.1 Pseudomonas sp. JQ170C
GGCATGAGCCAGCTTCACACCCCAACTGATGCTGAGCAGCCCGCCAATCGCCAACGGTATACCCATGCTCCACTGCACATGCTGGTGGATGCCATAGGTGAGCAATGTCACCGCGGTACTCGGCGCTGCCAAGGCCAGTGACAAGCCCTGGGCAACCACCTGGGTGGTGCCGAAGACACTGGTCAGCACTGGCGTTGCCACCACCGCCCCACCCACCCCGAACAGGCCGCCCAGCACACCGGCGCCGCCGCCCAACACACCCAGCCACGGCCAGCCGTGGCGCATCTCGCTGCTCGGCTGCGCCTTGGGCATGAACATCCGCGCCAGGTTCCAGGCCGCCAGGGCTACCAGAAACAGCACGAAGCCAAAGCGCATGGCCTGGGCATCGACACCTACAGCCCAGATCGAACCCAGCCAGGCAAAGGCAAAACTGGTGATCGCCAACGGCAAGGCATGGCGCAGCTCGATGCGATTGCGCTGGTGATAACGCCACAGCGCCAGCAGCACGTTGGGTACGACCATCACCAGGGCCGTACCCTGGGCCAGTTGCTGATCAAGCCCAAACAGCACACCGAGGGCGGGAATCGCGATCAATCCCCCTCCGATGCCGAACAACCCACCGACGGTCCCCAGTGCTGCGCCCAGCGCTATGTACATCGCCCACTCGATCATTGCTGCCTCTCAAGAAATCCAATCGGTGCATGCTACCGAGACGATGCTAGCGGGGAAACGCACAGCAACGCACAATGGCTGTGCTAATTACGCAAAAGCAGATCACACCAAATGAACCCTGACACCCTCACCGAACAACTCAGCCTGTTCCTGGATGTGCTGGAAACCGGCAGCTTTTCCGCCACCGCCCGCCGTCACCCGCTGACCCCGTCGGCGGTAGCGCGGCGCATCGACACCCTGGAAAGCGCCGTCGGCAGCCGCCTGTTCGTGCGCAGCACCCACGCCGTGCGCCCCACCCCGGCGGGCAACGCCTTCGCCGAGCGAGCGCGGCGCATTGTCGAGGAGCTGCGCCTGGCCCGCGCCGAAGCCGTGTCACTGAGCAATGCGCCGGAGGGCCTGATCCGCGTCGACGCCCCTGCAGCCTTCGGCCGTCGCCACCTGGCACCGGCCATTGCCGACTTCCTGGTGGCCTATCCCGGGCTCGATGTACAGCTACGCCTGATTGACAGCTTTGTCGACCTGCACGGCTCGCACCTGGGCGAAGTCGACCTGGTGCTGCGCGCAGGCCCGCTGGCAGACACCCGCCTGGTGGCAACCTCCCTGGCCAAGATGGTGCGCATTGCCTGCGCCAGCCCCGCGTACCTGGCTGCACGCGGCGTTCCTGCGACACCGGCCGAGCTACCCGATCATGACGGCCTGGATTGGGACGGCCTGGCGCCGCCCTTCGCCTGGCGCTTTGCAGTGGATGGCCAGCTGCGCCTGTACCGCCCGACGCGGATGCGCATGAGCGCCAACAACGCCGAAACCCTGTTGTTCGGCGCCCTTGCCGGCCTGGGCGTCGCCCACTTGCCGACGTGGCTGATCAGCGAGTACCTGTTACGCGGCGAGCTGTTGCCCCTGTTCTGCGAAAGCGGCTTGCCCGCGGCCGAATCCAGCGGCATTTATGCCCTGCGCCTGGAACATGAAACGAACTCTCGCAGCCGTTTGCTGCTCGAATTCCTCAAGAGCCGCTTCAGCCCGGTGCCCCCTTGGGACCTGGCCCTGCAAAGCGAGCTGCGCTGGTAATAAGTGCGCTAATGAACAGCGTGCTAAATTCAAAGGATCAATTGATCAAAGGATCTGCATGAACGCCGATAGCCAAACCCCAGGCCCTTGCGACGAACTGCTCCTGAACAACCAGGTGTGCTTCGCCCTGCACTCCACCTCGCTGCTCATGACCAAGGTGTACAAACCGTTGCTGCAAGCGCTTGGCCTGACTTATCCACAGTACCTGGCCATGCTCGTGCTCTGGGAGCAGGACGGTTTGACCGTGGGTGAAATCAGCCATCGCCTGCTGACCGATCCGGGCTCGCTGACGCCGCTGCTCAAGCGCCTTGAAGCCGAGGGGCTGCTCAAACGCACGCGCAGCCGCGACGATGAACGGGTGGTGCTGGTGCAACTGACCGAACAGGGTCGGGCCCTGCAGGAACAGGCCAAGCGCGTGCCACCGTGCATTCTCAGCGCCAGCGGACAGAGCCTTGAGCGCCTGCAAAAGCTCCAGGCCGAACTGCTGGAGCTACGGGCGAACCTGCAACAAAGCCTCTGAGGTCTATGCTGTGAGTGACCGTTCGTAGCATGGTCGAAAATTAACTTGCGCACTAAATAATTGCGCGATAAGTTAATTCCCGTACCCACTCAGCGCCACGGCGCAATCCATGCGAGGCTCAAGATGCAAAAGGTCACTCCGCTGTACATTGCAGAAGCTACCTCCACCGGCGGTCGCGATGGTCGGTCCAAATCCAGCGATGGCATTCTCGATGTCGCCCTGGCCACGCCCAAGGAGCTGGGCGGCGCAGGCGGCGCGGCTACCAACCCCGAGCAACTGTTTGCCGCCGGCTACTCGGCCTGCTTTATCGGCGCACTGAAGTTCGTCGCCGGCCAGCAGAAAAAAGCGATTCCAGCCGACAGCTCGATCAAGGCCCGCGTCGGCATCGGCCAGATCCCCGGCGGTTTCGGCCTGGACATCGACCTGCATGTGAACCTGCCAGGCCTGGAACAGGCCGATGCGCAGGCCCTGGTCGATGCCGCGCACCAGGTGTGCCCGTACTCCAACGCCACCCGCGGCAATGTCGATGTACGCCTGCACGTCACGGTCTGAGGGTAAAACCCAGGCATAAAAAAACCCGGCCAAGGCCGGGTTTTTAGTGGGCGCAAGAATTACTTCTTGGAACGACCCTTGAAGCTGCCATCGCGAGTGTCGATGTCGATCATCTCGTCGATTTCGATGAAGTCGGCAACCTGGATTTCAGTGCCGTTGCTCAGCTTGGCTGGCTTCATGACCTTGCCCGAAGTGTCGCCGCGAGCAGCGTTTTCGGTGTAGACAACCTTACGGCTGATGGTGGTCGGCAGTTCTACCGATACCAGGCGCTCTTCGAAGAAAACGGCTTCGCAGACGTCGGTCATGCCTTCTTCGATGTATGGCAGAACGGCCTCGATGTCTTCGGCGTTCAGCTCGTACATGGTGTAGTCGGTGGTGTCCATGAAGGTGAAGGTGTCACCGCTGATGAACGACAGGGTCGCTTCTTTGCGATCCAGGATCACGTCGTCCAGCTTGTCGTCCGCACCGTAAACGGTTTCGGTCTTGTAGCCGGTCAGCAGGTTCTTCAGCTTGGTCTTCATGATCGCGCTGTTACGGCCCGACTTGGTGAATTCAGCTTTCTGGACCAGCCACGGGTCGTTATCGATCCGCAGTACGGTACCGGGTTTCAGTTCTTTACCAGTTTTCATTGCGAGATATCCGAATTTGGATGGATTTACAAAAATCGAGGCCGCGTATCATAGCCAATTTCGATAAAACTGTACCAGCGCCGTGGCAAGGTCCGGCTGAGCGGCCTGTGTGGCGCTCCAGCGGCGGGCATGCTGGTCGAGCTCGGTCCAGTGCTCCAGTACCTGCTGCCAGGCCTGGCCCATGTCGCGATCCATGTTCCAGGCGCGCCACAAATCGACGATGGCCGTTTTGGCTGACGGCGACAGCCCTACGACGTAATGATCGAGAAACGCTTCGAGCTTTTCCCAGTGGGCATACTCTTCCTGCACATAGATATGCCAGAGCAGCGGACGCCCTGCCCACTGCGCGCGCACAAACGAATCCTCGCCGCGCACGGCATTGAAATCGCAGCACCACAACAGTTGATCGTATTCATCCTGACTGACGAAAGGCAGGATCTGCACCGTCAGCGCACCGCGCGTCGCCACGCTGCCCACCTGCAGGGTGCCCTCGCCCAGCCAGGCCTGAACATCCCCGAGGATACGGCCCTCGGGCACCAGCAGATGGTTGGCACGGCCGTCGGCGGCCAGGGCATCGAGCCAGCTGGCCAGGCCCGAATTTTCGTAGGCGAACAGCGAAATCAGGCGAGCATCGCGGGCCGGGGTGACGCCCAGGCCCTGGAGAAACGCTGCGCGCGCTGCCGGGTCCTGCTCGAACGCCTCACGCCGCGCCAGCAGGTTCGCCTCACGCAACAGGCCGCCGGTCCTGGGCGTAAAGCCCGGGAAGAAAAACACCTTGCGCAAGCCATTGGGCAGGGGTGATGGCAAGCCATGGCAGCCTTCGACCCAGTCTTCGGCGCTGAGGTATTCAAGGTTCAGCCACAACGGGGCGCGGGGGCTGTCGAGCATGGCCTGCACATAGGCGGCCGGCAGCTGACAGGCAAAGGCACCGATTACGACGTCCGCCACAGCCGTTTCCTGCCACTCGGGCAGCCAGTGACACACCTCGACCCCTTGCTGCCATTGTTGCGCAGCACCGGGCTCGGCCTGGGGACAGATGCGTGCGAAGGCCGTCAGGTCATCCACCCACAGGCGCACCGCCACGTCCTGCTCGGCCACCAATTGCCGCGCAAGACGCCAGGTCACGCCGATGTCGCCGTAGTTGTCGACGACACAACAGAAGATGTCCCAGTGCGCTTTCATCGCGGCCCCCTTGGCAAAAGCGCCGATTGTCCGGGTAAATCATCGCAGACAAAAGCCTGGTAGGAAAAAAACCTCTTGGCCGTGCGAGAATGGCCGCCTGTGACCTGGCCAGGAGGCCACCATGCCCCGTCCTCGCGAACTGAAGATTACCCTCAAGCCTGTGCAATTGATTCTGTGCGTAGCCCTGGGGCTGTGGCTTGGCGCGCTCGCCATTGCCCTGAGCCTGTGGCTTGCCGGGCGCCTGTTGCCTGAAACCGTACAACCCCTGACCCAAAGGTTTGCACCGCCAGCCGCAGCCCCGGCAAGCGTGACACCGGAGGTCGATCAGCAGGTACGGATGTTCGAGCAGTACAAGCAGATCCTCCGCGATCAGGACGTGCAGCAGGCAGAAGAGCAGGCCGAAAGCAGCCTGCGCAACCTGTCCAACCCCAAGTGCCAGTTCTGGCTGCAACAGAACCGCACCGCGCCAACCGAAAAGAGCCGCGCCCTCGTCCTGGAACTGTGTAACTGACCCCCTCATGAACAAAGCCGACCTGCTCACCCGCATCATCGACACCCTGAGCTTTGACCTCGACGTGGCCCAACGCGCGGCGCAGACCGCCTATGAAACCGCCACCGCGGAAGAGAACATTGCCGAAAACAAGTACGACACGCTGGGGCTGGAAGCGTCCTATCTGGCGACCGGACAAGCCCGGCGCATGGAGGAGATCCGTCAGGCGCGGGCTGCCTATCAGCAGTTGGTGCTGCGCGATTACGACCCATCGTGCGGCATTCAGGTCAGCAACCTCGTCACGCTGGAAGCTGAGGATGGCAGTTGCCAGCGTGTGTTCCTCGGGCCTGAAGGCGCTGGACTGAAGATTGGCCAGGGATCGCAGCTGGTGACGGTGATCACCCCGCGCTCGCCCCTGGGACAGGGCTTGATCGGTAAGGCGGTGGATGACGAAGTCACCCTCGTGCTCGGGGGACGGCAGCAGCATTTTTGGGTGACCGCGGCTTGCTGATCGCAGGGCAAGCCCGCGCCTAGCGCTTGAGGCTTCCGTCAAACTTCTGCGCCAGGCCCTGGGCAGCAAACTGCTCGAGAATGAAGTCCACGAAGACCCGCGTCTTGCCCGGCAGCAGCTTGTGCTCGGCGTAGTACAGCGAAATGTTGCCGTCATCCACATACCAGTCCGGCAGCACCCGCACCAGGCTCCCCGCCTCCAGGTAAGGCACGGCGAACGGCATGCTCACCAGCGCCACGCCCAACCCCTGCTGCGCCGCCCCGCACGCCGCCTCCGAATCGCTCATGGTCATGCGCAGGCGAATGTTCAACGGGCTTTGTTCCTGCTGGTGATTGATCAATGGCCAGGAACGCACCCGCCCGGTCTGCGGTGAACGTATCAGAATCCCGTCCAGTGCCTGCAAATCGACGGGCTGACTGATCGGCGGGTGGCGTTCGATAAACGCCGGGGCCGCCACCAGAATCCGGTGCGCCGGGGTCAGCTTGCGCGCCACCACGCCCTGGGGCAGATCGAAGCCGCCGCCGATCGCGGCATCAAAGCCCTGGCCAATCAGGTCGACCTGGCGGTTATCGAAGTGCCAGTCCGGGCTGATGGCCGGGTAGCGCTGCAGAAACTCGCTGAGCAGCGGCACGATGTACAAGCGCCCGAACACCGTGCCCATGCTTACCTTCAAGGTCCCGGTCGGCTGTCCTTCAGCGCTGGCCAGGTTGGCCACCGCGTACTGGATGGTCTGTAAGCTCCCCGCCACCTCTCCCAGAAACCGCTGGCCCGCCTCGGTCAGGGTCAGACGCCGGGTGCTGCGCTGGAACAGACGCACGCCAAGGTTCGCTTCCAGCCGCGCGACGTTCTTGCCCACCGCCGCCGGGGTCAGGCTCAGGCGGCGGGCAGCCTCGGCAAAGCTGCCCACCTCGGCACTGCGGACAAAGCATTCGATACTACTGAAAGTTTCCAAGGCACCGATTCCATACTTGTGGTTTACACAGACTATAGCGATTACCGGCTATTCAGAGGGTAATACGGCGCCGATACTGGCCCCCATCCAAGGCATCCGGCCTTGTTCTTTCGGGAGCACAGTATGTCGACCCAAACTCGCCTCGACGGCAAAGTGGCCCTGGTCCAGGGTGGTTCACGCGGTATCGGCGCCGCTATCGTCAAACGCCTGGCCGCCGAAGGCGCCAGTGTTGCCTTTACCTACGCCCACGCTACCGAACAGGCCCAGGCGCTGCAGCAAAGCATCATTGCCGGCGGTGGCAAGGCCCTCGCCCTCCAGGCCGACAGCGCCGATGCCAGCGCCGTGCAACAAGCGGTGCAAACCACGGTTGAGCGCTTTGGCAGGCTGGACATCCTGGTCAACAACGCCGGTGTGCTGGCCGTTGCGCCCTTGCTGGAGTTCGACCTGGACGACTTCGATCGCACCCTGGCGGTCAACGTACGCAGCGTCTTCGTCGCCACCCAGGCCGCGGCCCGGCATATGGGCCAGGGTGGACGCATCATCAACATCGGCAGCACCAACGCCGAACGCATGCCCTTCGCCGGCGGCGGCCCCTATGCCATGAGCAAGTCCGCCCTGGTCGGCCTGACACGCGGCCTGGCACGGGACCTCGGTCCACTGGGCATCACCATCAACAATGTGCAGCCGGGCCCTGTGGATACCGAGATGAACCCGGCCAAGGGCGAGTTCGCCGAAAGCCTGATGGGCTACATGGCGGTGGGGCGCTACGGCGAAGTCGAAGAGATCGCCAGCTTCGTTGCCTACCTGGCCAGCCCCGAAGCGGCCTATATCACCGGTGCCAGCCTGACCATCGATGGCGGCTTCGCTGCCTGATGTGCTCAACCACCTTCCTTGGCGTCCAGGCTTTGTTCAATCATCTGAACGAATACCCTGGCTGCCGGGGTAGGGTTTTTCGACCAGATCGCATAGAGGTGGCGCCGCGGCGCATCGCGTATGACTGCCGTGGCCACCTCCTTGAACGACCCGGCAGTACGCGCCGGCACCAGCCCCACCGCCAGCTTGCGCTGGACGAATTTCTCGACCAGGCGAATATTGGTCACCTCGAACTGCACCCGATGGCCCAGGCCGGCGGCAGCGAACGCTTCGTCGGTCTGGCGGCGGGCGCCCGTACCGGCAGGAAAATCCACAAGCGGCTGGTTTTCCAGGTGCGCCAGCGACAGGCCCTCCACCAGCACCAGCGGATGATCCACGGGAAATACCGCCACCAACTCCTCTTCGGCCAGAAGGCGGTACTCGACCCCCTCAAGACGCTCCCCCGGCCACACCCCGATGAACCCCACATCCAACCGCCGCTCGCGTACGTCGGCAATCAGCAGCTCGCTCTTGGCCATCAGCCAGCGGATATCCACTTGTGGATACTGGCGATGGAAGCCGGCCAGCAAGTCGACCAGGTCCAGTTCGGTCATCGAGGTTATCTCGCCGATGGACAATTGCCCGCGCACCTCGCCACAGGCGGCAGCCACGTCTTCGGCAATACGCCGGGTGGCCTCCAGGGCAGGCCGGGCGCTCTGCACGAACGCCTCGCCCGCCGGGGTCAGGCGCACCCGCCGCGAGCTACGCTCGAACAGGCTGACACCCAAGGCTTCCTCCAGCCGGGCGATCTGGTGACTCAGCGCCGACTGAACGACATGGCACCGTTCAGCGGCGCGGGTGAAGCTGCCGGTATCGACCACGGCAAGGGCATATTCGATTTGCTTGAGGTTCATGGATCAATCTATTTTCAAGATGGATAGAATGAAAACGATACATTGGCGTCATGCTAGCGCATTTCCCATACTGTCACTTCCTAACTGCCACTGATCGAGACGGTCCATGACCACCTCCACTTCTCCCCTGAGCCGCGGCCTGATCCTGCTGATGGCGACCGCCACCGGCCTCGCCGTGGCCAGCAACTACTATGCCCAGCCGCTACTGCACAGCATCGCCGAGCATTTCGGCCTGACCACTGCCAGTGCCGGGGCCATCGTCATTGCCGCCCAGCTGAGCTATGGCGCCGGACTGTTGCTGCTGGCACCTTTGGGCGATCTGTTCGAGCAACGCCGGCTGATCGTCAGCATGATCGGCATCAGCACCCTGGGGCTGTTGATCAGTGCCTTCTCTCCAAGCCTGTCCTGGTTGCTGCTGGGCACGACACTGACCGGCCTGTTCTCGGTGGTGGCCCAGGTGCTGGTGCCCATGGCGGCTGGCCTGAGCGACCCGAGCCAACGGGGCCGGGTGGTTGGCACGCTGATGAGCGGGCTGCTGCTGGGCATCCTGCTGGCGCGCACCGCCGCCGGCTTCATGGCCGAGCTCGGCGGCTGGCGCAGCATTTACCTGCTGGCCGCCGCATTGATGGCCGTGTGTGCGATTGCGCTGTACCGCGCCCTGCCTGAGCGGCACCAGCATGCCGGGCTCAAGTATCCGGCACTGATCGGCTCGGTGTTTCGCCTGTTCGTCGATGAGCCAGTGCTACGCCTGCGTTCGCTGCTCGGCCTGCTGGCCTTCAGCTTGTTCGCCCTGTTCTGGACACCCCTGGCCTTTCTCCTGGCGGCCGAGCCCTATCACTACTCCGACGCAATCATCGGCCTGTTCGGCCTGGCCGGTGCCGCCGGTGCGCTGTCGGCCAACTGGGCCGGCCGCCTGGCCGATCGCGGCAAGGGGCCGCTGGGGACCACCGTCGGGCTGCTGGCGTTGCTGCTGTCCTGGATTCCCCTGGGTTTTGCCCAGACATCCCTGGTGGCGCTGTTGATCGGCGTGCTGTTGCTGGACCTGGCCGTGCAACTGGTGCATGTGAGTAACCAGAATGCGGTGATTGCCCTGCGTCCGGAAGCACGCAACCGCCTCAACGCCGGCTACATCACCTGCTACTTCATCGGCGGGGCGCTGGGATCGCTGCTCGGCACCCAGCTGTTCCAGTCCCACGGCTGGAATGCCATCGTCATTGCCGGTCTTGTCATCGGCAGCCTGGCCTTGCTGGTCTGGGGCCTGGCCGAACGCCAGCGCAGCCTGGGTGCGCGCACGGCCTGAGCGGCACCGCTCGGGCGACCCTCCGTCGCCTGAGCATTGACTTGTAGCGGCCCCGAGCGCTGAGTAGGGATTGGTCAACAGCCCCTTCAAATCGGATGACACAATGACAAGACTCACGGTTCAGTCCGGCGATTTCTTGCAAGGTGAAGGCGAATTTCGCAACGGATCGCTCACACTCAAGACCTGCCGCAGCCCCAACCCCGGGGAAAAAATCGCCCTTACCCGTATCCGCGACCTGATCGTTGCCAACCAGGAGTCCAGCCGCAGCCTGGGCAGCACCTTGGGTTGGGGCGTGGCTGGCGCGCTGGTGGCAGGCCCCGTCGGCCTGATTGCCGGGCTCTGGCTGGGGGGCAAGGAAGAGGAGGTGACCTTCCTCGCCACCTTCAAGGATGGACGCAAGCTGATGGCCATCACCGACGGCAAGACCTGGTCGAAAATCAACGGCCAGTGGCGCCGACAGGTGTTGCCCGCCGCCAACCGCTGAACCGGGCTGCGCCTCGTTCGTTCATTGATACAACACACCGCGCAAACAGGGGCACCGTGACCCGGTCGCCCCTGCTAAGATGCGCGCCCGCCTGCCTGGCGCAATGCCGGCAAGCCTGACTCCCCCTCCATTCTCAGTCTTCACCCCGGACCGCATCGAGGCATAACGGTGCGTCCGCCACATGCCATCAAGGAGCTTTCTGCATGTCCCTGCCCCGCCCCCACCTGCCCTTGGGCCTGCTCGGCTTGAGCCTGGCCCTGCCCGTCTCGCACAGTCTGGCGCAGGACAGCATCACACTGGCGCCGGTGAAGGTGTCCGAGGTGTACAGCGAGGGTTACCAGGTTCATGACGCGTCGGTGACCGGTTTTGCACCCGCCCCCTTGCTGGATACTCCTGCGTCGGTTGCCGTGTTCAGCGAGCAATTGATCGTCGATCGCCAGGTACGCAAGCTCAGCGAACTCCTGCAAAGCGACGCCTCGGTGGGCGAAAGCTACGCGCCGATCGGCTACTACGAGAACTTCAACGTGCGCGGCTTCGAGCTCAATGCCGCCAGCAGTTACAAGATCAACGGCCAGACCATCGCCGGTGAGCAGAACGTCGCGCTGGAGAACAAGCAGCAAGTGGAGTTGCTCAAGGGCTTGTCCGGCTTGCAAAGTGGCGTCGCCGAACCCGGGGGGCTGATCAACTACGTCACCAAGCGCCCTGAAGACATACGCTCGGTGACGGTGTCGAGCAACGAGCAAAGCGAGCGCTACATCGCCACCGACCTGGGTGGCTGGTTCGGCAGTGAGCGACAGTTCGGCCTGCTCGCCAACCTCGCCCATGAAGACATCCGCTCCTATGTCGATCATGCCGACGGCAAACGCGACTTCGCCGCCCTGGCCTTTGACTGGCAGATCAACCCCGATGCCCTGCTGCAACTGGATGCCGAGTACCAGCACCGTGAGCAGCGCTCGGTGCCGGGTTATCAACTGCTCGGCGGCAACAGCCTGCCCCACGACATCGACCCCCACGACCGCCTGGCCTACCAGCAATGGGCCAACCCGGTGAGCATCGACTCGCTGAACCTGGGCGGGCGCTTCGAGTACCGCTTCAACGACAGCTGGACCGGCACCCTCAGCGCCTCGCACAGCAAGGTCGTGATCGACGACTACAGCTCTTTTGCCTGGGGCTCCAGCGAAGGCGCGTTCTTCAGCAGTGCCGGTGACTATGACATCTACGACTACCGCAGCCCCGACGATAGCCGCCGCACCGACGAAGCACAGGCAGCCCTCGATGGCCGCTTCGACGCGCTGGGACTGGGCCATGAGCTGACTGTGGGGGCCAGCGCCCAACGTCGCACCCTGGATCAGCGCCCGTATTTCAACGAATGGATCGGCAGCGGCAACATCTATGAAGAGACGCCGGTACTCGAGCCGTCCGACAAAACACCGGGCCACAGCAGCCGCCGCCTGGACAGCCGCCAGTACGGCTTGTTTGCCAGCGACCGGATCAGCTTCAACGAGCAGTGGCAAACGGTCCTGGGCGCACGCCTGGTGCGGCTGGATGAAAAAACCTTCGCTGAAGATGGCACCCCTGGTCGGCACACCCGCGATTATCAACTGCTGCCCAATGCCGCGCTGATCTACAAGCCGCGTGCGGATATCTCCCTGTACACCAGCTACAGCAAGGGGATCTCCACGGGCGGCACCGCACCGTGGTTTGCCAGCAACGCCGCCGAAATACTTGCCCCGACCCTGTCCCACCAGCTGGAAGTCGGCATCAAGCGCGACTGGCAACGCCTGAGCCTGAGCGCTGCCCTGTTCCAACTGCGCCAGGCTTATCAATATTCACAGCCGGACGGCGCAGGCAACTTCACCTACGTGCAACAAGGGCAACAGAAAAACGTCGGCCTGGAGCTGGGCGCCAGCGGCTGGCTGACCGAGCGCCTGCAGATCAACGCCAGCGCTGCGGCCATCCGCGCGCGGGTAAAAAACAGTGGTACGGCCGACTTTGAGGATCACCAGGCGATCAACGTGCCCAACTTCCGCGCCGCCGTGCAGGCCGACTACAGCCTGCCGATCCCAGGCCTGGCCCTGCTGGGCGGGGCACGCTACAGCGCCGGCAAATACGCCAACCAGGCCGGCACGGTAGAAGTCGGCAGCTACGCCGTGTTCGACCTGGGCAGCCGCTACAGCACGCGAATCGGAGGGTATGACACCGTGGTACGCCTGATGGTGGATAACGTGTTCGACAAACGCTACTGGCGAGACGCCGGGGAATACCTGGGGGATGGCTACCTGTTCCAGGGCGCGCCGAGAACGGCACGGGTGTCGGCGTCCGTAAGCTTCTGACATTGCTGTAGGAGCGGGCTTGCCCCGCGATAGCGGTGTGTCAGACACATTGCATCGCGGGGCAAGCCCGCTCCTACAACGTGAGCCAAAACAAAAAGCCCCCGGTCTTTTCAGACCAGGGGCTTTTCTAAAAGTGGCGGTGAAGAAGGGATTCGAACCCTTGATACAGTTTCCTGTATACACACTTTCCAGGCGTGCTCCTTCAACCGCTCGGACACTTCACCGGGTATCTTCAGGCCGTTCAGCCCGTCGAGGTGCGCTAATGTAGTCGAAAGTGATTCGCTTGGCAAAGGTTTTTTTCAGAATATTCATGCGCTTAAGCCTGATAACGAAAAAGGCCGGGGGCGATGGCATAGCCGCCAATCTCTGGCGTGCTTCGGCAACCCTTCCCTTGGCTCCCCCGCAGGCCAAGGCAAGCGGCAGCAACGCTGACCGGCCAGTCAGTCACGGCGCTTTACCTCGCTGCCCGGCCTGAGTAACGTCTGCCCCACTCCCCTTTTAGGAACCCTGTCATGAGTGAGCTGATTTCCTACCACCTTGAAGACGGTATCGCGACCCTGACCCTCAACAATGGCAAGGTCAACGCCATCTCGCCTGACGTCATTGCCGCCTTCAATGGCGCCCTGGACCAGGCTGTGCAAGATCGCGCGGTGGTGATTATCACCGGCCAGCCCGGCATTCTCTCCGGCGGCTATGACCTCAAGGTAATGACCGCCGGCCCCAAGGAAGCTGTCAGTCTGGTGACCGCAGGCTCGACCCTGGCCCGGCGCATGCTCTCGCACCCCTTCCCGATCATCGTCGCCTGCCCGGGTCATGCCGTGGCCAAAGGAGCTTTCCTGCTGCTGTCGGCCGATTACCGGATCGGCGTCGAAGGCCCATTCAGCATTGGCCTGAACGAAGTGCAGATTGGCATGACCATGCACCACGCCGGTATCGAGCTTGCCCGTGACCGCCTGCGTCGCTCGGCCTTCCACCGCTCGGTCATCAACGCCGAGATGTTCGACCCGATCAGCGCCGTGGATGCCGGGTTCCTCGACAAGGTGGTGCCTGCCGAGCAACTGCAGGAAACTGCCCTGAACGCTGCGCGCCAGTTGAAGAAGATCAACATGAACGCGCACAAGCACACCAAACTCAAGGTGCGCAAAGCGCTGCTCGACAGCCTCGACGACGCAATCATCCGCGACCAGGAACACATGGGGTAATCCCCCCTACCAAGGCCTGATTGCATAAAGTTACGTAATCAGGCCGTTACGACCTCATTGAGCGTTTGCCCGCGCAAGTGCACACCCGTACACTGCGCCGCGTTTGCCTGGTGTGAGTCGTAAAATGCTTTTTCTTGTACGCATGCTCCTGTTGGGGCTGCACTTTGTTGTCATCGGAATTGTCGGTGTACTGATTGGCCTGTGCCGGCCATTCAACCCGGATAACAGCCGTATCTATGCGCGCCTGTACGGGCTGCCCGCCACCTGGCTGATGCACCTTGATGTCAAGGCCGAGGTCGGCCCGCTGTTCGACCAACCGCCTGGCTGCGTGATCATTGCCAACCACCAATCCAACCATGACCTGTTCGTGCTCGGTCACGTGGTGCCGCCACGCACCGTGTGCATCGGGAAAAAAAGCCTGAAATGGGTTCCCCTGTTCGGCCAATTGTTCTGGCTGGGCGGCAATGTGCTGATCGACCGCGGCAACGCCTACCAGGCTCGCCGCGCCATGCAGACCACCACCCGCACCTTGTGCGAGAACAACACCTCGATCTGGGTATTCCCCGAAGGCACCCGCAACGCCGGCGATCAGTTGATCCCGTTCAAGAAAGGCGCCTTCCACATGGCCGTGGAGGCCGGTGTGCCGATCGTGCCGGTGTGTGTCAGCCGCTATGCCCGACGCCTGAGCCTGAACAGCTGGCGCCGCAGCACAGTCATCATCCGCTCCCTGCCCCCCATTGCCACCAGCGGCCTGACCCAGCAGGACGTGCCGGCCCTGGCCGAGCAATGCCGGATTCAGATGCAGCGCTGCATCGACCTGATGGAGGCTGAATTGCAACAGGCCTGAGTGGTTGCTCAATTCTGTGTGGCAGACCAAGCTACTGGCACGAAAATCAGAAGAAGCGAACCACCATGGGACGAGTCGTTGCGGCGGCGGTGTACAGCGCCGGCAGAAAGGTCACCAACATCAGCATCGATGAAGGCAGTCAGTGGGCGAGTAAACCTGGGCATTTCGTCTGGATCGGGCTGGAAGAGCCCAATGCCCAGGAGCTGGCCAACCTGCAATGCCAGTTCAACCTGCATGAACTGGCCATCGAGGATGCGCTGGAGAAGCACAGCCGGCCCAAGCTCGAGACCTTTGGCGATGCGCTGTTCATCGTCACCTACTCGCCGGTTCGCCACGAAGGCAAGCTGGAGTTCATCGAGACCCACATCTTCGCCGGCAATGGCTACATCATCACCTGCCGCAATGGCCACTCAAAATCCTACGCCCTGGTGCGCCAGCGCTGCGAAGCACGGCCGCTATTGCTGGAGCATGGCGAGGACTTCGTGCTCTACGCCCTGCTCGACTTCGTCACCGAGAACTATCAACCGATCGGCGAAGCCATCCACGGCGAAATCGAAGAGCTGGAGCAAAACGTACTGAGCAACTCGCTCCAGGAAGAAGACATCCGCCGCCTGCACAGCCTGCGCCGCGACATCCTGCGCCTGCGCCGCTATGTGGCGCCCATGGTTGAAGTCAGCGAAGAATTGCAGCGCCTGACCTTCCCCTTCATCGACAAGAACATGCGCCCGTATTTTCGCGATGTGCAGATTCACGTCACCCGCCAGATGGAAGACCTGTCCGGAATCCGTGACATCGCCAGCCAGACCATCGAGATCGGCATGCTGCTGGAGTCGTCACGCCAGAGCATCGTGCAACGCAAGTTCGCCGCCTGGGCGGCGATCCTGGCATTTCCCACGGCAGTGGCGGGCATCTACGGGATGAACTTTCAGAACATGCCGGAACTGAGCTGGCATTACGGCTATTTCGCCGTACTGGGTGGGATCGCCGTGGGCTGCACGGCGTTGTTTGCCAGTTTCAAGCGGTCCGGCTGGCTGTAACGAACAACCTCAGGCCGACGTGCCCTGAGGCTTGTGTGCCACGAAACGCATCATCCATTCGGCGACCGTGCTGCCCTGATGCTCGTGCGCCAGGCTGTCGATACCTTTGCGGTACACCTCCTGGCCGAGGTTGTCCTGGCGCAGCTCCAGCAACGCACGGGAATAGTCGTGGATAAACTCCGGGTGCCCCTGGAAACACAGCACCTGGTCGCCGATGTGATAGGCAGCATTCGGGCAGAAATCGCTGGAAGCAATCACGGTGGCGTTTTCCGGCAGGCGGGTCACCTGGTCCTGGTGGCTGATCAACAGGGTCAATTCTTCGACTTGCGGGCTCATCCACGGCGCCTTGGCGTTCATCACATAGCGGTGGATGCCCACGCCCCAGCCCTGGGTGGCACGCTCGCTCTTGCCGCCCAGCAGCAGCGCCAGCAACTGATGGCCGAAACACACGCCCAGCAACTTGTCGCCGCGCTGGTAGCGATCGAGCAGGAACGTCTTGAGTTTTTCGATCCAGGGATCATCACCGAACGAGTCGGCCTTGCTGCCAGTCACCAGGTAGGCATCAAATACCTGGTCATCATCCGGGTATTCGCCGTTCAACACGTTATAGACGCGAAACTCTGCGGCGATCGGCTGGCGGGTGAACAGTTGCTCGAACATCCGTCCGTAGCCCTGATACTGATCGACCAGCTCGGGTCGCAGGACGTCGGTTTCCAGGATGCAGATGCGTAACGACATAGATTTAGTCCTGAACGACAAAAGGCGGGATTGCCCCCTAGAGCCTGCCCCGAATAAGGCCTGCAAGCAAGTAGGATGCACTGACGAACGGTCACCTGTGGTGGATCCAGGCGCTGAATGCTCGAAAGCGTCTAGCAAGGGGAAATGTTGTCAGATGGCACTTGGCCTCATAGCCAAAAAACACAGTAATGAATAGAAACATACGAAAGCGTTCTAAAACATCACTGACGTTGACCCTAAGGTTAGTTGTATACCCATTAGCAAAGGTTCGCGTCTGGACGTCAAACCGCGTTACCCGTTTGCCGGATCGACGACAAGGAAGCCATTGGGCACTCAGGAATAACAACAAGAAGGCGGTCAGCCATGTTCAAACAATCCAAAGTACGTCAAGCCGGGCTCATTCTCTTCGCCACAACATTGCTGTTGATTCTGCCGAACCTGTCACGCCTGTTCGGCTGACCTCTCTCTGGCCTTATGCGATGGCGCACAGGTACTCTGCCAGCCCTGATGGTTGGAGTCTGCCCATGCGCCACTGCCTCACCCTGCTGTTGACCTTGCTCTGCCTGCCCCTGCAGGCGGCTCAACTGTCCCTGGAACTGGGCACTGTCAGCCGTCAGTGGCAAAGCGCCGAGCTGCTTGCCCATCCGCAGGCGCAAACTATCGAGATCCCGGACGATGTGTCCTACAAGAAAACCATGCACTACCGCGCCGTCCCCCTGGCGGTACTGCTGGAAGGCATAGCCCCCGACGATCACCTGCAAGCGGTGGCCGATGACGGCTTTGCCGCCGAGATGCCCGCCGCGCCCCTGCTCAAGAAAGGCCCCGCACGCGCCTGGCTGGCCATTGAGGACCCTGCCCATCCTTGGCCTCCGCTGGGCCAGGACAAACCCAGTGCCGGTCCGTTCTATCTGGTCTGGACTCAACCGCAAGCCGGACGTATCAGCCCGGAACAATGGCCCTTCCAGGTGGCCAGCATTCGCCGCCTGGCGCCGGTGGCCGAACGCTTCCCCGCGTTGCTGCCTGCAGCCGACCTGGCCAGTGGCGACCCCATCAACCTGGGGTTCACCCTGTTCCAGAAGAACTGCCTGGCCTGCCACCGCCTCAATGGCGCCGGCGATGCGCAGTTTGGCCCCGACCTCAATGTGCCCCACAATCCCACCGAATACTTCCAGCCAACTTTCCTTCGCCGTTACATCCGCGACCCGCAAAGCCTGCGTCAATGGCCACAAGCCAAGATGCCCGGCTTCAGCAGCGCGGTGCTCAGCGACCCGGAACTGGATGCACTGCTGGCCTATCTTTCGCACATGGCCACCCGCAAACACCCCTGACCTCTATTGCTGCTGAGCTTTAAAGCCGGGCGTGACCAACACCTTGGCATGCATCTGCTCGAAGCCGCCGCCCCGACGCATGCCGCGCACCGGGCAGGCATCCAGGTAATCCAGGCCCACCGCAAGCTTCAGGTGACGCTCGGGGCGGTCCAGCTGGTTTGTCACATCGAAGCTGTACCAGGCGTCATCGAGCCAGGCCTCGGCCCAGGCATGACTGGCCATCTGCTGGCTGTCACTGTCGAACAGGTAACCCGAAACGTAACGCGCCGGTACGCCCAGGCTGCGCACACACGCCAGAAAGGCATGGGTATGGTCCTGGCACACACCGGAACCGGCGGCGAAAGCCTGGGCAGCACTGGTATCTACCGCCGTGGTGCCAGGGCGATACGCCATGCGCTGGTTCAACGCATTCATCAATTCGATCAGTGCCGAGCGGTCCCGGCGCTTGCGGCATTGCTGGCTGGCAAAGGCGCGCATGGCTTCATCGGCCTCGGTCAATCGGGTAAAGCGCAAGAACGGCAATGGTGACTGCGCTTCATGCTCGGCTTCACGGCTCTCGTCGATTTCCACCAGGCCGCGGGCACCGATGATCAGGTCCGAGTGCGGCTCGTCCAGACTCAAGACGTGGAGGATGTTACCGAACGGGTCCAGCTGTGCCCGCACCGGGCGCGGCAGGTCTAGCTGCCAGGCGAGAACCTGTTGGCGCTCGCTGTCGTGGGGCGTCAGGCGCAGGTACTGGATACTGGCCCGAACCTGGTCCTCATAGTGATAGGCAGTTTCGTGGCTAATGGTCAGTCTCATACGGCCTCCAGGTACGCGCTTTGAATGGCATTGCCCAACTGGCGCACCAGTGGGATGTAATGGGTCAGCCAGGGGTGCAGGCCTTCGGCAAGGATCTCGTCGATCCCGGTGTAGCGCAGGCGCGCATCGACTTCGGCTGCCAGGCGCTGCGCGGCACGGCCGTTGCTGCCCGGCAGGCTGGCCAGGATCAGGTCGATTTCTTCGGTGCAGGCACGCAGCGAGCGCGGCACATCGGCGCGCAGCAACAACAGTTCGGCCACATGCCGTGCCGCGGGCGCATCGCGATAAATCTCGGTGTAAGCCTCGAATGAAGACAGCGCCCGCAACAAGGCACTCCACTGGTAATAGCCCCGGGCGGAACTGTCGCTGACCGCCTCGGCCTCCTCGCCAAGCATCTCGTAGCGGGCGTCCAGCAGGCGCAGGGTGTTGTCGGCGCGCTCAATGAAGGTGCCCAGGCGGATGAAGCGGAACGCATCGTTGCGCATGATCGTGCCGTAGGTGGCACCGCGGAACAGGTGGGAGCGCTCCTTGATCCATTCGCAGAAACGGCTCATGCCGTACCGGCCAAGGCCCTGCTCGGCAATACCGCGAATCTCGAGCCAGGTGGCGTTGATGTTTTCCCACATGTCGGCGGTGATCCGCCCCCGTACCGCATGGGCACTGGCGCGGGCCGCGCCCAGGCAGCTGTAGATACTGGCCGGGTTGTCCGGGTCCAGGGCGAAGAAGTGCAGCAGGCGTTCGGCGTGCAACTGGCCATGGCGTTCCAGATAGTCGTCCAGCGTGCCGGTGATCAACAACGGCATGGCCACTTCATCCAGGCCGTCGCCCCGGCCGTCCTGGGGCATCAGCGACAGCGAATAGCTGACATCGAGCATGCGCGCGAGGTTTTCCGCCCGCTCCAGGTAACGCGACATCCAGTACAAATCAGAGGCAGTTCTACTCAACATGACTTAATCCTCGACCACCCAGGTGTCCTTGGTACCGCCGCCCTGGGACGAGTTGACCACCAACGAGCCTTCACGCAGCGCCACCCGGGTCAGGCCGCCGGGCACCACGCGGGTTTCCCGACCGCTGAGCACGAAGGGACGCAGGTCGATATGACGGGGCGCGATGCCGTTTTCCACGAAGGTCGGACAGGTCGACAGCGACAGCGTCGGCTGGGCGATGTAGGCCGCGGGCCGGGCCTTGATTCGCGCGGCGAAGGCCTCGATTTCGGCGCGGGTCGCCGCAGGCCCCACCAGCATGCCGTAGCCGCCCGACCCCTGGGTTTCCTTGACCACCAGCTCTGGCAGATGCGCCAGCACATGGGACAACTCTTCGGGCTTGCGGCACTGCCAGGTCGGCACGTTCTTGAGAATGGGCTCTTCGTCCAGATAGAAGCGGATCATGTCGGTGACGTAGGGATAGATCGACTTGTCGTCGGCCACCCCGGTACCAATGGCATTGGCCAGCACCACGTTGCCGCAACGATAGGCCGAGAGCAGCCCGGGCACCCCAAGCATCGACTCGGGATTGAAGGCCAGCGGATCAAGGAAGGCGTCGTCCAGGCGCCGGTAGATCACATCCACTGCCTTGGGGCCGTCGGTGGTGCGCATGAACACCCGCTCGTCACGCACAAACAGATCCGCCCCCTCGACCAGTTCGACGCCCATTTCCCGGGCCAGGAAGGCATGCTCGAAAAATGCGCTGTTGAAACGCCCCGGCGTGAGTACCACCACGCTCGGGTTATCCAGGGGGCTCGCGCTTTTGAGGGTGTCGAGCAGCAGGTTGGGATAGTGGTCGATCGGCGCGATGCGCTGGGCCGCGAACAGTTCGGGGAACAGCCGCATCATCATCTTGCGATCTTCGAGCATGTAGCTCACACCACTGGGGGTGCGCAGGTTGTCTTCGAGCACGTAGTAGCTGCCGTCGCCATCACGCACCAGGTCGACGCCGGAGATGTGTGCATAGATATCGCGGTGCAGGTCCAGCCCCTGCATTGCCAGTTGGTACTGCTCGTTGGCCAGAACCTGTTCGGCGGGAATGATCCCGGCGCGGATGATCCGCTGGCCATGGTAGAGGTCGGCCAGGAACAAGTTGAGCGCCTTGACCCGCTGGATACAGCCCCGCTCCACCACCCGCCACTCACTGGCCGGGATGCTGCGGGGAATGGTGTCGAAGGGGATCAGGCGCTCGGTGCCCTGCTCGTCGCCGTAGAGGGTGAAGGTGATGCCGGCGCGGTGAAACAGCAGGTCGGCCTCGCGCCGACGTTGCGCCAGCAGTTCCGGCGGGGTGTCGGCCAACCAGCGGGCGAACTCCCGGTAGTGCGGACGGACATGGCCGTCTGCGCTGTACATCTCGTCATAAAAGGTGCGGATCATGCCGAACTCCTTGTCACCCGTGCACCTGAGCTATCGCAAGCCCCGTGCCAGCGGCATAACTCCTTGGATTTCAATAGGTTGTATTTAAAACGCAAAGCGGTTGCACCAGATGTGTGCAACCGCTTCGATTGCTTTGCGTTCAACGCCTCATTGCGAAGCGTTGTTCAGGCCAGCGGGCGCTCCTGTTTCACGCCCCAGCCTTCGATTTCCCCACCCAACGGCGCGATCACCGCTTCGAAGTCCTGCTCGAATTCGCCGATACCGCCATAGGTGGCATACATCACTTTGCTCAATTCCAGGTGCCAGGCACCGTCGTCGCGCTCGCGCACCTGTGCGCTCAGCGACTCCCCGCGAAACTGTCCTGCTGCCCGTCGTGCCCGTGCCTCATCGGGAAATACCGCATAAAACTCGATGGGATGAATCTGGGCGAAGTTGAAACCACCCTCTTTCATCTGTCGCAATACGGTGCTGCTGATGTCCTCGTATTGGCTGCTCATGAATCGTCCTCCTAACTACCGATGGATAGACTTTCAGTGCAAAACGCACCTGCCCGCCACACAAGCTGTGCGGGGGCAATTCGAGCTGATGCATGACGTGGATCGGCAAGCCCAGGCTGTTACAAAAAACGACCCGACCTTGATTGCAGCGTAGCGGCAAGTTGACAGCTGTGCCAGAAAACAGCGGGCTCAGGGCTTTTCCGTGATGGAGGTGATCTCCACACCGCTCTGCTCTTTGAGCCACTTGGCGGTGGGTGCGCTGGCGCGGTCCTGGAAATCATTGAGGTCCAGTTCGTCCATGACCGGAAAGAGGTGGGAGCGAATCAGCCGCGCGGCCTCTTCGACACTGGGCTGTTGCTCACAGGTGACGGGGAGCGAGGTACGCTCGCCCTTTTGATCAACAAAAGTAATTTCCCACGCTTTCATTGGATTCTCCTCAGTACGGACACTCAGGGTGAATCGACCTACCTTCCGTTGACCCGCGGCGCAGGTGAATGTTCAGCCGCAACGCGCCATCGGCCAAAAAAAAGAGGCCCGATGGGCCTCTTTTTTCAGTACAGGACTGGCGCTTACTCAGGAATGCCGTGGACGACACCTGCCGTGTTGTCCATCAAGCTCTTGGTGGCGGTCTGGATGAACGACTCAAGCTTGTGAGTCAGGTCCTTCTGGTCCGGGCTTTCGATCAGCTCGGCCTTGAAGTTGGCGCCCAGCTGATAGCGATACATGCGCGGCGACATATCCTTGGACTCGATCAGGATGCGATCACCCTTGATCAGGCCGACAATCTGCTCGCTGCCCGATGGCTTGATCATGCCGAAGCCCTCATCGCCAGCCGGCAGGTTCAGCAGATCACGGCCCCAGCACTGGTGACGGGTTTCGCCGCCCAGTCGACCCATGATGGTCGGCACGATGTCGATCTGGGTTCCCACGGTGTGGTTCACCGCGCCGAACTTCTCCTGAATGCCGGGGGCAATCAGCAGCAGCGGTACGTTGAAACGCCCCAGGTCCAGCTCGGTGACCTGCTGGTGGTTACCGAAGCCGTGGTCGCCGACGATGACGAACAGGGTCTCTTTGAAGTACGGCTCCTTGCGCGCCTTCTCGAAGAACTGGCCCAGGGCCCAGTCGGAGTAGCGCATGGCGGTCAGGTGCTGGTCCAGACGGCCCTGGCCGGTCACAGGCTCTACCGGAAGATCCTTGGGCAGCGCGTACGGCGTGTGGTTGGACAGGGTCTGTAGCAGCGCATAGAACGGTTTCTTGCCGTAGTTCTTGGCCAGTTCTTCGGCGCCACGGTCGAACATGTCCTGGTCGGACACACCCCAGGTCGGGTCGGAGAACACCGGATTGACGAAGTCATTGCGGCCGATGAAGGTGGTCATGCCCTGGTTGCCGAAGAAGCCCGACTGGTTATCCCAGGCAAAGTCGCCGTTGTAGACGTAGACATCGTCGTAGTCACGGGCGCTGAGCAAGGCTGGCAGGCCGGACAATTTGTGGCCGCCCTCGGGGGTCTGCATCAAGTACTCGAAACCTGGCAGGTTCGGGTAGCAGGCCATGGTGGCGAACATGCCCTGGTGGGTATGGGTGCCATTGGAGAAGAAGCGGTCGAACAGCAGGCCTTCTTTGGCCAGCTTGTCGAAGTACGGGGTGATGTTGTTCGGGCTGCCCAACGCGCCCACCGAGTGGCCGGCGAAGCTCTCCATCAGGATCACCACGACGTTCTTGATCGGCAGGGTATTGTCGGCCGGCGGGGTGAAGTCACGGCGCACGGCGGCGCTGTCGGCATCGACCAGTTTGTCGTTGTCGGTCAGCAGCATGTCGCGCACGGCCTGGGTGGCCTGGCCTTGCTCGATGGTCGACTTCCAGATGTTGGCACGGTCTTCACCGAACCGGCTCTTGGCCGCGTCGATGAGGGTCAGGGTGCCGTTGAGGCCCAGTTGGTTGACGAAGTTCGAGTCGGTGGTGAAGGCATCGCCCCAACGCATGGGCGGGCCCTGGCGCAGGGTGCCGCGGGCAGCGATGACCGCGACCAGCAGGATCATGAAGAACACCACGCCACGCACATACCAGGGCGCCACGCTGCGGCTTCCGGCCACGTTGTTCTCATAGGTGCCACGCGGACGGGTCAGGCGGTCGATGCCCTTGAACACAAGGCTCAGCAGCCAGGTACCGAAAATCCACGCCAGCAGGTAACGCACCACCGGGAAGCCGTACCAGAGCATGCTCAGTACGGTCTTGGGATCTTCCTTCACGTATTGGAACACCAGGCCGTTGAGGCGCTGGTGGAACTCGCGGTAGAAGTCCAGCTCCATCAGGCCCAGGAACATCACGATGCTCGAGGTGATGGTCAACCACGCCCGGAACAGACCGCGCGCGGCCATGGCGCGAGCACTGAGGACGGCCAACAGCAGCGGGATGCTCAGGTAGACCACGACCCGCAAGTCGAAGCGCAGCCCATTGAGAAAGCCCTCGGCGACAGTCGACATCGGCGTGTCGCCAATCATGTCGCTGTTGTAGATCAGCAGTGCCAGGCGTACCAGGCTGAGCATCAGCATGATCACCAGGCCGCACAGCAGGGTGTAGGCCAGGTGCGATTTTAGCGTTGGTTGCAGCGGGCGCGACGCAGCCCGCTGATCACTCAAGGCGTCCGTGTTAGCCATGGATTGGAAGATCCCTAGGATTGATTCAAGAAGGCGAAAAAACGAATCGGCAAATGTGCACTAAACCCGAGGGCAATGCACGGCCATTCGGCGAATGGATAATTGCGCGCGCGGATTTTCCATAATCGAATGTGAAAATTTCGTTGTCCTGCCGGCCGCTGGCGTTGCCGATGACGACAAGTCCCCTGTGTGCGGTATCTTTGCCTACTCAACTCGCAACCGGCTTCCTGTCATGTATTACCGCTACCTGCCCAGCCCGCTTGGCCCCCTGTTACTGGCGGGTGACGAACATGGACTGCACCTTGTCCACATGGACGCCGCACAGCCCTGGGAACTGCCGACCCAATGGCAGCTCGCAGGCAATCAACTGGATGAAGTGGCGCGTCAGCTGGATGAGTACTTTGCCCGCACACGGGAGCAGTTTCAGCTCCGGCTGGCGCCTCAGGGCACGGCGTTTCAGCGCGAGGTCTGGGCTGCCTTGCAACGTATTCCCTACGGCACGACCTGCAGCTACGGCGACCTGGCGCAGCAGATCAATCGTCCGCGGGCCGTTCGCGCGGTCGGGACCGCCAACGGTGCCAACCCGATCTCGATCATCGTGCCGTGTCACCGAGTCATCGGCAGCAACGGGACGCTGACCGGGTATGCAGGGGGGGTTGAGCGCAAGCAAATATTGCTGGAGCTTGAAGGGGCGTGGTTGATCTGAAGGATGGATTTCGCGGGGCACGCTGAGCGAGCGTGCCCCGCGAAACGGTTACAACCGCACATTCCCTCGCGGCCCGGCAATCGCCCAGATAATCAAGCCCAGTACCGGCAGCAACAGGATCAACAAGATCCACAGGATCTTGGCGCCCATGCCGGCACTGCTCTTGACCACATTGATGATCGCCCAGATATCCAGCGCGAGGATAATCAGGCCTACCAGGCCATTGAAGGTGGAACCCATGGTCTCGCTCCCGTGATCGCATTCGCCCAGAAGGATAGCTGGCTATAAGCCCCATAGAGGCGATTCGTTGGCTGCGCCATGACAACGCTGGTTACACTCGAACCATCAAATTGCTTCAGTGAGGTCGCTATGCCCCCCGCTCAAAGCTCCAGCAGCCCGGCTCCGGTTTCCCTCTGGAACGCATGGCTGCAACAGGCGCAAACCACGCCCTGGCTGAGTGCCGGATTGGGCCTGAGCCTGCTGGTGGTGCTTGGCCTGTTGATGGCCAGCGCCTGGAACGCCGTACACGGCGATCATCAGGAGAACCTTCATATGGCCATGCTCGGTGGCCTTGCGGGGTTTGCCTCTACGGCCCTGGGCGCGGTCATGGCAGTGGTATTACGGGAAGTCAGTGCCCGCAGCCAGGACGTGATGCTTGGCTTTGCCGCCGGCATGATGCTCGCCGCCAGTTCGTTCTCGCTGATATTGCCTGGCCTGGATGCCGCTCGCGAGATCACCGGCAATGGTCCCTATGCAGCGTTGACCGTGGTGGTTGGCATGGGGCTTGGGGTCTTGCTGATGCTGGGCCTCGACCGCTTCACCCCGCATGAGCACGAAAGCACCGGCCCGTGCGGGCCGCAAGCCGAACGGATCAACCGGGTGTGGCTGTTCGTGCTGGCGATCACCTTGCATAACCTGCCCGAAGGCATGGCTATCGGTGTGAGTTTCGCCAATGGGGATCTGAATGTCGGCCTGCCGCTGACCAGCGCCATCGCCATCCAGGACATTCCCGAAGGCCTGGCAGTGGCACTGGCCCTGCGCGCCACCGGGCTTTCGACCCTGAAGGCCGCGCTGGTGGCCATCGGTTCCGGCCTGATGGAGCCCATCGGCGCAGTCATCGGCCTGGGCATCTCCACCGGCTTTGCCATTGCCTACCCCGTGAGCATGGGCCTGGCTGCCGGCGCAATGATCTTCGTGGTGTCCCATGAGGTGATCCCGGAGACCCACCGCAACGGTCATCAGACCTCAGCCACCCTCGGCCTGATGGGCGGCTTTGCAGTGATGATGTTTCTCGATACCGCGCTGGGTTAAACGTGTACTGCCACCCGCAGCGCCTCCAGTGCCGGTGCTGCGGCAATCCCCACCTCGGCGCACAGCTCCAGCACCCGCGCCAGGTCATCGTTGCCGACCAGCACCATCTGTAGCTCATCATCGAGCAACTGGCTGAAGTTCATCAGCACATAGCCCCCCGCCTCCTTGTTCATCGCCCCCATCTGCACCTGGATACGATTGAGTGCGGTCAATGGCTCGACCTTGGCCAATTGCTTGGATTTCAGGTTAAAGGGGACGCTCTTGTCGAAGGAGTCGACGATCTGGGCGAACAGGTCCTGGTAGGTATCGGCCTGGAACAGCACGGTGTCTGGCAGGCTGCCGACGATGATCCATTCACCCAGGGGGAACGGGAAACTGTCGTCGTAGTTGATGTCCGGGTTGGCGGCGAGGAAGGCTTGCGGGTCGGCGTAGGCCTGGGCGGCTTCGTCGGCGATACGCTCGATATCGTCTTCGCGCATGCAGCCAGCGCTGATTTTGCCGATGAGTTCGACCAGTTGGGATTTCATGAAGGGGCCCTGCGACGATAAAAAAAGTCGCCAAGGATAGCCGCAAAAGCCCCCTGGGGGTTAGCCGACCAGCGCCTGCAACTGCGCAGCGGTGTCGCTGGCGCCCATGGTCTGGGCCGCTGCGAGCGCTGTGGTGCCCTGGGCATCACGGTGCGCAGGGTTGGCACCTTTGCCCAGCAGATACTCGACGATGCCGGTGCGGTTGAACATGGCGGCCAGCATCAGTGCGGTGCGACCATCGGCTGAAGTAGCGTCGACCTGGGCGCCCTGCTCCAGCAGCAGCTGGATCATGTTCAGATTGCCCTTGAATGCCGCGCCGGCGATAGGCAACTGGCCTTTGTCGTTGGCGATTTGTGGGTCGGCGCCATGGCTCAACAGCACCCGCACCGCATCCAGATGACCGTGATAGCTGGCGAGCATCAGCAAGGTATCGCCGTTGCCATTGCGCAGGTTGACCGGCAGGCCTTTTTCCAGCAGGCGATCGAGCATGGTGGCATCACCCTGCCGGGCGCGATCAAATACCTGCTCGGCAAATTCCGCCGCTTCGTCATCATTCATCTGCACGGGCGTACGTGGGTCGGACATGGGGAACCTCCTGGTGGCCGGTAAAGCCCAAGTCTTTGTCACTAGCCACTTCAGGTCAACGTCAGATAAGTCATTGCCCCGACAGCGTAAATCTATTGGCCAGGCCGTCATGCAAAATGCACGGCGCAAACTGCACGGCCCTGCAGAATGCACGGTGAAGCGCCCGGTAAATTACCGCAACATGCTGTTTTTAAAAGGTTTTTAAAGAAAGTAAAAACTGGCACAGTCACTGCACCCATCACTCCATGTCTGCCATCTACAGTCAGGAGCTGATATGGACCTCATCCAGGAAAAATTCGCCTCGGTATTCTCCGCCTACGCCGTCACCACCCAGGCGCGCCCCGACGGCGGCATTCTGCTGACGTTGCGTGCAGCAGATGGCAAGCAGATCAAGCGCTCGCTTTCCTACGGCCAGATGCACTGTGCCGAACAGTTGTCCTGGGCCATCAGTGCCATTCGCCGCGACCTGGCCGAGCAGGCCAGTGAATTGCCGGTGATTTCCATGTTGCAGAGCCAGCAGCGGTTTGCGTTGCCGACTTATCGATAGGTGAATGCAGCGCGGGGCAAGCCCGCTCCCACACTGTGGGAGCGGGCTTGCCCGCGTTTTTCAATCGTCCAGCCGGGGGAACCCTGCAGCGATCTTCTCACCGGTAAACGTCACCACCCCACCCTCTCGACTGTTGCCCAGGCCGATTGCCACAAACCGCGGGTCTTCCCCGAAATCGACCCAGTGCCGAATACCGGCCGGCACACAGATCAGGTCGCTCTTCTCGCACAGCACCGCATAGATGTAGTCCTCGATATGCAGGGTGAACAAGCCACGGCCGCTGGCGAAAAAGCGCACCAGGTCTTCGTCACGCGTGTGTTCTTCGAGCAAGCTGGCATCCGCCTCGCGGACAACATCAACGCTTGTGTACCCGCGTTCGCTCAGCAGCGTGTCGATGTCCTGCCGATAGGCAGCAATCACCTCCTCCTGGCTGGCACCCGACTGCAGCGACGCCTGGGCCTGCCAGCGCTCGAAGCGCACGCCGTGCTCGGCCAGGGTGGCAGCGATATCTTCAAGATGGGTCAGGACTTTGTTCGGGATATCCGGGGTGGACTGGTGATACACGGTCAGGCTGCTCATCAGGGCAACTCCTTATTCCGGCCAATGGTCACGGCCAAGGCTCAAGCCCTGTCCTCTTTCATTCGAGTCGCAATGATAACGGCTGCCGCCAGGGCGGCGACGCTGGCAATACTAAAGGTGGTAGCGGCGCCCAGCAGGTTCCAGCTGTAGCCCGAATACAACGCACCCAGCGCCCCCCCTGTCCCGGCCAGGGCGGCATACAAGGCCTGCCCCTGCCCCTGCTGGCGCGCGCCAAAACTGCGCTGCACAAAGGCGATAGCGGCGGCATGAAAACTGCCGAACGTGGCCGCGTGAAGCAACTGGGCAAACAGCAACACGCCCACATGCTCGGCAAAATTGCCCAGCAGCAGCCAACGCAGGGCAGCCAGGGCGAAACTGGCCATCAGTACCCGGCGCAACGACACGCGGGCCAGAATCCAGCTCATGGCCAGGAACATCAACACCTCGGCCACCACGCCCAGGGCCCAGAGCATGCCGATGATGCCGCGGCTGTAGCCCAGATGCTCCAGGTGCAATGTCAGGAAGGTGTAGTACGGGCCGTGACTGAGCTGCATCAGTGCCACACAGGTGTAAAACGCCGCCACACCCGGGCTGGCCAGTTGCTTGAGAAAGCCTCCCCCGCTGCTGCGCTCGTTCTGCCCGGGTGGCTGGGCGTTGGGTACCCAGAGGCTCGCCAGCACAATACCGGCCATGATGATCACCAGCGCCAGCGGATACACATCCAGGCTCAGGCCATCGAACAGACGCCCCAGGCCCACCACGGTAAGAATGAATCCGATCGACCCCCACAAGCGGATCTGGCTGTAACGCGCAGTCTGGCCCTGCAGGTGCGCCAGGGTGATGACTTCAAACTGCGGCAACACCGCATGCCAGAAGAAGGCATGCAACGCCATCACCAGCGCCAGCCAGGCATAGCTCTTGTCGAAGAAGATCAGCGAGAAGGTCGCCAGCGTGGCCAGCGCCCCCAGGCGCACGATCAGCAGGCGCTGACCGCTGCGATCACCCAGCCAACCCCAGAGGTTGGGCGCAATGCAGCGCATGAGCATGGGAATGGCGACCAACTCGCCGATACGCGCGCTGGAAAAGCCCAGGTGATCGAAATACAGCGCCAGAAAAGGCGCTGTAGAACCGAGCAAGGCAAAGTAGAACAGGTAGAAGCTGGACAACCGCCAGTAAGGAATCGGCGCCACGGCTCAACAGGCCGCGGCGCGATTGGCACGTGCTGGCATTACAGTTGGCCCAGTACCGGAGTGGTCACTTTCACGTCGGCATTCTGCCCGCGATGACGCAGCAGGTGATCCATCAGCACGATGGCCATCATCGCTTCGGCGATCGGTGTTGCACGGATGCCGACGCACGGGTCGTGACGACCTTTGGTGATCACTTCCACCGGATTGCCGTGGATGTCGATGGAACGCCCCGGCGTAGTGATGCTCGACGTCGGCTTCAGGGCCAGATGGGCGACGATTGGCTGGCCGGAGGAAATCCCGCCGAGGATGCCGCCGGCGTTGTTGCTGAGGAAACCTTCAGGGGTCATCTCGTCACGGTGCTCGGTGCCGCGCTGGGCGACGCTGGCGAAACCGGCGCCGATCTCTACGCCCTTGACCGCGTTGATGCTCATCAGGGCATGGGCGAGTTCGGCGTCCAGACGGTCGAAGATCGGCTCGCCCAGGCCAGGCGTGACGCCTTCGGCGACCACGGTGATCTTGGCACCTACCGAGTCCTGGTCACGGCGCAGCTGGTCCATGTAGGCCTCCAGCTCCGGGACCTTGTCGGGATCAGGGCTGAAGAAGGCGTTCTGCTCGACCGAATCCCAGGTCTTGAACGGGATTTCGATCGGGCCGAGCTGGCTCATGTAGCCGCGGATCTGAATGCCCTGGGTCGCCAGGTACTTCTTGGCAATGGCACCGGCCGCTACGCGCATTGCGGTTTCACGCGCCGAGCTGCGACCACCGCCACGGTAGTCGCGCTCACCGTACTTGTGGTGGTAGGTGTAGTCGGCGTGTGCCGGGCGGAACAGGTCCTTGATCGCCGAATAGTCCTTGGACTTCTGGTCGGTGTTGCGAATCAGCAGGCCGATGGAGCAGCCGGTAGTACGCCCCTCGAACACGCCCGACAGAATCTCGACTTCATCGGCTTCCTGGCGCTGGGTGGTGTGCCGGCTGGTGCCGGGCTTGCGCCGGTCAAGGTCGTGCTGCAAGTCGGCCAGCGAGATCTCCAGGCCCGGCGGACAGCCGTCGACAATGGCGACCAACGCCGGACCATGGCTCTCGCCAGCGGTGGTGACAGTGAACAGCTTGCCGTAGGTATTGCCGGACATGCAGGACGCTCCGCGAATCAGCCTGATTTGAACAAGGCCGCCAGTATACGCAGGCTAACCATTCAGTTCATCCCTGACTGCGAACCTTCTGCCATGGCCCCGGTCCAAACTCCACCTTCCCGATAGTGGCCTCATGATGTTGCGCGTTCTCGCGGTAGTCGCCCTGCTGTTCTGCGGCCTGGTCCAGGCCGCCGCCCCCACGGTGCTGCAACGCCCGATCAGTCTTGTTACGAGCAGCGGCACGCTATACGGCAGCCTGCTATTGCCGCGTACCGAAGCGCCGCCGCCGGTGGTGCTGATCATCCCGGGTTCCGGGCCGACCGATCGCAACGGCAACAATCCCGACGGCGCCAATACCGACAACCTCAGGCAACTGGCCCTGGTGCTGGCGAAAAACCGTATCGCCAGCGTGCGCTACGACAAGCGCGGCGTGGCCGCGAGCCAGGCAGCCACGCCGGATGAGCGCAACCTCAGTGTCGAAGGCTATGTCGCCGATGCGGTGGCCTGGAGCCAGAAGCTCAAGGCCGACCCCCGCTTCGGCGCCCTGATCCTGCTTGGACACAGCGAAGGTGCACTGATCGCAAGCCTGGCGGCAGAGCCCAGCGACGCCAGCGCGCTGATTAGCGTGGCGGGCAGCGGGCGCCCGGTCGACGAGGTCATGCGCGCACAATTGGTCGACCGCCTGGCGCCCCGCTACAAGCCCGCCGCCGCCCAGGCGCTCGATGCGCTCAGGGCCGGCCACACCACCCTCAATGTCCCGCCGCCCCTGCGGGACATACTGCGCCCCTCGGTGCAGCCTTACCTGATCTCACTGTTTCGCCAGCATCCGGCTACCGCGTTCGGCAAGGTGAAGGTGCCGGCACTGATCGTCCAGGGCACCCATGATGTCCAGGTCGATGTCAGCAATGCCGAACGTCTCAAGGCCGCCAAGCCGGACGCCGAGCTGGCGTTGATCCAGGGCATGAACCACATGCTGCGCATTGCCCCTGCTGATGCCAGCCAGCAACGTGACAGCTATCTGAATCCGAAATTGCCACAAGCCAGCGAGCTGGGGGAGCGGATTGTCGACTTTATCCACAGGCTGCCTGCTACCTGAACGGCGTTCACCGAAATTGTGCCTCCAGTCCCGGACGATCCTGCCGATAAAGCCGATGCTGGCCTCGTGATTGTGTCCAGCCTGCTGCGCACAAGAGGATCGCCGTGATGACTGAAGCCGCCCCCCAGGACGCCCCCGACACCCAAGAGGAAGCGCCGGAACCTGCCCCACTGCCCTGGGCAGACGTTGCCCCGGAGCATTTCCAGATGCTGCGCCTGGCGCCATCGCCGACCGACCGCAACAGCGGCGCGCGGCCGCTGCGCTTTGTGCAGTACGGCTATGCCGAGCGGCACAACAAGGACACCAGCCTACTGCGCATGGCCATCCAGTTGCCCGGGCAAAAGGTGCGCAAGGAACAGAACCAGCTGGATATCTGGGTCGACCACCCGGAAAAGCGAGTGCACATCGGCCCCGACAGCGGCCTGCAGATCGAACCGCTCAACCGCGGCCTTGGACGCTTCATGCTCGCCCAAGCGGTGAGCTGGGCGCAGCGCAGATGGTCGCACTACCGCGTTGAAGGCGGCGCGCTGGCGAACAAGGATGCGTTGAACGAGGACACCCGCCTGCGCCGCGATCACGTGCTCCACAGCCACGGGCTGGAAGTGGAATACGCGGACGCCCAGCACCTGAAGGGGCGCTATGTCGAATTGCAGGTCGGCGAGCTCAAGGGCGGCTGGAACACCGAGAAGGTGCAGCGCGTGGAAATCCTTGAGGCGGCGCAGATGCTTCAGCAGGCCGAGCAGACCTTGCAGGAAAAAGAAGCACAACTGCGCGAACGCGATGAGCGGGTAAGCAAGTACCGTCGTGAAGACAGCGGCCTGCGATTCACCATCACCTGCCTGGTGGCGTTCTCGGTGTTCCAGGCCGGGCTGTTGATCTGGATTGCCACCCACCGCTGAATGCAACGCGGGGCAAGCCCACTCCTGCAGGAGCGGGCTTGCCCCGCGATCAAGACTCAGACCCTGGAAGCAAACAATCCCTGGTGCTGCCGGCACTGATCCGCCGTGAGCATGAACACCCCGTGTCCACCGCGCTCGAACTCCAGCCAGGCAAAATCCACTTCTGGATAAAGCGCCTGGACGTGAACCTGGCTGTTGCCCACCTCGACGATCAGCAAGCCTTTCTCAGTCAGATGGTCGGCAGCCTCGGCCAGCATGCGCCGCACCAGGTCCAGACCATCGTTGCCACAGGCCAGGCCCAGCTCGGGCTCGTGGTGGTACTCCTCAGGCATGTCGGCGAAATCCTCGGCATCGACATACGGCGGGTTGGACAGGATCAGGTCGAAACGCTGCCCCGGCAAACCTTCAAAGCCGTCACCCTGGACGGTGTAAACCCGTTCTTCCAGGCCATGACGCTCGATGTTCTGATTGGCCACTTCCAGCGCTTCAAACGACAAGTCGGCCAGCACCACTTCGGCGTCCGGGAACACCTCGGCACTGACGATACCGATGCAGCCGGAGCCCGTGCACAAGTCGAGAATGCGCGCAGGTTCGCTGGCCAGCCACGGCTCGAAGCGCTTTTCAATCAGCTCGCCAATGGGCGAGCGCGGAATCAGCACACGCTCGTCGACGATGAAGGACATGCCACAGAACCACGCCTCCCCTAACAGGTAGGCAGTGGGCACACGGTCTTCGATGCGGCGATTGAGCAGGCGTTGCAGGTGCACCAACTCGTCATCTTCCAGCTGGCAGTCCAGGTAGCTGTCGGCAACTTCCCAGGGCAGATGGACCGAACCCAGCACCAACAGACGCGCCTCGTCCCAGGCGTTGTCGGCGCCATGCCCGAAAAACAGGCCACGCTCATGGAAGCGGCTGACAGCCCAACGGATATGATCGCGCAGGGTGCGCAGGCGAGAAGTGATCACGACAGACTCCTTGAAAGACGACCTGCAATTCTAACAGCCCGGTCACAGAAAAGGTCGCCGAAAACGACACGTAGGAGAATTGCCGAGGTGGCTGCAGGCCACTAACCACGCCGCTTGTACGCGAAGCGATTCACATAAGTGCTCAGGCAGGGGACAATAGGTGAAAAGCCCTATCCAAAGGAGCCCTTGATGTCTGTTCCAACGACGATGTTCCACCTCAGCGGCCGCGGCTATCCGCCGGCCAAACTGAGCAACGCCAGCCTGGTCATTATCGACGCGCAAAAAGAGTACCTCAGCGGTCCGCTGGCGCTGTCTGGCATGGACGAGGCTGTAAAGAACATCGCTAAAATGCTCGAGGCTGCCCGCAAGGCCGGTCGCCCGATCATCCACGTGCGCCACCTGGGCACCGTCGGCGGCCTGTTCGACCCCCAAGGTTCGCGTGGCGAGTTCATCCCGGGCCTCGAGCCCCAGGGTGACGAGGTGATCATCGAGAAGCGCATGCCCAACGCCTTCAAGAACACCAAGCTTCATGAAACCCTGCAGAGCTACGGCCACCTGGACCTGATCGTCTGTGGATTCATGAGCCATTCCAGCGTCAGCACTACCGTGCGCCGGGCGAAGGACTATGGTTACCGTTGCACCCTGATCGAGGATGCGTGCGCCACCCGCGATCTGCCGTTCAAGGACGGCGTCATTGCTGCAGCGCAGATCCAGCAGAGCGAGATGGCGATCATGGCCGACAACTTCGCCTGCGTGGCACCGACCAGCAGCCTGATCTGACAGGTCGTCCGACGGGCTGGCGGAACCACCTGGCGGCGTTTCAGTCCAACTGCGGATATCCATAGAGGAATCGGCATGAAGTTGAAGGACGGTTTCGATGCCAAGCGCTTGCGCCAGCGTCAACCACGTAACTGGGGCGCTCGCCTGGCGGCGGCTTTTTCTACGTTGCTGGCCACCGCGGGTGTCTTGTTGGCCATGGCTGGCGCCGCCAGCCTGCTGGGCAACCCTGAAGCGCTGGCCGAGCTCAATGCCAATCGCGCCGGCGCCGCGGTGATTCTCGCGGCTGGCCTGGTGCTGCTGTACCTGGGTATCTGGTTCTGGCGCCGCAGCCGTCTTCGCTTGCGGCGCAGCCGCGAACTGAACCTGTCGCCGCACCTGATGAAGAAGCACGATTGACTGCAACCTGCGGGGGAGTCGCGTAAACTAAGCCGCCCAGGCGGAGGCTTACATGCAAGACAACGATTTTTCCCTGTTCAAAAGCGAGATGCGCGGCGTCAAGCCGATCAAGCATGATCGCGCCGAGGTCGGCAAACCCAAGGCCGACCGCAAGCAGTTGGCCGGCCTGCGCCAAGCCGCCACGGTGCGCAGCGACCAGACTGTGGTCGATGGCCTCTCAGACCAGTTTGTCATTGATGTCGGCCCCGAGGACGACCTGCACTGGAGCCGTGACGGCGTCCAGGAAAGCCAGATGCGCAAGCTCAAGCTTGGCCAGGTCGGCTTTGAAGGCAGTCTCGACCTGCACGGCATGAACGTGGAAAAAGCCCGCGAAACCCTTTGGGCATTCCTCGCCGAGGCGACCCGCTTTGAAGTACGTTGCGTACGCGTCACCCACGGCAAGGCGGTACGCCTGGATGGCAAGAAGCCGATGATCAAGAGCCACGTCAATACCTGGCTGCGCCAGCACCCTCAGGTACTGGGCTTTACCTCGTGCCAGGCCCGCCACGGCGGCACCGGCGCGGTGTATGTGATGCTCAAACGAACCATGCTCGAAGGCCGTGACGAGTAACGCCGTACTTGCAGCGCCGCCACAGCCGCCGTACCCTTCGCGTTTGCGATAATTCCCACAGGTAGATCCATGTCCCTGGAACAGAACTACACCGCTATCCTCGGCCAGCTCGGCGAGGACGTCTCCCGCGAGGGCCTGCTCGACACGCCCAAGCGGGCTGCGAAGGCCATGCAGTACCTTTGCCGCGGTTATGAACAAACGCTCGAAGAAGTGACCAACGGCGCCCTGTTCAGCTCCGACAACAGCGAAATGGTCCTGGTCAAGGACATCGAGCTGTACTCGCTGTGCGAGCACCACATGCTGCCGTTCATCGGCAAGGCCCACGTGGCCTACATCCCGGATGGCAAGGTGCTGGGCCTCTCCAAGGTAGCCCGGATCGTCGACATGTACGCACGTCGCCTGCAGATCCAGGAAAACCTCAGCCGCCAGGTCGCCGAGGCGATCCAGAAGGTCACCGGCGCCCTGGGCGTGGCGGTGGTCATCGAAGCCAAGCACATGTGCATGATGATGCGCGGTGTGGAAAAGCAGAACTCGACCATGATCACCTCGGTGATGCTCGGCGAATTCCGCGAAAACGCCGCGACCCGCAGCGAGTTTCTCAGCCTGATCAAGTAATCGGGCAGGCCTGCAAGCCGACCCTCGTGGGTCGGCTTTTTTCATTCCGAGGAGTTGCCATGATCGTCAAAGCATTGCGTGTGGGCCTTGGCCAGTTGATCGTTTTCGCTGACTGGGCCAGCCGCCCGGCCAAGCTCAAGCGTGACCCGGCCGCCCAGGCCCTGGTCGAGCAGCAGGCCAAGGGCCTGAGTCTGTATCAGTTCCACGCTTGCCCGTTCTGTGTGAAAACCCGCCGCACCCTGCACCGCCTGAACGTGCCGGTAACCCTGCGCGACGCCAAGAACAACGAACAGGACCGCCAGACCCTGCTCACCGAAGGTGGCAAGGTCAAAGTGCCGTGCCTGCGTATCGAAGAAGACGGCAAGACCACCTGGATGTATGAATCCAAGGTGATCATCGACTACCTCAACAAGCGTTTCGCCGCCTGACAGGCACGCCGGCGCCAACTAGCCGATCATGGTCACATGACGGGGATGGCTGGCCACTCGTTCCAGCCATGCCTGGATGCCCGGATACGCATCCAGGTCGAAACCGCCCTGGTGGGCGACATGGGTGTAGGCGTAGAGGGCAACGTCGGCGATCGAGTAGCGATCACCCACCAGATACGGCGTTAACTGCAGCTGTTTCTCCATGACCCGCAGCGCCTTGTAGCCGCCCTTGTGCAAGGTCTTGTATTCCTCCAGGCGGTCCTGAGGCAGCCCCAGGTAAAACTGGATGAAGCGCGCCACGGCAATGTACGGCTCATGGCTGTACTGCTCGAAGAACTGCCACTGCAATACCTGGGTACGCAGACGCGGTTCGGTAGGCAAGTACTCGCTGCCATCGGCGAGGAAGTTCAGAATCGCGTTGGACTCCCACAGGTAAGTACCGTCTTCAAGCTCGAGCACGGGCACCTTGCCATTGGGGTTCATGGCCAGGAACGCCGGGGTTTCCGTCTCGCCCTTGAGGATATCCACCGAGTGCCACTCATAGGGCAGGTCGAGCAGATGCAGCATCAGCTTGACCTTGTAGCAGTTGCCCGACTGGTAATCACCGTAAACCTTGTACATCACTTCCCCCATTCAATGGCTGAAACGTACCCGCCCACATAGTTGGCGACTGTACGGCTAATTGCAATGGTTGCTGTATGGCAAAGATCAAGGACCTGCACGGTAGTCTGAAAAATCTGCTTACACCCTGCACAAGGATTGCCTCATGCCCGACGCCAGTTCCGCGCAATTGCGCCCGTTGGCCGACTCCTCCCCCTCGGCCGTGGTCGCCGGCTTTATCGCCATGATGACCGGCTACACCAGCTCCCTGGTGCTGATGTTTCAGGCCGGACAAGCTGCCGGCCTGACCAGCGCGCAGATTTCCTCCTGGATCTGGGCCCTGTCCATCGGCATGGCCGTCTGCAGCATTGGCCTGTCGTTGCGATACCGCACACCCATTACCGTCGCCTGGTCGACACCGGGCGCCGCCCTGCTGATCACAAGCCTGGGCGGCGTCCGCTACGGCGAAGCCATCGGCGCCTACATCACCTGCGCCGTGCTGGTGGTGATCTGCGGCTTGACCGGCAGCTTTGAACGCCTGGTCAAGCGCATCCCCGCCTCGCTGGCGTCAGCCTTGCTGGCCGGCATCCTGTTCAAGATCGGCAGCGAAATATTCATTGCAGCGCAGCATCGGACCGCGCTGGTACTGGGAATGTTCTTCAGCTACTTGATTATCAAGCGCCTGTCGCCGCGCTATGCGGTGCTCGCCGCACTGTTGGTCGGTACCGCATTGTCGGGGGTGATGGGCTTGCTCGACTTCAGCGGCTTCAGCCTGGAGGTGGCCACGCCGGTGTGGACCACACCGAGCTTTTCCCTGGCGGCCACAATCAGCATCGGCATCCCCTTGTTCGTGGTGGCCATGACCTCGCAGAACATGCCCGGCGTCGCCGTACTGCGCGCCGACGGTTACCAGGTACCCGCCTCACCGCTGATCTCGGTGACGGGCATAGCCTCGCTGGTGCTGGCGCCCTTCGGCTCCCACGGAATCAACCTGGCCGCCATCAGCGCGGCAATCTGCACGGGCCCCCACGCCCATGAAGACCCGAGCAAACGCTACACCGCAGCCGTGTGGTGCGGAATTTTCTATGGCATTGCCGGAATCTTCGGCGCCACCCTCGCCGCCCTGTTCGCCGCCCTGCCCAAAGAGCTGGTGCTTTCGATAGCCGCACTGGCCCTGTTCGGCTCGATCATGAATGGCCTGACCGTGGCCATGAACGAAGCCAAGGAACGGGAAGCAGCGCTGATTACCTTCATGGTGACTGCGTCGGGCTTTACCTTGTTCTCGATTGGTTCGGCGTTCTGGGGAATCGTCGCGGGCGTGCTGACGCTGCTGATCCTCAACTGGCGCAAATCCGTGTAGGAGCGGGCTTGCCGCTATAGCGATCTAACAGTTACATCGCTTTCGCGGGGCAAGCCCGCTCCTACACGGGGCGTCCTGCACGCTGTATGAACGCTTGCGCCCGCTGGTCCTGGGCGTAGGCGACGTTTATCCGCAACCAGTCACTGGCAGCGCCCTGAGGATCGAAAGCACTGCCCGACGCCAGCAGTACCGAACAGGCCTGCGCTTCACGCGTGAGCGAGGCAAAGTCGCGGCCTGGGCAGCGTGCCCAGACGAACATGCCGCCATAAGGCTCGGTGAACACCTCCCACCCGCAAGCCTCCAGCTGCACCAACGCCTTGGCCATGTGCTGGGCCAGGCGCAAGCGCAGGCGCGCCACGCTTTTGCGGTAGGTCCCGGTGGCCAGCATCTGCGCGACTACCTGCTCGGCAAAGCGCGAGGTCCCAAGCCCGGTGACCATCTTCAGCTCGGCCAGCCGGGCGATCAGCGCAGGGGGCGCCACCAGGTAACCCACCCGCAATGAACTGCTCAATGTCTTGGAGAAACTGGCCAGGTAAATTACCCGTTGCTCGGCGTCCAACGTGGCCAGGCGCGTCACCACGCCGTCCTGGAAGTCGGCATAGATATCGTCTTCGATGATCTGCACGTCGTATTCACGGGCCAGTTCCAGCAGGCGATAGGCAACCTTGGGTGCCAGGCTGCTGCCGGTGGGGTTGTGATACAGGCTGTTGATATACAGACAGCGCGGACGATGGCGCTCGAGCATCTCTTCCAGCACCTGGAGATCCGGCCCACTGGCTGTACGCGGTACTTCGAGCATTTCGATCTGATGCTGGCGTAGCAGCCGGTACAGGTTGTAGTAACCCGGGCGTTCCACCAGCACTTTGTCACCCGGCTTGAGCAGCGCCCGCACGAGCAGATCGAGCGCATGGCTGGCACCTTGGGTGGTAAGGATCTGGTTCGGGCCAACCTGGATACCAATCTGCCCCAGCCCTTTGTGCAACTGTGTGCGCAGACTGGCCAAGCCAAGCGGCGGGCAATAGTCGATCAGGTCCTCTACCGCACCGCGACTGACCTGACGCACAGCCAGGGCAATGGCGTCGGCGGCACGCCAGCTGGAAGGCACCCAGCCACAGCAGAGGTTGAGCAACTCGGCATGGCCCTCACTGAATTGCTGCCAGCGCCCCTCGACAGCCTCATCGCGCAATGGCTGGTCGAACAGCGGCTCAATCAGCCGGTGTTCAGCGACAAAAAAACCGGCGCCATGCCGTGCCTCCAGGCAGCCTGCGGCCACCAGCCGGTCATAGGCCTCGATCACACAGGACTGACTAAGCCCCTGCTCCCGCGCCAATTGACGGATCGAAGGCAAGCGACTCCCGGGACGCAAGCGCTTGTGCTCTATCCAGGCCTGCAATTGGGTCGCCAGCTGTTGCACCAGTGGCGTGGATGATTGGCGGTCAAGTATCAGGTGCATGGCAAAGTGTTCGCTATTTTTGTCCGAACAGTTAATCACAAATCCCGAAGGGGTGTGCCTTGTGAGGCCCGGATGAACGCCGGATAGTCGTGCCATCATCAAGGAGCCCCCCATGCCCTCCCAGCGTAACCCTGCCCTGCTGGCCTTTGCCCTGTGCCTGATCACCTTCGCGGTCAATCTGCAGGCACCGCTGTATACGGCGTACGCCGAACTGTCCGGCTACGGCGCCGGCGCCACTGCGATTGCCTTCTCGGCTTATGTGCTGGGCGTGCTGCCGGTGCTGTTGTTGCTTGGCGGCCTCGCCGACCGGGTTGGCCGTCGAGCGTTGATCCTCGTCGCCCTGGGCCTTTCCATCCTCGCCACACTGACGATGCTGCTGGCACCCAGCCTGCAAACCCTGGGGCTGGCGAGATTGCTGCTCGGCATCGGTACCGCGCTGGCGTCCGCCACCGGCACCGCGTACATGAGTGAGCTGATGCACCGCGACGATAATCACCGTGCCGCGTCCTGGGTCACGGCCAGCACCTCGCTAGGCTTTGGCCTGGGTGCGGCGCTGACCAGCGTGTTTTTGCTCAACGGCCCGAGCCTCAAGCCCGGCAGCTTCTACCTGCACCTGCTGCTGGCTTGCCTGGCCATGCTGGCTGTCTGGCGCCTGCCCGACCAGCGCCCGGCAACGCGCGCGCCACTCTTGCGCCTGCCCTTCTACCCGGCCGGCAGCCTGGCCTACGGCCTGGCCATTCTGCTGGCGTGGGCTTGTGTGGGACTGGTCATTGCCTTGTTGCCGTCAATCCTGAAGCAACACGGCCTGGCCAACTGGGCGGGGTTTTCGACGTTCTGCGTGATCAGTTGTGGCTTGCTGTTCCAACCCTGGGCTCGTCGGTTGTCGCCGGTTCGCGCCACGCTGATCGGGCTGATGGTGCTGCCCTGCAGCTATGCGCTGCTGGCCTGGGGCGCTGATCGTGGCGAGCTGATCGCCGTACTGCTGGGCACCGTTGTCGCCAGCAGTGCCTGCTATGGCTTTATCTACCTGAGCGGCCTATCGGCGGTGAACCATCTGGCCGGAGAGGAAAAAACCCGCGCGAGCGCAGGCTTTTTCCTGTTGGCCTACTTGGGCTTCAGCCTTCCGGTGATCCTGACCGGCCTGTTGGTTGATCGCCTTGGCGCCAGCTCGGCCTTGGTGGTGTTTGGCGTAGTGCTGCTGGTCGGCTGCCTGATGGTCGGCCTGATCCTGCTGCGCAGCCATAAAAACCTGCCGTCACCCGCTATGACGCCGGTTAAATAGCGGTAGCGCCTCCATCAACGGCCAGCGCCTGGCCGGTGGTGAACGCGGCACCGTCGCTGCACAAATACAGCACTGCGCTGGCAATTTCCTCAACCTTGCCAATACGTCCCACCGGATGCATGGCGGCCGCAAACTCGGCCTTGCGCGGATCGGCCTCGTAGGCGCGGCGGAACATGTCAGTGTCGATCACCGCCGGGCACACGGCATTGACACGGATTTTCTTCTTCGCGTACTCGATGGCCGCCGATTTGGTCAGGCCGATCACCGCATGCTTGGAGGCGCTGTAGATGCTCATCCTCGGCGCCGCACCGAGACCGGCCACCGAAGCAGTGTTGACGATCGCACCGCCGCCCTGAGCCAGCATCAGCGGCAACTGGTGTTTCATGCACAGCCACACGCCCTTGACGTTGACGCCCATGATCGCGTCGAACTCAGCTTCGCTCCCTTCGGCCAGTCGCCCTTGCTCGATCTCGATGCCGGCATTGTTGAAGGCATAGTCAAGCCTCCCGTACGCCTCGACCGTACGCGCCAGCAACTGCTGGACATCAGCCTCGCGCGTTACGTTGCAGGCCACGAACACCGCCTCGCCGCCGGCGGCGCGGATCAGCTCGACCGTACCCTCGCCACCTGCGCTATCGAGGTCCGCCACCACCACCTTCAAACCTTCGGCAGCGAACGCCTGGGCAGTCGCCCGGCCGATACCCGCAGCGCCACCGGTGACCAGGGCAACCTGGCCGGAAAAAGTCATGCTCATCGCTAGCTCCTGCAACATTGTGAGGTCTGTGGCCAGGAGTCTAGTCAGCGACGGCCCCTGTTTGGCAGCATCATCAGGGTGCCGGTTGGAGGGTCATCGGCTCGGGTTATTATCGAGGCAGGTTTGAATCACCCCGATGGATCACTCTGCATTCGCCAAGCGGGTATGCCTTGCCGGAATGCCTTTCAAGGTCTATCAACAAGCTTTGCCCTTAACGCGAGAGCCCAGCCATGACCTCCCACACCAATCGCCGTTTCCTCCTCGCCAAGCGCCCTGTCGGAGCGGTCAGTCGTGACGATTTCACTTTCGAGCAAGTCCCTGTCGGTGAGCCCGGCGAAGGCCAGGTGCTGGTCAAGAACCTGTACCTGTCCCTGGACCCGGCCATGCGTGGCTGGATGAACGAAGGCAAATCCTACATTCCTCCGGTTGGACTCGGACACGTCATGCGCGCGCTGGGCGTGGGTGAAGTGATCGCCTCCAAACATCCGGGCTTTGCCGTAGGCGATCACGTCAACGGCCCGCTGGGCGTGCAGGATTTTTTCCTGGGGGAGCCCCAAGGCTTCTACAAGATCGACCCGAAACTGGCGCCGCTGCCGCGCTATCTCTCGGCCCTGGGCATGACCGGCATGACCGCCTACTTCGCCTTGCTTGACGTTGGTGCGCCGAAATCCGGCGAAACCGTGGTGATCTCCGGGGCTGCCGGGGCCGTCGGGAGCATTGCCGGGCAGATTGCCAAGATCAAAGGCTGCCGGGTGGTCGGCATTGCTGGCGGAGAGCAAAAATGCCAGTACCTCAAGGACGAGTTGGGCTTTGACGGCGTCATCGACTACAAGGCCGAGGACGTGCTGGAGGGCCTCAAGCGCGAATGCCCCAAAGGTGTGGACGTCTACTTCGACAACGTCGGCGGCGACATCCTCGATGCTGTGCTCAGCCGTCTGAACTTCAAGGCGCGAGTGGTGATCTGCGGCGCGATCAGCCAGTACAACAACAAGCAGGCCGTCAAAGGACCGGCCAACTACCTGTCACTGCTGGTGAGCCGTGCGCGAATGGAAGGCTTTGTGGTGATGGATCATGCCGCCAACTACGGCAAAGCCGCGCAGGAGATTGCCGGTTGGCTCGCAACCGGCAAACTGAAAAGCAAGGAAGACGTCGTCGAGGGCCTGGAAACCTTCCCCGAAACACTGCTCAAGCTGTTCAGCGGGGAAAACTTCGGCAAGCTGGTTCTCAAGCCCTAATCTGGGCAACCACGTCAGCCAGCGCCTGAGCTGGATTCGCAGCCTGGCTGATCGGGCGCCCGATCACCAGGTAGTCGGAGCCAGCATCCAGGGCCTGGCGCGGGGTAAGGATGCGGCGCTGGTCATCCTGGGCGCTGCCCGCCGGACGGATGCCCGGGGTCACCAGCTGCAGGGACGGGTGCGCGGCCTTAAGCGCGGGGGCTTCCAGGGCCGAACACACCAGCCCGTCCATGCCGGCTTTTTCGGCCAGGGCAGCCAAGCGCAATACCTGCTCTTGGGGCTCGATATCCAGACCGATACCGGCCAGGTCCTCACGCTCCATGCTGGTCAGTACGGTCACACCAATCAACAACGGCTGCGGCCCGCTACGCTTGGCCAACTCTTCACGGCAAGCGGCCATCATGCGCATGCCACCGGAGCAGTGCACATTGACCATCCATACACCCATTTCCGCTGCCGCTTTAACGGCCATGGCGGTGGTGTTGGGAATGTCGTGGAATTTAAGGTCGAGGAACACCTCGAAGCCCTTCTCGACCAGCGTTTCGACAATGCCCGACGCGCTGCTGGTGAAAAGCTCCTTGCCAACCTTTACCCGGCAAAGGGCGGGATCAAGCTGATCGGCCAACTTCAGGGCGGCTTCACGGGTAGGGAAATCCAGGGCGACGATGATGGGCGTCTGGCAGGCGGACATGGGCTGGTCTCTTGGCAAGTCTTGAACGGCGCGCATTGTAAACGATGCGCGCGCTTGTGGGGGGCCGGTGATCGCAATTGGTCTGCCAGGCCAGCCACGCCTATAATTGAACTAATGAATGATGCTGCGGCTCGAAATTACAGGTTCGCCATCATTCGTCGCTCAGAGGAGAATGCTATGCCCTGGTATGCTTGGTTGATTTTGGTGCTGGCCATTGGCTCGATCGTTGGCGGGCTGATGCTGTTGCGCGACACCGCGAAAAAACTACCGTTGACCGAGGAACAGCTTAAACGCATCCATGAGCGCAATGCGGAGATGGATGCAAAGGATGCCGAGGATCGCTGAAGTCTGTGTACGGCAAGAAGGCCGGCGGGAACCGGCCAAAAGATCAAGCTAGTCGACCGTCAACTTGTCGCGATTGCGATCGAGCAAGACCTTGCCAATGCCTTTGATCTCAAGCAGTTCATCCACGGATGCAAAGGCACCATGTTCGTCTCGATAGGCCACAATGGCTTGAGCCTTGGTTTTTCCAATACCGATCAGCGTGGCTTGCAGGGCATCGGCATCGGCGCTGTTCAGATCGAGTAGAGCGGAACCCTGCTGGGTTGCGACAATGGGAGCCGGCGTGCTCGCTGGAGATGCGCTTGGCGCAGCGCCAGCGGATAAGCAAATGCTCGCGAACAAGGGAAGTAGCAGGTAGGACAGAACGGTATTACGCATACTGTGACACTCCTTGGGGTTTCAGGGGCAGCGTTTCCTTGGCTGCATCTGAAATCTAGACCCAAGGGTGGAAGAGTCAAACCAGTAGGGACAGAGAGTCGTTTCCAAATCAATCTGATATCACTTCAAGACGATCGCGGTCCCTGAGCCCTGACTCACAACAAGCTGGGCAAATCACCGGCCCGTGAACAGGCCGGCGATGGCGCCAATCAGTAGACTTTGTCCTGCAACAAACGCTTCAAATATTGTCCGTAGCCATTTTTTGAGAGCGGTGCTGCAAGCCTCTCGAGTTGCTCAGCGCTTATCCAGCCCTGGCGGAACGAAACTTCTTCCGGGCAAGCAACCTTCAAGCCTTGACGGCGCTCGATGGTAGCGATGTATTGGCTCGCTTCCAGCAACGAGTCATGAGTTCCGGTATCCAGCCATGCGTAACCGCGCCCCATGATTTCAACCGAAAGGCTGTTGTTTTCAAGGTAGGCCCGGTTTACATCGGTGATCTCAAGTTCACCCCGTGCCGACGGCTTGATGCCCTTGGCGATCTCGACCACGTCCTGGTCATAAAAATACAGCCCCGTCACGGCATAGCTGGACTTCGGTTGTTCTGGCTTTTCTTCGAGGCTGATAGCTGTACCCTGCGCGTCGAACTCGACCACGCCATAGCGCTCAGGATCGTGCACATGGTAGGCAAATACGCTTGCGCCCGCGGCCCGACTGTTCGCATTGCTCAGCAACAACTGGAAGTCGTGGCCGTAGTAGATGTTATCGCCCAGCACCAGCGCCGAAGGATCGTTGCCAATGAACTGTTCACCAATGATGAAGGCCTGTGCCAACCCGTCAGGAGACGGCTGGACGGCATAGGAAATGTTCAGACCCCACTGGTGGCCATCGCCCAGCAACTGCTCGAAACGCGGCGTGTCTTGCGGAGTTGAAATGATCAGGATGTCCTGGATGCCCGCCAGCATGAGCGTAGTCAAGGGGTAGTAGATCATCGGTTTGTCGTAAACCGGCAAGAGCTGCTTGGAGATCGCCAACGTTGCAGGGTGCAGCCGGGTACCCGAGCCGCCTGCCAGAATGATGCCTTTACGTTTCATTGCCGTTATTTCCCTTGTATTTCCGTCAGCATCCTTGCGACGCCCAAGCGCCAGTCCGGAAGCTGGAGTCCGAAAACCTGTTCAAGTTTATGGGTATCGAGTCGTGAGTTGGCCGGGCGGCTTGCCGGCGTTGGATAGTCGTCGGTAGTCAATGCCTTGACTGCATCAGCCTTCACCTTCAACGAGACACCCGCCTCCTCGGCCAGCCCGAGGACGAAACGCGCATATCCACACCAGGTGGTTTCGCCCCCTGCCGCAAGATGGTAAAGCCCGCTCAACGCCGGCTTGGCACGCCATGCAACAATGGCATGGGCGGTGACATCAGCAATCAGCTCTGCGCCTGTCGGAGCACCAAACTGATCATCGATCACCCCGAGCGTGTCACGCTCGGTGGCCAGGCGCAGCATGGTCTTGGCGAAGTTATTGCCTCGCGCCGCGAAGACCCAGGAAGTGCGGAAGATCAGGTGCGGGCATCCGGATGACTGGATGGCACGCTCACCTGCCAGCTTTGTCTGACCATAGACATTCAACGGTCCAACTGCGTCCACTTCCCGCCATGGCGTGCAACCATTGCCAGGGAAGACGTAGTCAGTGGAATAATGAACCAACAGCGCGCCAGAGCGCGCCGCTGCCTGTGCCAGTACCTCAACGGCCTGCGCATTGACTCTGTCGGCATGAGCCTGCTCGGATTCAGCCTTGTCGACAGCGGTATACGCGGCGGCATTGACAATGACATCGGGTGCCCAAGACCGGACCGTCTCTGCCAACCCCTGTAGATCCGCCAGATCACCACAATGGTCTTCACATTTGGAGCTCAGCGCCAAGAGCTCGCCCAGCGGCGCTAGGCTGCGCTGCAGCTCCCAGCCTACCTGGCCATTCTTACCGAGCAGGAGGATCTTCATTCGGCGCGCTCACCGTAGTTTTTCTCGACCCAGTCGCGGTAACTGCCGGATTGGACGTTTTCCACCCACTGCCAGTTACCCAGGTACCACTCGACCGTCTTGCGAATCCCCGTCTCGAAGGTTTCTGCCGGCTTCCAATCCAGCTCCCGTTCCAATTTACGAGCGTCGATGGCGTAGCGGCGGTCATGGCCAGGGCGGTCCGTTACGAACGTGATCTGTTCGCTGTAGGATTTCCCGTCAGCGCGCGGGCGCAGTTCGTCCAGGAGCGCGCAAATGCGATTGACAATTTCCAGGTTTGGCTTTTCGTTCCAACCGCCAACGTTATAGACTTCGCCGACCCTGCCAGCCTCCAGCACGCGGCGGATAGCGCTGCAGTGGTCCTTGACGTAAAGCCAGTCGCGGATCTGCTGACCATCACCGTAGACCGGTAGCCCTTTATTCCCCAAGGCGTTGACGATCATCAACGGGATGAGTTTTTCCGGGAAGTGATACGGCCCATAGTTGTTCGAGCAATTGGTGGTGAGTACCGGCAAACCGTAGGTGTGGTGGTACGAGCGAACGAGATGATCGCTTGCCGCCTTGCTTGCCGAGTAGGGGCTGTTGGGCTCGTAACGGTGCGTCTCGGTGAACGCGGGCTCATTGGTAGCGAGGGAGCCGTAGACTTCGTCAGTGGAAACATGCAGGAAGCGAAAAGCCTGCTGTGCGTCATCAGGAAGTGCTTTCCAAAAGCCACGTACCGCTTCCAGCAGACGGAAAGTGCCGACAATGTTGGTCTCGATGAAATCTTCCGGGCCATGGATCGAACGGTCGACATGCGATTCGGCGGCGAAATTGATCACTGCACGAGGTTGATGCTCGGCCAACAACCGCACCACAAGCATCGTGTCGCCAATATCGCCGTGAACGAAGAGATGCCTGGGGTTGCCATCGATGGAAGCCAGACTCTGCAAATTGCCCGCATAAGTCAGCTTGTCCAGGTTGATGACGAGCTCATCTGATTGAGCTACCCAGTCCAGAACAAAGTTGGCGCCGATGAAGCCGGCTCCGCCAGTTACTAAGATAGTCATTTTTCTGATCTTTTCAGTAGTTTCGTAAGAGTGATGGCGGAATATCCTGGCCAGGCACGGCCTGCTGCGCTCAACGCCCTTGAAAGGATTCGGAGCAGGCCCACCACACTTCGCTTGGAAAACCAGGGATCCAGCACTTACCAGGCGCTAGGCTTCGCGAGTGGCATTGTACTGCTAAAACGGGTCGTTTGCTGGAGAGGTGCGTTAGGAACATTCAGTCGAAACACTCAGCCTCTGCCAGCAGCTTGCCCAGTTTATCTTTATCTGATAACTGTGGTTGTTCGTTCAATGGCCAATCAATAGCGACCTGCGGGTCGTTCCATGTAAGGCAACGTTCGTGGGCTGGCGCATAAAAATCAGTCGTTTTGTAGAGAAACTCAGCCCGCTCACTGAGCACCACGAAACCATGGGCAAATCCTTCTGGAACCCAGAGCTGATGCTTGTTCTGCGCCGAAAGACGGGCGCCCACCCACTTGCCGAAGGTGGCTGACGAACGCCGTAGATCGACTGCGACGTCGAACACTTCGCCCTCAACCACCCGCACCAGTTTGCCTTGGGGCTGCTGAATCTGGTAGTGCAATCCACGCAGTACGCCTTTGGCAGATGCGGAATGGTTGTCCTGTACAAACTCTACGCGCCGTCCGACAGCGTCCTCGAAAACCCGCTGATTGAAGCTTTCGAAGAAGAATCCTCTATCATCACCAAATACGCGAGGTTCAAAGAGAATAACGTCAGAAATAGCAAGTGAGGTGGCTTTCACAAAAATCACCAAATTATATTGTGCAATTGATTAAAATAGGCAAACCACAACTGACCAGTTCACATCGCGCACTGCCAGCTCTGTAAAAACCCATAATGCGCGCCTCGTCTTTGTTGTTTCAGTAGGCATTCTTGTTTATAAATCCTTTGAAAATCGTCATCAGGATGATTTTCAAATCCAATCCCAACGACCAGTTATCGATGTACCAAAGATCGTACTCGACACGCTTTTGCATTTTATCTAACGTTTCTGTTTCACCCCGATAACCACTGACTTGAGCCCAGCCAGTAATACCAGGTTTAACCTTGTGCCGTTGCATATAGGACTCTACCAACTCTTTGTAATATTCATTGTGCTCCAGTGCATGCGGGCGCGGCCCTACGATCGACATACGTCCTTGCAATACGTTAAAGAACTGGGGCAATTCGTCAAGACTGGTGCGCCGCAAAAAAGCGCCGACCCTCGTCACTCGTGCATCATTACGGGAAGCCTGGGTTACCCTCCCTTCGCAATGAACCACCATCGAGCGGAACTTGTAGACCTTGAAGCGCCTGCCATTAATCCCCGTACGATACTGTTTGAACAGGATCGGCCCCGGCGAGCTGACCCTGATGGCCAGAGCTATAACCAAGCAGACAGGAAGAATTAACAGGCTAATAAGGCCGCCAACTAACAGATCTTCTGCCCGCTTCACAACCCGAATCGGGCCATCGATTGGACTGCAACTTAGGTCAAGCGAGTACAGTCCGGCGATATAACTTACCTTATGGTTGAGCAAACGAATATCACCCCAGTCAGGAATGAACCTGACGGCGACAGTATGATGGCGCAAAGCAAAGAGAATAGAACGGATAGCTCCGCCATCGCTTAGCGGTAGGCAAAGCCAGACCTCATGAACACCAGACTTGTCGACTTTTTCAGCCAGTAAATCCAACCAACCGATGTCTTGGCTAAACGCAAGATTTTCGGCGATATGGAAACCGTCTTCTGCGAGCGTTTGCCCGCTGCTCAACTGATTGGCAGACTGCCCAACAACATCAACCAACAGTACATGCTTCAAGTTCCGCCCGGAGCCTCGCACACGCCGCAACAGCAAGAATACTGCGAGGCGCAGCAGCAGGGACAAGGAACCGCCCGTCAACATCATTACGCTGAACCATATACGTGAGTAGTTACTGGAGACTTTTAGCAAGAATGTCAACGACATCAAAATGCCTGCGGCAGAGAGCCAGCAAACTATCAGGATGCTCAACTGACGCCAGATTGGCTGGCCCCGTTGCGAACCGTAGCCCCCCCCCAGAGCCAGACAAACCACAACCACAACAGCCGTAACCGTGACCGCCGTATTGTAGCGGCCAGACATGTCAAACTGGCTAAAGCGGTAATGATAGGCAAACAACCCCGCGACAAAGACAATGATCATGTCCATCAAGGCGATGAAAAAAGGAACCGGATAGCGCTCTGCGAAAGTAGGTTGGTACCTGTGAGTGGTTGGCATGTTATGGAGTATTCCCCGCTGTGTGTGAGGCTTAGCCTGCAATACTCCGTCCCCAGCCCCCTGCCTTGGCATACGTTTCATCCGCTGAAATGCCGAAACCGCTGGAGTTGGCGACTCACCCGCGAAGCCGACCATAGCCACACGGTGTGAAACTTTCCCGTAAACCACCCACCCAGGTAGCTCAGGTGTTTTAGGCCTGGGTGAGCATTAGAAACACATCTAAACTAGCTCAACAAATCTAACAGGAGCTCGCATGGCGATCGCCCGGCCGTACTGGGCGCGCCAAAAGAACAGCCAGGGGCAGCCAAAACACTGTCCAATAGGTCCCCGGACGGCTATAGATCCGCTCGACATCCGTGAGCATAGCAATGAGCGCGAAAACAAGCACCGGCACCGCCAGGCGCACAAAAGGATCATCGCGCAGCTTCCAGGCCTTCAAACCTACCACCAGCAACCCTGCGGCCATCAACGCCACCGACACTAGCCCACTGTCGTAGATCTGCTGCAAGTAGAGACTATGAGCATGCGGCGAAACAGCGTCCTGTGTTGGCCATTTGTACTCGAACGGTGTACCCAATCCATAACCGAATAGCCAGTGGCCAGGCATCAGTTGGAAGAAGTACTCCCAGATAGGTCCACGCCCAGAGAGCTGTCGCACCTGCACTTCTATCAACAAACGATCCCAAAAATGGAAAATCGCCAACGTCAACAGCAATGCTCCGCCCCCCGTCAGCCACCAGCCTCGTTTGGAACGCTGCAACAGAACAACCATCCCTGCTGCGCCTAACAGTGCAAACCAAGCGCCTCGTGTGTAAGTAAGTAGTACATAGATCGTCAGTACCCCGAAAACTGCCAGCCAGAAAAGTGCACGCAGCAAGGATGTGCGCCGCTCCAAGGCGACGCCCAGCGCCCAGACAGCCACAGACCCATGAAAAATACCTGCAACAACCGGCCAGCCGTAGTCGGCAATGTCCCCAATACCCAAGCGGTAGAGCCTATAAGCTCGATATTCCAAAGGCTGACCCAACCAGAGAAACTGATAAACAATCGTGATCAAGGCACCTGCTGCAACCACAACCACCGCGCATAAAATCGCGTTTAGTAAAAGTTGCGCATCGCGGTCATGCAACATCTTTACTGCCAACAGAAAACACGCCATGTATAGGCCACGCTTGGCCAACGACAGTGGGGCTTCGGCGCCAGTCGCCCATTGCGTGCTCAGTGCCATCCAGGCCAACATCAACAGCCAAGGGTAGTACTCGAAGGAAATTCGGATTGACCTGCGCACGAGAGCAACGCACACCCCGTACACTAGTGCGGGCAAGAGCAGCCAGATATACACCTGAGCGTTACGTGCACTTCCAGATTCAAACCAGACATACCCGCTGACCAAAATGAACACGCCTAGCGCGAGAGCCCAACACAGTGCACGCTCCCACTTCCCCCCACCGATAAGGCAACTCAATCGATCTGACACACAACTCTCCGCCATCGGCTAGGACGCGCTCCTAACCTGTTAATCAATAGGCTGCTTTTCCAGTAAACCCTTTGAACACAGTCCAAAAAATAATCTTGATATCTAAGGCCAAGGTCCAGTTGTCAATGTACCATAGATCGCACTCCACCCGCTTTTGCATCTTGTCCAGCGTGTCGGTTTCCCCCCGGTATCCGTTAACCTGCGCCCAACCGGTGATCCCCGGCTTTACCTTATGGCGCTGCATGTACGATTCGACAAGGTCCTTGTAGTAGTCGTTATGCGCCAGGGCATGTGGGCGCGGCCCAACGATCGACATGCGTCCTTGCAATACGTTGAAGAACTGGGGTAGCTCATCGAGGCTTGTACGACGCAAGAATGCACCAATGCGTGTCACCCTCGGATCATTGCGCGTCGCCTGAGTCACATCCCCCCCGCCCTCCTGATGTACGACCATGGAGCGGAATTTGTACACCTTGAATTTTCGCCCATTGATGCCCGTCCGGTATTGCTTGAACACCACTGGCCCTGGGGAGGAGAGTTTGATTGCCAGTGCAATGCACAGGCACACCGGCAAGATCAGCAAGGATATTACGCCACCGATGACAATATCTTCGATGCGCTTGAGAGTTGCCGCCGGCCCGTCCATCGGGCTGCAACTGAGGTCGAGCGAGTAGACCCCTGCAATATTACTGACCTTGTGGTTCAGTAACGGTAGGTCGCCCAGTTCCGGCATGAAGCGCACTGCTACCGTATGGTGACGTAACGCATACATAACGGAACGCAGGGTTGTATCTGCCGACAGCGGCAAGCACAACCAAACTTCATGCACCGCCTTCTCGTCCACTAGGCTGACCAGAAGATCCAACCAGTCCGGATTAATGGAAAAAGGTAATCTGCACGCAACCCGGAAACCGTCTTCATCCAGCGCCGTACCACTGTGCAATTGCAGGGCGGTGCTGCCACCGGCATCAACCAGCAATACTGACTTGAGATTTCGCCCCGAAGAACGCAACTGCCGAAGGCCGAGAAACATCATGATGCGAAAGGCAGCAGTGAAGGCACTGCCGGTCGCGACAAAGTACAGGAACCACTGGCGTGAAAACTCTTCCGAAAGTTTCAGAAAGAATGCAACGCTTAGCAGGGCTCCAATGGCCACCAGCCAGCCAAGGTACATCCTGCCCAGTTGGCTGCCAATCGACTTACCACGCCAAGACCCGTACAAGCCACTGCCCCACAGGCTGATCATCACCACCAATGCGCTGATCATAACGGCAAATGGGTAACTGCTGGAGAGCTGCCAGACGTCGAATCGCCACCAGTGCGCCAGATGAGCTGCACTGACTACCAGTAGAAAATCTGCAATCGCGGCAACCATTGCCACTGGATAGCGTTCGGCAAAGGTAGGCTGGTAACGCGTTGTGTTAAGCATGACTTAGTCACGGTTCCCTGTAATGTGAAGTCTTATGATACTGCGGTTCTGCAGACCGCTTTATGCCCCTGGAAGCCAGTGGGTATTTACGATGCTCGTGGCACAAACCGCTATTTGCTTGGATGCCAGTCGATTAACAAGCTCTCATACTCTTGCAGAATACGCCCCCAGGTGAACCGCTCAAGGAAGCGGTTGCGACTTGCGGACTTCATCGCCGCTACGGCCTCTTCATCGACCAGCAATCGATCAAATAGCGCCTCGCAGGCACCTTCATTGGCAAAATATGCGGCTTCAGGTCCTGCCACCCAACGATTGAAATGGTTGTCGTGCGCGATCACTGCGCAACCTGCCCCCAACCCTTCGACCAACGAAGGGTTCGTGCCGCCAACACGGTGACCATGCAAATAAAAACGACTGAAATAACGCAACGCCTGGACGACCGGCGCTTCGTAGATCGCGCCTGGAAATAACACCTCGCTACTAGCTGCGTCCATCACCTGGCGGTGGTAGGCATTTAACTGGGGGTTGAAGTTGCCCAACACCACCAGACGGTGATTACGGGTCTTGGCACTGAACGCTCGAACCATTTCCAAGAAAGAGTTCTCGGGCTCTGGCCGTGCAATGATGACGGAGAACTGACCGGGTTGTAGAACAAAACGATCCAGCAGACCGGCATCTGCTGCAAGCACTTCATCACCACCATAGGGAATCATGGTGATTTTCTCGGCCGATACACGGGTAGCAAGGTGATCCTTGATCTTGGGATGATCGGCGACCAGATGGTTACCAATCCAGCACCCTGCTCGCTCATTCAGCCAAAACCAGGTTTTGGCGACTATTCCCCACTTCTCTCGGCGCCACTCAATGCCATCCATGTTGATAACGTTGACTTGACCTTTGAGCCGTTGTAGCAAGTTAAAAATTGCAGTATTGTAACCCAATGTCAAAAATAGTCCACGCTGGGAAAGCGCATGACATGTAGCCTTCCAGTCAAATACGATAGTGCCTGTGGCACCCGCTTGACGAACAGGAATGTGAATGCGCCGCACCCCCTCCCAGTAACTTTCCCAAATGGCGCCCTCGCCATCTTCCTGGCAATAGACAGTAACTTGCCACCCCTGAGCGACAAGGTAGGGGGCTAGTTTTTCAGCAAAAGTTTCAAAACCGCCATGCTGGGCGGGCACACCCCTGATCCCCAGGACAGTGAGGCTACGAGTACTCATCAATTCGATCCGTTCAAAACTGAATGGTAGGCATGCAATGTCTGCTTTGCTGCATATTCCCAACTATATTCCGAGCTTATAAGTTCACGTATTTGCGGATTATAGTCATTGCTCAGCGCCAGGTTAACGGCCGAACGCATTGATACTTCATCAGCAGGGTCGCAATAGTATGCATAACCCCTGAAATAATCTTTAACCGAGCCCTTGGCCGAGACGACAATATTACAACCGGCGTAGGCTGCTTCCAAGCTGACCAAGCCAGGGGTCTCAATCCAGCTGGTCAACACATTTGCCTTGGCTTCGAGCATATGCCGGAAGACTTCTTCCTGTGACAGGTGAGAGAAAAACTCGACATTGCCTCGACGTTTAGCCAAGGCCTTGAGTTTCTCGAAATACCCTTCGCTGTTCGGCCCAGGATTACCAATAAAGCGAATGGTAAACGTTTCGTTCATCACCGAACGCAGGAATCCCAATTGGTTCTTTCGAGCGTCAATGCGCGCAACGAACGTGACTAGGTCATTGCGTCGGTTAATTTTTGCAGCAGCAACTGCGTCGAAAACATTTGTGTCTACTGCGTTATTGATAACTCTGTAACTCGGCTTCTTGACGTTCAACCTCGATGCAAGCGCCTCGAACTCTAACTCGGAGTTAGGCAACAACATGTCCACCGACTGGACAATCTTGCGCTGTGTATCAATGTAGTTATTAAAAACACCCTTCAGGTAAATTTTTTCCCGCCGCAGCAAAAATTTTGCAGCTGCCTTGGCACGTTCAAAACCACCAACACCGAAGAGGCGATAGACCAATGATTGAAGGGGGGGCGCGCCGTTGGCCGCATAGTCGTCAAAAGGCCAATAGATGGTAGATAGCACCCTTTTGGTTGAGCACCCGCTCCGCTGAATCTCTTGAAGGTATTCGAGGATATCGTAGATCCAAGTCAAATCAGTCAAGTGCAAAATGTCATAGGCTGCATAGTCAACACCATAGGGTGTTGTAGTCAAATCGCAGTGAACACCAAGCTTCTCCAAGCCCGCTTTGGTTTTCAATATCTGTATCTGTGCCCCGCCTGGCGAACTGTGAAAATTATGACGAACACAAAAAAGCACTTTCATCCCTACACCTCTAATTAGCCATGTCCGTCTTAGCCCGCCGACTCCGCAGATGCCGAACAATCAATATCGATACAATCCAATACAACCAGAACGAAATAGACAAAAACTCGTGCGTCGCCACCTGAACAAAAAGGAGGTAATAGGCCGAGAAGAAAAATAAAAATCTCGAATGCGGTAGCAGATAAAAAAGCCACGCAACGAAAAAGCCATAGACAACCAGCAACCCGACCAAACCAAAATTTAGCGCAACAAAGAAAGGTCCGGACTCTACATAATAAAAATCAGTCCCATGCAGTTGAAAGTAAACCCCCTCATAAAATGGGTCTCCGAACAGCATAGCGATTGTATTCTGCCGATCGAAAAAATCTATTAACAGCTCCATCATTTCAAATCGTGAAGAAATCGTTCCTGAAAATACCAGCACATCAGAAAACGCAATGACAAACAGGGCTACTGCAACCACAGCCAGCGGAAAAGTCACCACGTTCCTGATAACTCGCCCCCCTACCAGCAAGGTCAAGAACAACATCCAGACCCTATTGAGCGACGTAAAGATCGCCAGCGTATTAGCCAGTCCAATCAGTAGCTTCATCCCTCCACGAATTGTCGAGCCGAAATACAGCAGCATGATAAGTGCAAGGGACGACAGGGTCGAGTAGGTTTGAGGAGTCGTCGCAAAACCTTTAGCGGCGTATACATCCGGCATTCCCTTACCCCACAGCGGCTCCACCCATTCATTCAATCCCAGAGTATAGGAAGCACCCAGTAAGGCCACACCAGCGAGTGCGTGAGTCGTTAGCGGATAGATAAAACACACCGACAAGTCTGAACGCTGATTGGGGATAAACAAAACCACCAGTGAGGTAACTGCGAAGAAAAATAGAACTAGGTAAAAATCAGATTTCGTCGACAACTTTCCGGCAGACATCAAAAACACCAGAAACCAAAGCGCAGAAAACAGCGCGATTACTAGAAACCGTCTGCTGTAGAAACTGGCAGTGCGGAATCCTCCCAGCGCAACGACCAGGCCGAACAGCAGAAAACTCAGCTTGTCCCCACCAAACGGAACAAAGGTGTTTCCCAATGAGAAAAAAACCAAAAGAGATAGTAGAAAAACTTCTGCACTTCGCCGCTTCATCTAAAGCCTTCTCGCCTGAAAACCATGACACTCGATAGCAGCAAGAGCATCGACAATACGGCTTCTGCGACCAGAAGCGAATAGACCGCACCCAACCCGGCATAGGCACCAATCATCACGTAGGCCGCTGCGACAAAAACCAGCGCCGTTACATAAAAGCATTTTGCGTAGACACGAGGATGACCACCCGCAGTCAACAACTGAGTGCCCAACACGTTGTTGATAACCCCCATCACAATCCAAGCTGAAAACAGCTTGAAATATGTAAAGCTTTGCTCAGGATAATTAAAAAAATCCAAGAAGAACGAGTATGACAGCAGAAAAGCAAGCGCAACAAAAACGCCCACTGTCGTAAAGGCACCTCCCGTGAGCAGCACCGAGCGAAGCCCGACCTTGACCCCTGCTCCGAACGCACGGCTATTGATTGGATAAATTGCCTGACTCAATGGAACAAACAGACTGCTGACGGCCTTGACGATACGCTCGACGCTGGCGTACACCCCAACTACCGAGCTGGGATAGTTTGCCCCCAACCACAACGTACCCCCATTGGTAATCACCATCGATGACAGTGTTGCCGAGAAAATATGCCAGCCCTCTCGCAACTGCCGCCCGACATTCAAGTCCGCCAGCGGCAACTTGAGCACAAGCCCAGCCTGAAAAGTATGAAAATATACTACCAGCATCACAAGAAACGCAAAAAACGCTTGCGAATAAAATACAACATACAAATCTCCCGGCCCCTTCACCAACAGCACAACCGGAATACAAGAAAGCACTTTACCCGTCACATTGAAAAATGTGACTCCACGAAACGACTCAAGTCCCTGAAAGAACCAAACTGGAGTTAACGACACAAAAACGGCGGATAAAACTGCTGGCAGGAAGATATTCTGATCCAATCCAATCAACCAGAAACATAACACGCAGACCAATAAGACCAGACTGGCAACCAGGAGCTTGGAAAGCAAAACCTCCCAAAATACGCCCGAGACAAAGCGCAGGTCTCCTTTATTCTGCGCCACCGCCCGGCATCCGGTTAGAGAAAAACCATAATCAATAATCACTTGAACATAGGCGGCAACAGCAGCACAAATTGCGTAGACACCAAAAGACTCGACCCCCAGAATCTTGACGAGATAAAAGAGGACTACCAAGGGAACAACGTAATTTCCGCCATGCACACATAGCAAATAGGAAGAGTTACGCACAACCCTTCCCAAATCACTTTCCAGCCAGCGGCTAACGAGCGGCATTTTTAAAACCGTATAGTGCCTCGGCGATACGTGCACACGCCTTGCCGTCACCGTAGGGATTATGCGCATAACTCATTTCGTTGTAGTACGCTGAATCAGTCAGTAGATGATCGAGCTCGCGAACGATATTTTCCGAATCCGTGCCTACTAGTTTCACCGTACCCGCAGCAACCGCCTCAGGACGCTCAGTGGTGTCGCGCATAACCAACACCGGTTTCCCGAGAGACGGAGCCTCCTCCTGAATACCACCAGAGTCAGTCAAAATAATGTGGGAACGACTCATCAAATAAACAAAGGGTAAGTAATCCAACGGTGCTATCAAGTGGATATTGTCGATACCGGAAAGCAGCCGATTGACCGGCTCTCGTACATTCGGATTCAGGTGTACTGGATAAACAATATCAACATCCGGGTGTTGACACGCTACTGCCCTAAGAGCCTCGCAAATTCTTTCAAAACCACCACCAAAACTCTCACGACGGTGCCCAGTGACCAAAATCACCTTTCGCTCAGCTTCAACGAACGCAGAAGGTGCAGCCGCCTCGACCCGCAGCTCTACATCCTCTTCCAAACGTTCGACCACATCCAGCAGCGCATCGATGACTGTATTACCGGTAACCAAAATACTTTGCGGATCAATGCCTTCACGCAACAGATTAGCCCGAGAGGTCTCGGTAGGCGCGAAATGCAAGTTGGCCAAGGCACCGGTCAGTTTGCGATTTGCTTCTTCTGGCCATGGAGAATAAATATTTCCTGTACGTAGACCTGCTTCCACATGAGCGACAGGGATCTGCTCGTAGTAAGCCGCTAAACTTGCTGCAAACGTAGTGGCCGTATCACCATGTACCAGCACCACATCAGGTTTGAACTGGCTAAATACCGTCTTCATACCCTGCAAAATTGCCGCGGTCACGTCGGTGAGATCTTGACCTGGCTTCATGATGCTCAAGTCGAAATCTGGCTCGATGGAAAATAAGTCCAGAACCTGATCGAGCATTTCCCTGTGCTGCCCTGTGACGCAAACCTTTGCCTCGAAACGCTTATCGCTCGCGAGCGCAAGAACCAAAGGCGCCATCTTTATTGCTTCAGGTCGAGTGCCAAATACACACAGGGTCTTCACGTAAAATGCTCCTTGAGTCGGCTTCTGACTCAACAATAAATTCTATTTTACTATCGTAATTCGGTGATCATGCTCGATAACTGTAAGCGTTGCTCGCATATGATCTGCTTGAGCAGAACGCAGTAGACGAGACTGTTAGGGCTGCTGACGCAGTCAAAGCCAAATTTTCAGGTAGCTCATCGGCGGATTCGACACAGGAATAGGGTTCCGAGTGCCCTCCCAGGATCGCGAAGCGGCCAGCCGCCAAGGCGCAGCGGAGCACATCAACTGAAGAAGGCACATACCCAACACAAGCATCGGCTTGATCTTGATTTGCACATTTTTCGTCGAGGCATGCACGCGCCATCGCGGGCCATTGCTGCCCCCACAAATTCGCCACCACTGAGAAAAAGTCGACTTTAGAGAGATCAAAACCGAAATACTTAATGCTCACCACAACGAAGCCCGATCGTATGAGTTTGAGCGGCTCAATCAGCAGCAATGATGATGCACTGACTCATCGCCACTGACTAGCGCCCACCATTCCGGGCAGATACCGAGGAAAGGATTGTGACATTTTCAGCACCACGAAGCCACCCTGAAGGTGAAGCCGCATTCTTTCAACCTGCCACGAAATCGTTACGACGAACGCAGAGAAACAGGCGTCTTGAGCAACAAGTTGCGAACAAAACCCAGCACCAACCCCAGCATGCTCCCTATCACCAGCGCCAACACCACTACCAACAACTTCTTAGGCTTAACAGGCTGATCCGACAGCTCTACGACACCATCCTGCCGGTAAACTTCGATCACTTTCGGGTCAACACTCAAGCCACGGTAGAAGGCCAAGGCAGCCTCTTTTGGTCTGATTTTTTCGATGAAAGGGTCATCAGACTTCCGGCTTTTCAGGTTATTGATTTCCGCTTCCAGCGCCTTGCTGCCCCGCATATAAGCCATCGAGCCCTCGGTCATAGCAGGTGAGCTCGTGGAAAAACTACTGGAAATAATCAACGGCCTTTCTAAACCAATCGACCTGGCCACGACCAGCGCTTCCTGCAACTGCACAACCTCATCCTCACGCTGTTTACGCATACTTTCCTGGGCGATCGTGACTTGCTGTTGCAGGTTATTAGCCTTGACCGTCGCGTCACTCTTGACATTAGTAAGCACTTCTTTTTTAGCCAAGTCTCCGGCTTTTCTAGCGTAATCCACGACCCACTCAGCTGCACGCTGCGGAAGTTCAGCATTAGCGCTCACAACGAAGCGGTCAGGAGTGTCCTTGGCCGCAACAGCCACAGTCAGCACCTTGTTAAAATCGTTATACAGCTTATCCTGCGACCCCTTTCGCTTCTCTTCAGGCAGCGAAGGCAAGTAGACTTTCTGAAAAAAACTACGACGCAAAGACTCAGACTGCAGGCGCCTCAGATAAACGTCGTAGACATTCTTGATCGTAATAACCTCAAGCCCAGTATCCGCGCCGCGCCCACTATTTAAGTGCGCGATATCGTTTTGCGTGGGCGGCTCGATAAACACCTTTGACTCGTAAACAGGTGTAGCCAACAACACATACACAACTGCAGAAAGAGTAATAACAGCAGCCACAGTAAAAATAACAATCCTTTGCTGCCACAAACCTTTGAGCAACTCGACCAAATCATTTTCGTCTTCAATCAAACGTTCTTTAGCGTTTGTCATTTATTTAACTTTCCCTTCCGTTTCATCGACTATTCACGACCTATACAGCAATGCGCCCAACAAAAACCAATCTTTCAAATAGAGAAACAAAAATCAGCTATACCGACAGATATTACCTTGCTTATTTTTGCACCCTGAAAATTAATCATTATTAATGATCGTCACCAGCCTAACTGACTCGACCAGCCAAAGATGCAGGTGATTTTGACTTTCCTTCGATCTTCAAGGTTCCCCCTGCCCGCCGCCAACCATCGGAAAACTGCAGTAGAAATTGAATGATTGACCAATGGTGGACACCAGCAATTCAGCTTGTGTAGCTGAGGCTCACGCGCCGACGCGACGCCTTTTTCGCAAAGCGAGAAACGCACCTATCAGTGGACCTATCAGCAAACCAACCAACAACACCAGCACAACCAGCACCGCCACTGGCATTTCAGGTGCAGTCCAACCGAACAGCGTCAAAGCAACAGTTTGCTGATTTTCAAGCACAAACAATAAAATGACGGTAGCCACTACAACCACGAACAAAACCGACAGCAAACGCTTAAGGTTGTGCATAATAATTCCTATTTCAGACAGCCTTAAACCTGCGACCCTTCATCTTCATTCACCCGATCCCGCAACTCTTTCCCCGGCTTGAAGTGCGGTACAAATTTACCGTCCAGGCTCACCGATTGACCAGTCTTCGGGTTACGCCCCACTCGCGGCGCGCGGTAATGCAGGGAAAAGCTACCGAAGCCCCGGATCTCGATCCGATCACCAGTAGCCAAGCACTGCGACATTTGCTCAAGCATGGTCTTGATGGCCAGCTCCACATCCTTGGATGAGAGCAGCCCTTGATGGGTGACAATACGTTCGATCAGCTCCGACTTCGTCATATTTTTCCCTTCTTTATCAAGCAGCTAGATCATTGCTTCATTGTTTTTAGCATGGCCTGATGGATTTGAACAGGCCGGCTGTTGACTTAATCGAGGATTCTTGCATCGACCTCCAAGCAGTACATTTTGCCCACACCGCAGCGTCAACCGCCAAACCCAGCCAGCACACGGGTTACAGCCATGAACGCGGGCAGAACGAGCAAACGCCAGACACAAAAAAGGGCGACCGAAGTCGCCCTTTTTTTATCCAAGCAGAACTTAGTTCTGTTTGGCCATTGCCTGACGCAGCAGCGCAGCCATGGTGGTGTCAGCAGCAGCTTCCGGAGCAGTTTCTTTCAGGCTCTGGATAGCTTCACGCTCTTCAGCATCGTCTTTCGACTTGATGGAGAGGCTGATCACGCGGCTCTTACGATCAACGCTGATGATCTTGGCTTCGATCTCTTCGCCTTCCTTCAGGACGTTACGCGCGTCTTCAACGCGGTCACGGCTGATTTCGGAAGCTTTCAGAGTGGCTTCGATGTCGTCGGCCAGGGTGATGATGGCGCCTTTGGCGTCAACTTCTTTTACAACACCCTTAACGATTGCACCCTTGTCGTTCGCTTGAACGTACTCGGAGAACGGATCGCTTTCCAGCTGCTTGATGCCCAGCGAGATGCGCTCACGCTCTGGATCAACAGACAGGATGACGGTGTCCAGCTCGTCGCCCTTCTTGAAGCGACGTACGGCTTCTTCGCCGACTTCGTTCCAGGAAATGTCCGACAGGTGAACCAGGCCGTCGATGCCACCGTCCAGACCAATGAAGATACCGAAATCGGTGATCGACTTGATCGTGCCGGAGATCTTGTCGCCCTTGTTGAACTGGCCAGAGAAGTCTTCCCATGGGTTCGACTTGCACTGCTTGATGCCCAGGGAGATACGACGACGCTCTTCGTCGATGTCTAGAACCATGACTTCCACTTCGTCGCCGACTTGTACGACTTTCGAAGGGTGGATGTTCTTGTTGGTCCAGTCCATTTCGGAAACGTGCACCAGACCTTCCACGCCTTCTTCCAGCTCTGCGAAGCAGCCGTAGTCGGTCAGGTTGGTTACACGCGCCATTACGCGAGTGCTTTCTGGGTAACGAGCTTTGATAGCAACCCATGGATCTTCACCCAGTTGCTTCAGGCCCAGGGATACACGGTTACGCTCGCGATCGTACTTCAGAACCTTGACATCGATCTCATCGCCAACGTTGACGATTTCCGATGGGTGCTTGATACGCTTCCAAGCCATGTCGGTGATGTGCAGCAGGCCATCGACGCCGCCCAGGTCCACGAATGCGCCGTAGTCGGTGAGGTTCTTGACGATACCCTTGACCTGTTGGCCTTCCTGCAGCGATTCCAGCAGAGCTTCGCGCTCGGCGCTGTTTTCGGCTTCCAGGACACTGCGACGGGAAACGACAACGTTGTTGCGCTTCTGGTCCAGCTTGATGACCTTGAATTCCAGCTCTTTGCCTTCCAGGTGGGTGGTGTCGCGCACTGGGCGGACATCAACCAGGGAGCCCGGCAGGAACGCACGGATACCGTTAACGTCGACAGTGAAGCCGCCCTTAACCTTACCGTTGATAACGCCCTTGACCACTTCTTCGGCGGCGAAAGCTGCTTCCAGAACAATCCAGCACTCGGCGCGCTTGGCTTTTTCACGGGACAGTTTGGTTTCGCCAAAGCCGTCTTCGACCGCGTCCAGCGCAACGTGAACTTCGTCACCGACCTTGATGGTCAGCTCGCCAGCTTCGTTGTAGAACTGCTCGAGCGGGATGACGCCCTCGGACTTCAGGCCAGCGTGTACGGTAACCCAGTCGCCGTCGATGTCGACAACGATACCGGTGATGATCGCACCCGGCTGAAGATTGAGGGTTTTCAGGCTTTCTTCAAAGAGTTCTGCAAAGCTTTCGCTCATTTTAATTCCTGTAGATTAGGGCGAGACATACGCCCATCAGCCACATTCCAGACAATGTGGGTTTCGTTCATATAAAAGGAAAGCCAGCAGGACGTTGACTGGTGCCCCTGCTTGCCTCCCTGGTTATCAGGCGATATCGCGCAGGGCGATCTCGCTCTTGATACGTTCCAGCACCTGCTCGATGGACAACTCCGTGGAATCCAACTGGATCGCATCGGCCGCCGGCTTGAGCGGGGCCACTGCGCGCTGGGTGTCGCGCTCATCACGCGCACGAATCTCATCTAGCAGACTCGACAGACTAACATCTTCACCCTTGGCCTTCAACTGCAAGTAACGTCGACGAGCACGCTCTTCGGCACTGGCAGTCAGAAAAACCTTCAGCGGCGCATCAGGAAACACTACGGTCCCCATGTCACGACCGTCGGCAATCAGCCCTGGCGCTTCCTGAAATGCCCGCTGGCGCTGGAGCAAGGCATCCCGTACCGCTGGCAACGAAGCCACCATCGACGCGCCGGCACCAACGGTTTCGGTACGAATGACATTACTGACATCCTCACCCTCGAGGATGATCTGCTGCAATTTGCCAGGCTCTGCGGCGATGAACTGCACATCCAGGTGCGCAGCCAGCGTCACCAGCAGTTCTTCGTTGGTCAGGTCAACGCCATGATTGCTCGCGGCAAAGGCCAGCAAGCGATACAGAGCCCCCGAATCAAGCAAACGCCAGTCCAGCTCACGCGCCAAAAGGCCAGCAACGGTACCTTTACCCGAACCACTTGGACCGTCGATGGTAATGACTGGCGCTTTCAGGTTCACGACTTGCCCTCTTCTGCAACACGAATCCCGACTTCGGCGCACAAGGCCAGGAAGTTCGGGAAGGAAGTAGCGACGTTGGCGCAATCGTGGATGCGAATCGGTGCAGTGGCGCGCAGCGATGCCACGCTGAAAGCCATGGCAATACGATGGTCGCCATGGCCGTGCACTTCGCCGCCACCAATCGGGCCGCCGTCAATGATAATACCGTCCGGAGTCGGCTCGCATTTTACACCCAGGGTCAACAGGCCATCGGCCATCACCTGAATCCGGTCAGACTCTTTGACCCGCAGCTCTTCAGCGCCACGCAGCACGGTACGGCCTTCAGCGCAGGCAGCAGCAACGAACAATACCGGGAACTCGTCGATGGCCAGTGGCACCAGGTGCTCCGGAATCTCGATCCCTTTGAGCTGGGCGCCCCGCACCCGCAGGTCAGCAACCGGCTCGCCGCCGACTTCGCGCTGGTTCTCCAGGGTGATATCGCCCCCCATCAGACGCAGGATATCAATCACCCCCGTACGCGTCGGGTTGATACCCACATGCTCAAGGACCAGTTCCGACCCCTGGGCAATCGACGCTGCAACAAGGAAAAACGCCGCAGAGGAGATATCTGCCGGCACTTCAATGTGAGTTGCAGTCAACGTGCCGCCCGACTCGAGAGAAGCAGTAGGACCATCAACCTTCACGCTGTAACCGAAGCCACGCAGCATGCGCTCGGTGTGATCGCGGGTCGGGGCCGGCTCGGTGACGGTGGTCTTGCCTTCAGCGTACAGGCCTGCCAACAGCAGGCAGGATTTCACCTGGGCACTGGCCATTGGCAGCGTATAAGTCAGCGCCTTGAGCGTGTGACCGCCACGAATGGTCATCGGCGGACGCCCTTCCGCTGCAGTCTCGATCACCGCACCCATTTCCCTCAGAGGGTTGGCGACACGGTTCATGGGACGCTTGGAGAGCGAGGCATCGCCGGTCAGCACGGTATCGAACGGCTGAGCGGCCAGCAAACCGGACAGCAGGCGCATCGAAGTACCGGAGTTACCCAGATAAATCGGGCCTGGTGGCGGCTTGAGGCCATTGAGGCCCACACCATGGATCGTCACACGACCATGGTGCGGACCCTCGATGACCACACCCATGTCGCGGAACGCTTGCAGGGTCGCCAGGGCGTCTTCACCTTCAAGGAAACCTTCGACTTCGGTGGTGCCTTCAGCCAGAGAGCCCAGCATGATCGAGCGATGGGAAATCGATTTGTCGCCTGGTACGCGAATACGGCCAGACAATTGGCCACCAGGATTTGCCAGGAAAATCAGGTCGTTGGAGTTCATAGCGTCCACATAGGCCCGACGGGCCAGGATTTTGCTGAAATGCTCGCGGGCAACCCGGGCGCGCGTGAAAACGCCCAGCAATTGGTGCCCATCCCCTGCATCGACCGCGTCGCGCAAGGCGTCGAGGTCGCTGCGAAATGTATCCAATGTGCGCAGGACAGCTTCGCGGTTGGCGAGAAAGATGTCGTGCCACATGACCGGGTCGCTTCCAGCGATTCTTGTAAAATCGCGGAACCCCCCGGCAGCGTAACGGAAGATATCCAGGTTTTCATTGCGCTTGGCCAGGGAGTCAACCAGGCCAAAAGCCAGCAGATGCGGCAGGTGACTGGTCGCCGCCAGCACTTCGTCGTGGCGCTCGACCTGCATGTGCTCGACATCCGCATCCAGTGCACGCCACAGACGATCGACCAGGCCCAGTGCGGCCGGGTCGGTTTCTGCCAACGGGGTAAGAATGACCTTATGGCGACGGAACAGCGCGGCATTGGAGGCCTCCACCCCGCTCTGTTCGGAGCCGGCAATCGGATGGCCGGGCACGAAGTATGCCAGCCGCTCGGCAAAGGCCTCGCGAGCCGCTCGCACTACATTGCCCTTGGCGCTTCCGACATCGGTCAGCACCGCACGCCCGAGATCAAGCTGGGCCAGGCGAGCCAGGAGTTTCTCCATGGCCAGGATCGGCACCGCCAACTGAATGACATCGGCTCCGATGCAGGCAGAGGCAAGGTCCTCTTCGCAGCGATCGACCACCCCCAGTTCCACAGCCGCCTTGCGCGACTGCGGATCCAGGTCGACACCGACCACTTCGCGGCACAAGCCGCTTTCTCGCAGCCCCTTGGCAAAGGAACCACCGATGAGCCCCAGCCCGACCACAACCAGCCTGCCAATGATCGGCTCGACCTTGCTTACCACATGTTCAACCACGGAGCTGGACCCTGTTCAATACTGCTTGCTCGCCATTCATTACCTCAAAGCACCGCTTTGGGATACGAACCCAACACCTTGAGGGCCACGGCTTCCTGGCTGATTTGCTCCAGCACGGCCTTGATCAGCGGATCACGGTGATGCCCCATGAAGTCGATGAAGAACACATAGGTCCATTTGCCGCTGCGCGATGGGCGGGTTTCGATACGCGTCAGGTCGATACCGTTCTGGTGAAACGGCACCAGCAATTCGTGCAGCGCACCCGGCTTGTTGCTCATCGAAACGATGATCGACGTTTTGTCGTCACCGGTCGGCGGCACTTCCTGGTTACCGATCATCAGGAAGCGCGTGGAGTTGTCCGGGCGGTCTTCGATCTTCTCGGCAAGACGCGTCAAACCATACAGGCCTGCGGCCATGTCGCCGGCGATCGCTGCCGAGTTCCACTCACCCTTGACGCGCTTGGCCGCCTCGGCATTGCTTGAAACAGCAACACGCTCGACGTTCGGGTAATGTGCGTCCAGCCACTTGCGGCACTGGGCCAGCGATTGGGCGTGAGAGTAGATGCGGCTGATGCTGTCGGTCTTGGTGTTTTCGCCCACCAGCAAGTGGTGGTGAATACGCAGCTCGACTTCGCCACAAATGACCATGTCATGCTCAAGGAAACTGTCCAGGGTGTGGTTGACCGCACCTTCAGTAGAGTTCTCTACCGGGACCACGCCGAAGTTGACGGCACCGGCCGCCACTTCACGGAACACTTCGTCGATAGCGGCCATCGGCTTGCTGATCACTGCGTGACCGAAGTGCTTCATGGCCGCAGCCTGGGTGAAGGTGCCTTCAGGCCCGAGGTAGGCGACCTTGAGCGGCTGCTCAAGGGCCAGGCACGAGGACATGATTTCACGGAACAACCGCGCCATCTCTTCGTTGCCCAGCGGCCCCTGGTTGCGCTGCATGACACGCTTGAGCACCTGAGCTTCACGCTCGGGACGATAGAAAATCGGCTCTTCACCGGCCGGCAACTCAGCCATCTTGACCCGCGCGACTTCCTGGGCGCAGCGAGCACGGTCACTGATCAGCTCGAGAATCTTCTCGTCGAGGCTGTCAATGCGCACCCGCAGCGCCTTGAGTTCCTGCTCCGACATCAGCCGTGCTCCTTCTCGAATTCAGCCATGTAGGCGACCAGCGCTTCCACGGCATCCAGGCCCAGGGCGTTGTAGATCGAAGCACGCATGCCGCCCACCGAGCGATGGCCCTTGAGGTTCAGCAGACCACGCGCATCCGCACCGGCAAGGAAGGCCTTGTCCAGGCGCTCATCGACCAGGCGGAAAGGTACGTTCATCCACGAACGGGCGTTGACGCTGATCGGGTTGCTGTAGAAATCGCTGCTGTCGATGAAACCGTACAGGCGGTCTTTCTTGGCGCGGTTGCGCTGCTCCATCGCCTCGACGCCGCCCTGCTCCTTCAGCCACTCGAACACGAGGCCCGAGAGGTACCAGGAATAAGTGGCAGGCGTGTTGTACATCGAAGCGTTGTCGGCAGCGACCTTGTAGTCGAGCATGGTCGGGCAACTGCTGCGGGCGCGACCCAGAAGGTCTTCGCGAACAATGACCACCACCAGGCCGCTCGGGCCGATGTTCTTCTGCGCACCGGCATAGATCAGACCGAAATCGGAGACATCGATCGGACGCGAGAGGATGTCCGAAGACATGTCGACCACCAGCGGTACGTCACCGGTCTGCGGCACCCAGTCGAACTCCAGGCCACCGATGGTTTCGTTCGAGGCGTAGTGAACGTAGGCGGCGTTGGGCGTGAGGTTCCACTCGTTCTGACCCGGAATGGCCAGGTAGTCGTAAGGCTTGGCACTGGCGGCGACGTTGATGTTGCCGAAACGACGAGCTTCCTCGATGGCTTTTTTCGACCAGATACCGGTTTCGATATAGTCGGCAGTGCCATTCTCAGGCAGCAGGTTCAAAGGGATTTCAGCGAACTGCTGGCTCGCACCGCCCTGCAGGAACAGTACTTTGTAATTGGCGGGAACGGACAGCAGGTCACGCAGGTCCTGCTCGGCCTTCTCGGCGATCGCCACGTAGTCGTCGCTACGGTGGCTCATCTCCATCACGGACAAGCCCTTGCCACGCCAGTCCAGCATTTCGGCCTGGGCGCGCTGCAGTACAGCGTCAGGGAGCGCAGCAGGGCCTGCGCAGAAGTTAAAGGCTCGTTTGCTCACATCCACTCTCGCTCTGCTCTTGATGTCCGTGGAGCAGGCCGGACGGCGCAGGGGCTGCACCATCACGACCACCCCACCAGGGTTGCGCTACTGCGTTGTTTATTCCTGCGGCGCCTCTTCGTCGCCAGCGGCCTGGGCCTCTGGTGCCTCGACGGTGTCGGTATCGCCTTCGTAATCTTCGTCACCTTCCTCTTCGGACGGCTCCTGGACACGCTCCAGACCCACCAGGGTCTCGTCGCTGGCCAGCTTGATCAGGGTCACGCCCTGGGTGTTACGACCCAGGCTGGAGACCTCGCCGACACGGGTACGGACCAGAGTGCCCTGGTCGGAAATCAGCATGATCTCCTCACCTTCCTGCACCTGTACCGCACCTACCAGACGACCGTTACGCTCGTTGCTGACCATGGCGATAACGCCCTGGCCGCCACGCTTGTACTCGGGGAACTCGCCGATTTCGGTACGTTTGCCGTAGCCACGCTCGGAGGCGGTGAGGATCTGGCTGCCCTCCTCCGGAATGATCATGGAGATCAGCTTCTGGCCTTCGCCCAGGCGCATGCCGCGCACACCGCGTGCGGTACGGCCCATGGCACGAACGTCGGACTCCTTGAAGCGGGTGACCTTGCCAGCATCGGAGAACAGCATGACCTCACGCTCGCCATCGGTGATGGCAGCGGAAATCAGCACGTCGCCTTCATCCAACTCCAGCGCGATCAGACCGACGCTACGCTGGCGGCTGAAGGACTCCAGCGGAGTCTTCTTCACGGTACCGTTGGCGGTGGCCATAAAGATGAAGTGACCTTCGGTGTATTCCTCGACCGGCAACATGGTCGAGATGTACTCGCCTTCGTCCAGCGGTAACAGGTTGACCAGCGGTCGACCACGCGCGGCACGGGAGGCTTCGGGAATTTCGTAGGTCTTGAGCCAGTACACCTTGCCCTTGCTGGAGAACAGCAGCAGCGTGGTGTGGCTGTTGGCGACCAGCAGGTGCGAGATGTAGTCCTCGTCCTTGACGCCAGTGGCCGACTTGCCTTTGCCACCGCGACGCTGGGCCTGGTAGGCGGCGAGCGGCTGGGTCTTGGCATAACCGCCATGGGAGATGGTCACAACCCGGTCTTCTTCCGGAATCATGTCACCCAGGGTCAGGTCCAGGCGGGCATCGAGAATCTCGGTGCGGCGCACATCGCCATACTCGGCGCGAATCAGTTCCAGCTCTTCGCGGATCACTTCCATCAGGCGCTCGGCGCTGCTCAGGATGCGGATCAGCTCGCCAATCTGATTGAGGATCTCCTGGTACTCGGCCAGCAGCTTCTCGTGCTCCAGGCCGGTCAGGCGGTGCAAGCGCAGGTCAAGGATGGCCTGAGCCTGTTCCGGGGAGAGGAAGTACTTGCCGTCGCGCAGACCATACTGCTCGTCAAGGTTCTCCGGACGGCAGGAGTCGGCACCGGCGCGCTCGACCATCACTTGCACGGCGCTGGATTCCCAAGGCGTGCTGATCAACGCTTCCTTGGCCTCGGACGGCGTCGGCGAAGCCTTGATCAGGGCGATGACCGGATCGATGTTGGACAGGGCAACGGCCTGGCCTTCAAGGATATGGCCGCGCTCGCGGGCCTTGCGCAGCTCGAACACGGTACGGCGGGTGACCACTTCACGACGGTGACGGACGAACGCCTCGAGCAGGTCCTTGAGGTTCAGTACCCGTGGGCGACCATCGATCAGGGCAACGATGTTGATGCCGAAGACGCTCTGCAGCTGGGTCTGGGCGTAGAGGTTGTTGAGGATGACCTCTGGAACCTCGCCGCGACGCAGCTCGATGACGATGCGCATACCGTCCTTGTCGGACTCGTCGCGCAGCTCGGTGATACCTTCGAGTTTCTTTTCCTTGACCAGCTCGGCGATCTTCTCGATCAAGCGCGCCTTATTCAGTTGGTAAGGCAGCTCGGTAACGACGATCTGCTGGCGGCCACCGACCTTGTCGATGTCTTCGACAGTGGAGCGGGCACGCATGTAGATACGGCCGCGACCGGTGCGGTAGGCCTCGATAATGCCCTGGCGACCGTTGATGATGGCGGCGGTCGGGAAGTCCGGCCCCGGGATGAACTGCATCAGTTCATCGACCGTGATGTCGGCGTTGTCGATCAGCGCCAGGCAGCCATCAATGACTTCACCGAGGTTGTGCGGCGGAATGTTGGTCGCCATGCCCACGGCAATACCGCTGGAGCCGTTGACCAGCAGGTTGGGGATCTTGGTCGGCATGACCGCCGGAATCTGCTCGGTGCCATCGTAGTTGGGCACCCAGTCGACGGTTTCCTTGTGCAGATCGGCCAGCAGTTCATGAGCCAGCTTGGTCATGCGCACTTCGGTGTATCGCATGGCCGCGGCGTTATCGCCGTCCACCGAACCGAAGTTGCCCTGGCCGTCGACCAGCAAATAGCGCAGCGAAAACGGCTGCGCCATACGGACGATTGTGTCGTAGACCGCGGTATCACCGTGCGGGTGGTACTTACCGATCACATCACCGACCACACGGGCGGATTTCTTGTACGGTTTGTTCCAGTCGTTACCCAGTTCACTCATCGCATACAGAACGCGGCGATGCACGGGCTTCAAGCCATCACGCGCATCGGGCAGTGCACGCCCGACAATGACGCTCATCGCGTAGTCGAGGTAGGACTGTCTCAGTTCGTCTTCGATATTGACCGGGAGGATTTCTTTGGCCAGTTCGCCCATGAGAAGCCTGATTCCTTTTTCTGGTGAAACCTCGTCACATCCATATGGGACGAACGAAGCTCGCCGCTGCAAAGTGTCTCCTTGCAACGACTTACGACAAATCAACGAGTTAAGCCATGGATCTGCGCAGTAAAGACGGCCCCACGGGGCCACCTTGGAAACCGTCGGATGTTACCACAATCGCCCAGGCGGTGGGAGTGGGGTGCGGCACTACTACCCTACTGCTCGTCAGTAACGCCCGCTAGCCGCCGCAGCAGGCCGCAAGCGGGGGAAAAGACTCAATGCAATCGCTTGCGGCACATCAGTTGCGCCATTTTTACCGTGTCCGGGCGCTCGACAATGCCCTTCTCGGTCACGATTACATCAATCAGGTCTGCCGGCGTCACATCAAATACTGGATTGAACGCCTCTACATCGGCGCCTACCCGCTTGCCAGCGAACTCCAGCAGCTCACTGGCGCTACGCTCTTCGAGCAGGATGTCTTCGCCACTTTCCAGATTCATGTCGATGCTCGAACTCGACGCGACGACCATGAAGCGCACACCGTGGTGCATGGCATTGACCGCCAGTTGATAAGTCCCGATCTTGTTGGCCACATCGCCATTGGCGGCGATGCGATCGGCACCGACAACGACCCAGGTGATGCCCTTGGTCTTCATCAGGTGAGCAGCAGCGGAGTCGGCATTGACCGTCAGCGCAATGCCTTCCTCGGCCAGCTCCCAGGCGGTCAGGCGCGAGCCTTGCAACCAGGGCCGGGTTTCGTTGACGTAGACCCGCTCCACCATGCCCTCCATAGAGGCGGCACGAATCACGCCGAGCGCGGTACCAAAGCCACCGGTTGCCAGCGCCCCGGTATTGCAATGGGTCATCAAGGCCTGCTCATTACCCTGGTGCTTGCGAATCAGATCGACGCCCATTTGCGCCATGGTCAGGTTGGCCTCGCGATCGCTGTCATGGATAGCAACGGCTTCAGCGGCCATGATCGCCGCCACGTCCTCACCCGCCTTGACGCGCAACAGGCGCTCGCGCATGCGATTGAGGGCCCAGAACAGGTTGGCGCCGGTGGGCCGCGCGTGAACAAGCAGCTCGAAATCTTCTTCCAGGGCCATTTCCCAGTCATCGCCTTCAGCCAGGCGCTGGCGCACGGCCATGGCAAGCCCATAGGCCGCGCTGATGCCAATGGCTGGGGCTCCGCGCACCGTCATCGAGCGGATGGCCTGGGCCACCTCGGCGGCATTCGAGCAGGCCTGCCAGGTCTGCTCGAAAGGCAACACGCGCTGATCAAGCAAGTACAGGACGCCATCACGCCAATCGATGGCGCTCACCTTCTCTGCTGCCAGTAGTCGATCGCGCATGCCTCACCCCGTCATTCGGACATCAAAAGCCGGCGATTATAGCGAGCCCCAGGCGCGGACGCTCGGGTATACTTCGCCTCCAGCCCAAGTACCCCAGGGAAATCCTGCCATGCCCAAACCCGCTACGCCGCTCGACCTGCTGCTCCTGCCTACCTGGCTGGTGCCTGTCGAACCTGCCGGGGTGGTATTGAAGGATCATGGCCTGGGGATTCGCGACGGACAGATCGTGTTCATCGGCCCCAGGGCCGAGGCTGAACGCCTGATTGCCAGCGAAACACGCGAACTGCCCGGCTGCCTGCTGAGCCCGGGCCTGATCAACGCTCACGGCCATGCGGCCATGACCCTGTTCCGCGGCCTGGCCGATGACCTGCCATTGATGACCTGGCTCGAAGAGCACATCTGGCCGGCCGAAGGTCGCTGGGTCGACGAGGCGTTCGTTCGTGACGGCACCGACCTGGCCATCGCCGAGCAGATCAAAGGCGGCATCACCTGTTTCTCCGACATGTATTTCTTCCCCAAGATCGCCAGCGAGTGCGCGCATAAAAGCGGCATCCGTGCGCAGATTGCCGTGCCGTTGCTGGATTTTCCGATACCTGGCGCGCGCAGTACCGAAGAAGCCCTGCACCTGGGTGTAGAACTGTTCGGCGACCTGCGCCACCACCCACGCATCACCGTCGCCCTTGGCCCGCATGCACCTTATACGGTGAGTGACGAGAACCTGGAGAAGATCCGGGTGATCGCCGAAGAGCTGGACGCGCCGATCCACATGCACATTCATGAAACCGCCTTTGAAGTGGAGCAATCCCTGACCACCCGCGGCGAGCGTCCACTGGCGCGCCTCGCCCGCCTGGGCCTGCTGGGGCCGCGCCTGCAGGCCGTGCACATGACCCAGGTCAGCGACGAAGACCTGGCCCTGCTGGTAGAAAGCAACACCAGCGTGGTGCATTGCCCGGAATCCAATCTCAAGCTGGCCAGCGGTTTTTGCCCGGTCGAGCGCCTGTGGCAAGCTGGGGTGAATGTCGCGGTGGGCACCGATGGCGCCGCCAGCAACAATGACCTCGACCTGCTTGGCGAAACGCGCACCGCAGCCTTGCTGGCCAAGGCAGTGGCCGGCTCGGCGAGCGCCCTGGACGCCCACAGGGCGTTGCGCATGGCCACCCTCAACGGCGCCCGCGCACTGGGCCTGGAAGAAGTCACCGGGTCACTGGAAACCGGCAAGGCCGCCGACCTGGTTGCCTTCGACCTGTCGGGCCTGGCCCAACAGCCGATCTATGATCCGGTTTCACAACTGATTTATGCCAGTGGCCGCGACTGCGTGAAGCATGTCTGGGTCGCTGGCAAGCAACTGCTTGACGAGCGCCGCCTGACCCGCCTGGACGAACAGGCCCTGCATGCCACAGCGTGCGCCTGGGGCCAGCGGATCGGCGAACGCACCGAATAACCGGCTGGCAGCGAAGACTGCCGGCCCGTAGCACCTTTATCAGAGTTTCAGAGGACTGTTCCATGAGCAACGTCGACCACGCCGAAATCGCCAAGTTCGAGGCCCTTGCCCACCGCTGGTGGGACCGCGAGAGCGAGTTCAAGCCGCTGCACGACATTAACCCGCTGCGGGTCAACTGGATCGACGAGCGGGTCAAGCTGGCCGGCAAGAAGGTTCTCGACGTCGGTTGCGGCGGCGGCATCCTCAGTGAAGCCATGGCCCTGCGCGGCGCCACCGTCACCGGTATCGACATGGGTGAAGCGCCCCTGGCCGTGGCCCAACTGCACCAGCTCGAATCCGGGGTGCAGGTCGAGTACCGCCAGACCACCGCCGAAGCCCTGGCCGAAGAAATGCCCGAGCAGTTCGATGTGGTCACCTGCCTTGAGATGCTTGAGCACGTACCGGACCCGTCCTCGGTCATCCGCGCCTGCTACCGCATGGTCAAACCCGGCGGCCAGGTATTCTTCTCGACCATCAACCGCAACCCCAAGGCCTACCTGTTCGCGATCATCGGCGCCGAATACATCATGAAGCTGCTGCCGCGCGGCACCCACGACTTCAAGAAGTTCATCCGTCCTTCGGAGCTGGGTGCCTGGAGCCGCGAGGCCGGCCTGAACGTCAAAGACATCATCGGCCTGACCTACAACCCGCTGACCAAGCACTACAAGCTGGCCAACGACGTTGACGTCAACTACATGATCCAGACCCTGCGCGAGGAATAAACATGCGTTTGCGAGCAGTACTTTTCGACATGGACGGCACCCTGCTCGACACGGCGCCGGACTTCATCGCCATTTGCCAGGCCATGCTTGCCGATCGCGGCCTGCCTGCCATTGACGACCAACGGATCCGCGACGTGATTTCCGGCGGCGCCCGGGCCATGGTCGAAGTCACCTTCGGCATCAAGCCTGAAGCTGCAGAATTTGAAGCCTTGCGCCTTGAATTCCTTGAGCGTTACCAGCGCGACTGCGCAGTCCACAGCAAACTGTTCGACGGCATGGCCGAGCTGCTGGCCGACATCGAGAAAGGCAACCTGCTATGGGGCGTGGTCACCAACAAGCCGGTGCGTTTCGCCGAACCCATCATGCAGCGCCTGGGCCTGGCTGAGCGCTCGGCCCTGCTGATCTGCCCGGATCACGTGAAGAACAGCAAGCCGGACCCCGAGCCGCTGATCCTTGCCTGCAAGACCCTGAACCTGGACCCGGCCAGCGTCCTGTTCGTCGGCGACGACCTGCGCGATATCGAGTCGGGCCGCGATGCCGGCACCCGCACCGCAGCGGTGCGCTACGGCTATATTCATCCAGAAGACAACCCCAACAACTGGGGCGCGGATGTGGTGGTCGATCATCCGCTGGAGCTGCGCAAGGTGCTCGATGGCGCGCTTTGCGGCTGCTGACGCTTAAATGCATCGCGGGGCAAGCCCGCTCCTACAAGGATGTGTAGGAGCGGGCTTGCCCCGCGATGGGCATCACAATTGAAGAGGTAACCCCATGTTCGATTACTCCGCCCGCCCCGACCTGCTCAAGGGCCGGACCATTCTGGTCACCGGCGCAGGTCGCGGAATCGGCGCAGCTGCTGCCAAGACCTATGCCGCACATGGCGCCACCGTCCTGCTGCTGGGCAAGACCGAAGGCAACCTGACCGAGGTCTACGACCAGATCGAAGCCGCCGGACACCCGAAGCCTGCCGTCATTCCCTTCAACCTGGAGACGGCGCTGCCGCACCAGTACGACGAACTGGCGGCCATGATCGAAAGCGAGTTCGGCCATATTGACGGCCTGCTGCACAATGCCTCGATCATCGGTCCGCGCACGCCGCTGGAGCAGCTCTCGGGCGACAACTTCATGCGCGTCATGCAGATCAACGTCAATGCCATGTTCATGCTGACCAGCACCCTGCTACCGCTGCTGAAGCTGTCCCAGGATGCCTCGGTGATCTTCACCTCCAGCAGCGTCGGGCGCAAAGGCCGAGCCTACTGGGGTGCCTATGGGGTGTCGAAGTTCGCCACCGAAGGCCTGATGCAGACCCTCGCCGACGAACTTGAAGGTGTAGCGCCCGTGCGGGCCAACAGCGTGAACCCGGGCGCCACCCGTACCAGCATGCGCGCCCAGGCCTATCCTGGCGAAAATCCGGAGAACAATCCGCTGCCAGAGCAGATCATGCCGGTCTACCTGTACCTGATGGGCCCGGATAGCACGGGCATCAACGGCCAGGCATTCAACGCCCAGTAAGCTCAGCCCTCCGCCAGTTCCGCCTGAAGCCGGGCGGGCTGGCGCTGTTCCTGCTGCATGCAGCGCTCAAGGAACAGGAACATATAGTCGTAGCTCTTGCAGATCGCCCGACGCAGCTCGACCTGCAAGGCCCGTGACGGGTTGTTGCCCGCCAGGGTGCAGACGATTTCCAGCGCTTCCCACGGGTGCGAATCATCGTACTGGGCATGCATCTTCAGCCATTTCATTGCGCGCTTGCGCCCCTCTTCCGGGAAGCCCTGGGCATAGACGCCGGTCGAACAGACCACCGCCGACCACTCGCCGGTCGCGCCTTCGATTGCATAGTTGGTCGCCGCAATGGCGACAACCAATGAATCGGCAGCACAGGTGTGCCAACACCAATCGCTCAAGGCATTGAGTTCGGCAGGCACTTCCTGGGCTTGCAGATCCTCAAGGCTGACACCATGGGCCTGGCTCCAGTAAACCCAGTAATCGGCATGATTGAGCTCGACGCGAATGTTGCGCATCAGCCAACGCCGCGCCATGTCTTCCCCTGGATGACGGGCGTAGCGGGTCTTGGTCAGGTTCTTGGCCATGTACAGGGAAAACTGCTCGACCACGGGCCAGCCACCGATCAGGTACTGGCGCATGGTCCGGCCACTGAGCCGACCGTCCCGCATGCGTTGATAAAGCTCGTGCTCCACTACCCGACGCTTGCTCTCATGACAGTCCTTGATCAACTGCTGAGCCCAGAGCGGATAACTGCTGGCGTCCATCAATGGACCGGTCCGAATAAACGTATCAATCACTGTCAGCTCCTTGTTCCTTGTGATTATTTGCAGGCTTTTTTCAACGAAAGACCCCAGGCGCTTGTGACAGAAGCGGCCGCGCAGCAATGCGCTGGCGTCGCAGGCTGTCACAGGTGAACACCTGTGGCCGCTCGATCAGGTATCCCTGGGCGTAATCAACGCCTACTTCCCGCAGGGCCTGTTCGATCAACGGTGTTTCGACAAACTCGGCGATAGTGCGCTTGCCCATGACATGACCGATATGATTGATCACCTCAACCATTGCCCGGTTGACCGGGTCATCCAGCATGTCCTTGACGAAACTTCCGTCGATCTTCAGGAAGTCTACAGGCAAGTGCTTCAAATACGCGAACGACGACATCCCTGCGCAAAAGTCATCCAGCGAGAAGCGACATCCCAATCCCTTGAGTTCATTGATAAAGCGAATGGCGCTGCCCAAGTTGGCAATTGCGCTGGTTTCGGTGATCTCAAAGCAGATCAGATGAGGCGGAATGGCGAATTCGCCGAACAGACGCTGCAGGTACTCCAGGAACTTGTCATCCCCAATACTGCTGCCCGACAAGTTGATTGCACACATCGCCACCGGGCCTCCCGGGTGCTCGTCCAGGCACTGACGAATGACCTGGAAGACGCTGCGCACCACCCAGCGATCCAGCGCGGTCATCAACCCATAGCGTTCGGCAGCGGGAATGAAACTGTCTGGCAGAACGATCCGTCCACTTTCATCGTGCAGACGCAAGAGGATTTCCAGATGACCTGCATCGTCATGAGGGCCTAATGCAGCAATTTCCTGGGCGTACAGGCAAAAACGGTTTTCCTCCAGGGCCACATGCAGGCGCTGGATCCAGGCCATTTCACCGAAACGCATGGACAGCTCGCTGTCATCGGGATGATAGACCTGCACCCGATTGCGGCCTTTCTCCTTGGCCATATAGCAGGCCATGTCGGCCGCCCGCAGGGAAGCCTCCAAGGTTGTCGGCGCCTGGGAGATATGCACCAGCCCCAGGCTCACGGTGGTCATGAACGGGCGCCCCTTCCAGACGAAATGCAGACTCTGGACAGCCAGGCGCAGGCTTTCGGCGATGCGTTCGGCCTGCTCTTGCGGGCAGTTTTCAAGGAGGATGCCAAACTCGTCGCCACCCAGCCTGGCCAAGGTATCGCCCACTCGTAACCCGGCCTGCAGCACCGCGCAGATGTGACGCAGCAACTCGTCACCTGCCGCGTGCCCACAGGTATCGTTCACCAGCTTGAACTGATCCAGATCGAGGAATATCAGTGCATGGTGCCCGGGCTTGCGGGCCAAGGCATTAAGCGCCTGCTCCAGGCGATACTCGAACTCCCGGCGGTTTGCCAGACCGGTCAACGCGTCATGGGTCGCCTGCCAGGAAAGATTGGCAATGTATTCACGCTCCTGGGTCATGTCATGCAACACCAGTACAACGCCGCTGACCTTGCCTTCGGCCATGATGGGCGCACCTACCAAGGTCACCGATACCGTGCTGCCATCAAGCCGCTGGATCAGTTTGACGTGCTCGCTGCCGCCTTTGAGTCCACCACTGAGGATGTTTTCAACCAGGGTCTGGCCCTCTGCTTCAGCATTTTCATCCAGCAGGCTGAACAGCGCAGACAGGGGTAACCCCTGGGCCTGGGCGGCGTGCCAGTGAGTCAGTTGCTCGGCCGCAGGGTTCATGTAGTCGATACAGCCCTCGACATCCGTGGTGATCACACCGTCGCCGATCGACTCCAGGGTAATCTGCGCCCGCTCCTTCTCCACTTCCAGGGCGCGGGCGAAGGCCTGCCGCTGGGCCAGCAGCTTGCTCGATCGCATCCAGGCCAGGACTATCAGCCCCAGCGCGGTTGCAAAATTGGTCATTATCAGAACCCGCGAGAGCATTCGCGAACCCTCGCCCAGCGCGTCGCTGAACGCTCGGGCAGCCGGTGTCACACCCTCGTTGATCTCGGCGATGCGCGCCTTGCAGGCAGCCACCGCGCGGGCATCTACCCGGCCTGAACGGAAGCCTTCATGCAGTTGCCGGGCGACGTCGTCCAGCTGATTGAGAAAGCCGTCCCCCACCGACCACAGCTCGCTGGCCTTTTTCAGGTAACTGATCTGACCAAAGTTCAGATACAGCCAGATCAGGCTGGAAACATCGTCGGGGTGGTTGCCCCCTTGCAGAATGCCGCGGCGTGCGGCTTCCAGATCGGGTGTCGGCAATTCCAGGGCAACGCGCAACTCATGCCCACCTTGGGGTATGGCAATCGCTCTGCGGTATTTGCGAAAGTCAGATTCCTCACCGCTGTCGGCATACAGCATGAGGTAATAGATGGCGTCCTTCTGGCCCTTGGACCAGAGGCTCTCCCCCGCCACATAGCCACGCACCGCCGACAAGGCGTAGAGGCTGATGCTCCCCAGCAAAGCCTGAAACAGCACCACGGCAACAAATGGCCAGATAATGCCCAACAACCGCGGCGCTTCGAGAGTCCGTTTTCGCTTCATGAGGTCCCTTGCACATAGAGCTGAATGAATCTCTACCTACAACCTCACAGCCTAGGCTATTTGCCATTGAATCTGGAGAGCTTTTCTCATTTACCTACCGGGCACGCTCAACTCTGTTGCAAATGCCCATACAGCTTGGCGTATAAGCCACCACCGGCGATCAACTGCTGGTGATCGCCATCCTCGGCCACGTGTCCACCATCGAACACCAGCACGCGGTCGGCCTGTTTCACCGCCGACAATCGGTGGGCAATGATCAGCGTGGTGCGCGCACTGAGGAAACGCGTCAGTGCCAGGTGCAGGTTGTACTCGGTGGCGGCATCCAGGGCCGACGTCGCCTCGTCGAGAATCACCACCTTGGGCTCGGCCAGCACCATCCGCGCAATGGCCAGGCGCTGGCGCTGGCCACCGGACAGGCGTACGCCCGAGCGTCCGACCACGGTATCCAGCCCGTGGGGCAAGGCGGCGATAGTGGTGTCGAGCTGGGCGATATTGAGTGCCTGCCAGCAGGCCTCGTCGCTGCTGTCTCGCCCCATGGTGAGGTTGGCGCGAACGGTGTCGTTGAACAGCGACGGATGCTGCAGCACCACGGCCACATGCTCACGCAGGGTTTCCAGGCCAATGTCCTGCAAGGTCGAGCCACCAAAGCGAATGGTGCCCGCCTGGGCGCTGTAGAGCCCGAGCAGCAACTGCACCAGGGTGCTCTTGCCGCCACCACTGGCGCCGACAATCGCCACCTTCTCGCCGGGAGCGATCGACAGATTCAACTGGTCAAGTACCGGCTCATCGGCGTAGGCAAAGCGCAAGCCCTGAACCTCGATACCCACCGTGTCGCGCCCCTTGAACGGGTCGACACCCCCTGGATACTGTGGCTCGTCGGCACGCGCCAGCAGCTCGTTGAGACGGCTCAAGGCACCGCCTGCAGCGTAATAGGCGTATTGCAGATTGAGCAGTTGCTCGACCGGGCCAATCATGAACCACAGGTAGCTGAACACCGCCAGCATCTGGCCGATGGACAGGTCGGAAAACAACACGGTAAGCATCGCCGCCGCGCGGAAGATGTCGATACCGAACTGGAAGAGCAAACCGCTGGCCCGGCCACTGGCATCGCTTTTCCACTGCGAGGCCACCGCATAATTGCGGACCTCCTGGGCACGCATGCCCAGGCGCCCCAGGAAGTAGCCCTGGCGGTTGCTGGCACGGATTTCCTGAATGGCGTCCAGGGTTTCCGTCAGGGCCTGGGTGAAGCGCGAGGTGCTGTCGTTTTCCAGCTTCTTCAGATGCTTGACCCGCTTGCCCAACTGCACAGTGGCGAAGATCACCAGGGGGTTGAACAACAGGATCAGCATCGCCAGTTGCCAGTGCATCCAGATCAGGATGGCGGCGGTGCCGGTCAGGGTCAGCATGGCCACCAGGAAGCGGCTCAAGGTTTCGCCGACAAACTTGTCGAGGGTATCCAGGTCGGTAACCAGGTGCGTCGTTACCGTACCGCTGCCCAGGCTTTCATACTCTTTGAGCGAAATTCGCTTGAGCCGCTCAATCAGACGAATGCGCAGGCGATAGACGATATCTTTGGCCAGGCCCGCGAACAACTTGGCCTGAACCACGTTGAAAGCCAACGCGGCGCACCGCAGTCCCAGGGTTACCACCAGCATCAGGCCGATATAGCCGGCCGCTACCTGCCAGTTGGCGGGGAGGAACTGATTCATCCACTTGAGCGCGGCATCACCGTGGCCTAGCAGGACTTCGTCCACCAGCAGGGGCAACAGCAACGGAATGGGCACACTGCACAACGCCGCCAACACAGCAACGCCATTGGCAATCCACAAGGCTTTTTTATGATGCAGGGCCAGGCGGCGGATTTCCGCCCAGCTCAAACGATCGGCAACGGCGGGGGCAGGCCCCGGCACAGGGTCGGGCGACCCTGGCAGGTCAAGCACAGGCGGCCTGCTGTAGCCAGCGCCCGAGCAGCGGGCTCAGGGATTCCAGTGGCTGATAGCCATTGGTGAGCAACGCCAGTTGCCCATTGCGCTCGGCGAGCAAGGTCGGAAAGCCGGCGATTCCCAAGTCCTGCACCCAGGTGAAATCAGCAGCCGTGGAAACCCGTATGTCGGTGCTGGCAAAACGCTCGGCAAACACCGAGCGCTCAAAACCGGCCTGCTCGGCCAGGTCCACCAGCTTGGGGGCCAGGGTGACGTCTTCGCCACCTTGGTAGAACGCCTGCTGGATCGCCTCGAGCAACACCCAGGCACGTTGCGGATCAAGGCCACGGGCCGCCACCAGGGCGCGGCAGGCAGGTTCGGTGTCGTAGACAAAACCGTCCGGCATCGCGCCTTCAAGGGTAAAGGGTTGGCCCGTTGCCTCGTTGACCGCCTGCCAATGCTCCAGGATGTAGCCCCGGGTGGATGCATCCAGCGCACTACTGCCCGTACGCAACCCGCCGGGCACCAGGTGGGTGTCGATCCCGGCGTCCCTGGCCTGGGCGATCAGCGCCTGGGCCACGGGGGCAAATCCCCAGCACCAGGAGCACATCGGGTCCATTACATAGAGCAGGCGTGCAGACATCGATCAGGCCTCGGCAGCTTTGCGGTAATTGTGGCCAATCGGGTGCGGCATGTTGCGGGCTTTGGCCAACTCGATCTGCTTCTGCCGGTCAACGGCACTGCGTCGGGTCTTTTCGCTCAGGCTGTCCCAGCAATGCGGGCAGCTGATACCTGGCGAGTAGTGCTCGGACGCACGGTCTTCCACGCTGATCGGGGTACGGCAGGCATGGCACTGGTCGTAATCGCCTTCGGTCAGGTCGTGGCGCACAGTGACCCGGTTGTCGAACACGAAGCAATCGCCCTGCCAGCGGCTCTCATCCTGCGGCACCTCTTCGAGGTATTTCAGGATCCCGCCCTTAAGATGATAGACCTCTTCAAAACCTTCACCGAGCATGTAGCTGGAGGCTTTTTCACAACGGATGCCGCCGGTGCAGAACATCGCTACTTTCTTGTGCCGGGTCGGATCGAAGTTGGCCTTGATGTACTCGGGAAACTCACGGAAGGTGGTGGTCTTTGGGTCGATCGCGCCGTCAAAAGTGCCGATGGCCACTTCGTAGTCGTTGCGGGTATCGATCAGCAGCACTTCCGGATCGCTGATCAGCGCGTTCCAGTCCTTGGGCTCAACGTAGGTGCCGACCTTGTGGTTCGGGTCCACCCCTTCTACGCCCAGGGTGACGATTTCTTTCTTGAGCTTGACCTTGGTGCGATAGAACGGCTGTTCGTCGCAGTAGGATTCCTTGTGATCGATATCCACCAGGCGGGCATCGCTGCGCAGCCAGGCCAGCAGGCCATCAATACCCTCGCGAGTACCGGACACAGTGCCGTTGATCCCTTCTTCGGCCAGCAACAAGGTGCCCTTGATGCCATTGGCGGTCATGCTTTCGAGCAGCGGCTCGCGCAGCTCGACGTAATCTTTCAGGGTGACGAATTTATACAACGCCGCCACGACGATAGTTTGGGTCATGCAAGAACTCTCCAGGTGGTCACCCTCGCAAAGGGCGGACCGGATGACAAAAAAAACGCGCCGACAAGCGGCGCGTTGCACATTCTAGCAAAAACCTGATGAGAAAATCAGTGTTTGCTGCCACCTGCACAGGTGGGTGAAGCAGGGGCTGCGCCCACCTTCTGCCACTCTTCAGGGGTGTAGGTGTGCAGAGCCAGGGCATGGAACTGCCCCATCAACTCACCCAGGGTGGCGTAGACCTTCTGGTGGCGCTTGACGCTGTTCAGGCCTTCAAACTGCTCGCTGACCAGCACAGCCTTGTAGTGGGTTTCTTGCCCACGGCTGTGCATGTGGCTTTCGTCCAGCACCGAAAGGTGCTGGGGCGCCAGCGCGGCCAGGCTCTGTTCAATCTTCTGTTGCATCGACATGGACGGCTCCGCGACTTACTTCTTTGCCGGAGCGGCGGCCTTGCCGGCGTTCGGGTCGAGTTCTTTGGTCATGTCAGCCAGCAGCTTGTTGACCACCGGCACAGCGCTTTCCAGCTTCTGCTGGGTCAGCTGGGCCGACTGCTGGGTAACCTGCGGCATTTTCTCCAGCACTTTCTTGCCCAGTGGCGACTGGTAGAAGGCAACCAGGTCCTTGAGCTCGCTTTCAGTGAAGGTGTTGGTGTACAGCTTGACCATGTCCGGCTTCAGTTTGTTCCAGCCGATAGCCTGGTCCAGGGCGGCGTTGGCCTTGGCCTGGTAGCTGTCGAGCACGGCTTTTTTCGAGGCTGGGGCCTTGGTCTGTTCAAAACGCTGGGCAAACATCTGTTGCACCTGCATGTAGACAGGAGTGCCGAGCTTGTCAGCGTGCGCCATCATGAGGAATTTTTCGGCACTGGCGTTGTGGCTGGCGGTATCGGCAAGCACCTGGCCGCTGGCGCAGACCAGCGCAACAGCGGTGCAAAGGGCGCGAAGACGGGTCATCGGAATTCCTTCATTAGACAGAGGAGGTAGTACCCCAGAGTAGAGCATTCTGCGCCGACTCGGGCACGTCGCTCAAGTGGGTCGACGAGCAATGGAACCGCTGCGACGAAAAGGGACCTAAACTGCGAATTCAGACCACAAGGGAGTGAGCGCAGCATGAGCCGTATCGAAACTGACAGCCTGGGTCAGGTCGAAGTTCCTGACCAGGCCTATTGGGGTGCCCAGACGCAACGCTCGCTGATCAACTTCGCCATTGGCAAGGAACGCATGCCGCTGGCCGTCCTGCATGCCCTGGCATTGATCAAGAAAGCCGCCGCACGGGTCAACGACCGCAACGGAGACCTGCCGGCCGACATAGCCCGGCTGATCGAACAGGCCGCCGACGAAGTGCTCGACGGCCAGCTCGACGACCAGTTCCCGCTCGTCGTCTGGCAGACCGGCAGCGGCACCCAGAGCAACATGAACGTCAACGAAGTGATCGCCGGCCGCGCCAACGAACTGGCCGGCAAGGGTCGCGGCGGCAAGATTCCGGTACACCCCAACGATCATGTCAATCGCTCCCAGAGCTCCAACGACTGCTTCCCCACCGCCATGCACATCGCTGCCGCCCAGGCGGTCCAGCACAAGCTGCTGCCGGCGATCGCCGAGCTGTCTTCGGGGCTGGCGGAACTGGCGGCACGTCACCAGCACCTGGTGAAGACCGGCCGCACCCACATGATGGATGCCACGCCGATCACCTTCGGCCAGGAAGTCTCTGCTTATGTAGCCCAGCTCGACTATGCCCAGCGGGCCATCCGCTCGTCCTTGCCGGCCGTGTGCGAGCTGGCCCAGGGCGGCACCGCAGTGGGCACCGGGCTCAATGCCCCACACGGTTTCGCCGAAGCCATTGCCGCCGAGCTCGCCGCCCTCTCCGGCCTGCCCTTCGTCACCGCACCGAACAAGTTTGCAGCGCTGTCGGGCCATGAACCGCTGACGACCCTGGCGGGCGGCCTGAAAACCCTGGCGGTGGCCTTGATGAAGCTTGCCAACGATTTGCGCCTGCTCGGCTCCGGCCCCCGCGCCGGTATCGCCGAAGTGCGCCTGCCCGCCAACGAGCCGGGCAGTTCGATCATGCCGGGCAAGGTCAACCCGACCCAGTGCGAGGCCTTGTCGATGCTGGCCTGCCAGGTACTGGGCAACGACACCGCCATCGGCTTTGCTGCCAGCCAGGGGCACCTGCAATTGAACGTGTTCAAGCCGGTGATCATCCATAACCTGCTGCAATCGATCGAATTGCTGGCCGATGGCTGCAGCAACTTCCAGCAGCACTGCGTGGCCGGCATCGAGCCGGATGCCGAGCAGATGGCCGCGCACCTGGAGCGCGGACTGATGCTGGTCACCGCCCTCAACCCGCATATCGGCTACGACAAAGCCGCAGAGATCGCCAAGAAGGCCTACAGCGAAGGCACCACGTTGCGCGAGGCAGCCCTGACCCTGGGCTACCTGACCAACCAGCAATTCGACCAGTGGGTACGTCCGCAAGACATGCTCGAACCCGGCAAGAAAGGCTGAATCAGCGGGCCAGGCGCACGCGTCTGGCTCGCCACCCGGCCACCATCGAAGGCCCCAGCGCCGTCAGCGCCGAACCCAGCACCACCACCAGCGCACCGATATAGCCCAGGGTATTGATCTGCTCGGCCTGCACGTAATCAGGCCAGAACCAGGCTGCCAGCGCCACGGCGACAAAGGTCACCAGCGGCGTGAGTGCCAGGGTTGCACTGACCTTTGAGGCTTCCCAGTGCGCCAGCGCCTCGGCGAACGCGCCGTAGGCGATCAGAGTGTTGAGGCAGCAGGCGAGCAACAACCAGCCTTGCAGCGGGCTCAACTGCAGTGCTTCGAGGGGGTGTACCCACGGTGTCAGCAAGGCGGCGCAGCAGAGGTAGATCACCATCATGACCTGCAGCGAATTCCACACCGTCAGCAACTGCTTCTGGCTCAGGGCGTAGAACACCCAGATCGTGGTTGCCAGCACAATGGTCAGTACACCGGTGGTGTAGACACTCAATGAGGTCAGCAGCTCTTCAAGGCGCTGATTGAAAAACAGGCCAAAACCCGTGAGCAGGATGGCAAGGCCCATGCCTTGACCGACGGTGAAGCGCTCCTTGAACAGGAACACACTGGCCACCAGCAACATCACCGGCCCCAGTTGCACCACCAATTGCGCGGTGCCGGGGCTGAGCAGGTTCAGCCCCATCAGGTACAGCACATAGTTGCCGACCAGCCCACCGGTCGCCAACGCGACCAGCCCCCAGCCCTTGCGCCCCAATGCGCTGAACGAAGGCAAGCGTCGGCTTGCGGCCAGCCAGGCAAACAACAAACCACCGGAAACCAGCAGGCGAAACCAGGTCACGGTGACCGGGTCCATCACCTGCAGTACCTGTTTGAGCTTGATGGGCAGGATGCCCCAGAGCAAGGCCGTCAATAGCGATAACGAAAGGCCATAGACCCAGCGTCCGGAAGAAATGTGCATACCAGCCTCGATTGCCCTGTGGTGGGGGGAGACTGAATTCTACGGGGAGGGTGTGGAGGGCCGACAGGTACAATTGCGGAAAAGATTTCAGTACTTCATTCCTTGAGCTCTCTTGACCGCGATCATCCCGGGTGGCGACTGCTGTGCAGTCGATCGCAGCCTCGTTCCTCGGCAGCGGCTACAAGCCTGGTCCTTGTAGCCGCTGGCGTCAGCCGGCGATCGAGCCCGCAGCGTTCGTGATTCTGAGCAAAACCGCAGCGTCTACTTCTTGTCTTTCTTGAACGCAGCCTCGAGGGCATCGTTGATGGTGCGCAGCACCTTCACCCGCGCCCAGCGCTTGTCATTGGCTTCAACCAGGGTCCAGGGTGCGATCTCGGTGCTGGTCCGATCGACCATGTCGCCCACCGCCTCGGCATACTGATCCCACTTGTCGCGGTTACGCCAGTCTTCCTCGGTGATCTTGAAGCGCTTGAACGGAATCTGCTCACGCTCCTGGAAGCGCTCCAGCTGGGTCTGCTCATCAATCGACAGCCAGAACTTGACCACCACTACACCGGCGTTGACCATCTGCTCTTCAAAATCGTTGATCTCGCCGTAGGCTCGCATCCAGTCCGCCTGGGTGCAGAAACCCTCGACCCGCTCCACCAGCACCCGGCCGTACCAGGAGCGGTCGAACACAGTGAATTTGCCCCGGGCCGGAAGGTGTCGCCAGAAGCGCCACAAGTAAGGTTGCGCACGCTCCTCTTCGGTCGGCGCGGCGATGGGCACGATGCGGTACTGGCGCGGGTCCAGCGCGTCCGCCACACGGCGGATGGCGCCGCCCTTGCCCGCCGCGTCATTGCCCTCGAATACCGCTATCAGTGCGTGACGGCGCATCCGCTTGTCACGCAGCAGGCCCGCCAGGCGAGCCTGCTCGGTGATGAGCTGTTCCTGGTAGTCGTCCTTGCTCAGGTGCAGGGTCAGGTCCAGGCTGTCGAGCAGGCTGAGCTGGTCGATGGCGCGGCCCAGCGGGGTAATGTTGGCCAGGTGGACCGGTGCATGCTGGGCCTTGAGTGCGGCCTGCAGCCCTTCCAGCAGGAGGCGGCCGACCGCCAGGCTGCGGTAGTGAGGGCAGACCCCCTCGATCACATGCCAGGGAGCGTAGTCACGACTGGTCTGGCGCAGCACCCGCTCCCCAAAGCGCACGAAGCGATCGTAGGTTTCCGATTGCTGCCAATCCAGCGGGCTGATGCGCCAACTGTGCAGCGGATCGTCCCGCAGCGCCTTGAGCCGGGCCTTCATCTGCTTTTTGGACAGGTGGAACCAGAACTTGAAGATCAGCGCGCCTTCATCGCAAAGCATTTCTTCCAGGCGCTCGGCGCCGCGGATGGCCTGGTCGAGCACGGCGTCCTTGAAGTGGCCATGCACGCGCCCCTGGAGCATCTGGCTGTACCAATTGCCGAAGAAAATCCCCATGCGCCCCTTCGCCGGCAGCGCTCGCCAGTAGCGCCAGGCCGGTGGCCGGGCCAGTTCCTCATCGGTCTGCTGGTCAAAGGTGCGCACTTCAATCAGGCGCGGGTCCATCCATTCGTTGAGCAGTTTTACGGTTTCGCCCTTGCCGGCGCCTTCAATGCCGTTGATCAGTACGATCACCGGAAATCGCGCCTGCTGCTTGAGCTCGTACTGCGCTTCGAGCAAGGCCTCGCGCAGCGCCGGCACCTCGGCCTCGTATGTCTCTTTGTCGATGGAATGACCAATTTCAGCGGATTCAAACATACCAGGCTCCCTACTTGGATAAGCAAGGTTAGCGGATCTGTGCCTGCTTTGTCGGTGGACGCAAAGATTGCCCCGGGTCAAATCAACAGGGGGCTGCCGATCAGCTAAAATGCCGCTCTCGCCTGACCTGAGCCGACCATGACCGATGTAATCCACTACGCCCAGATCGACTGGGACGACCAGGGCCGCCCCCATTCGCGCCAGTTCGATGACATCTACTTTTCCAAGGACCAGAGCCTGGAAGAGACGCGCCATGTGTTCATCGACCAGAACGACCTGCGCCAGCGCTTCAGCGCACTGACGCCGGGCCAGCGCCTGGTGATCGGTGAAACCGGGTTCGGCACCGGGCTCAATTTCTTCTGCGCCTGGCAGTTGTTTGCCGACTGCGCCGCCCCCGACGCCCGCCTGCACTTCATCAGTGTGGAGAAGTACCCCTTGAGCCGCGCCGACCTGACCCGCGCCCTGGCCCTGTGGCCGGACCTGGCGCCCTTCAGCGCTCAACTGCTGGCCCAATACGTAGCGGTCCACGAGGGTTTCCAGACTTTCAGCTTTGAGCAGGGCCGGGTGCACCTGACGCTGATGATCGGCGATGCCCTGGAGCAACTGCCGCAACTCGATGCCCAAATCGATGCCTGGTTCCTCGACGGTTTCGCCCCGGCGAAAAACCCGCAGATGTGGACGCCGGAACTGTTCACCCAGGTCGGACGCCTGTCGGCCGCCAATGCCACCCTGGGCACCTTCACCAGCACCGGCTGGGTACGCCGCGGCCTGATCGCGGTGGGCTTCGAGATGAAGCGCATTCCGGGCATCGGCAAGAAATGGGAGATTCTGCGCGGCGCGTTTCGCGGCCACCCGGCAGACCTCCAAGTGCCCACGCCCGCCCCCTGGTTCAGTCGCCCAGCGCCCCTGCCCGGCCCACGCCATGCCCTGGTCGTCGGTGCCGGCCTTGCAGGATGCGCAACAGCGGCGAGCCTGGCGCGTCGGGGCTGGAAGGTAACGGTGCTGGAGCGCCACGCCACGCCCGCGGCCGAAGCCTCCGGCAACCCACAAGGGGTGCTCTACCTCAAGCTCTCGGCTCATGGCACCGCGTTGTCACGGCTCATCCTCAGCGGTTTCGGCTACACCCGGCGCCTGCTTGAATCCCTGCAACGCGGCCGTGACTGGGACGATTGCGGCGTCTTGCAACTGGCCTTCGACGCCAAGGAAGACCAGCGCCAGGCCCTGCTGGCCGAAGCCTTCGACCCGCAACTGCTGCAGCGCCTGGACCGTGAGCAGGCCGAAGCAACGGCAGGCGTAACCCTGGCCAGCGGCGGTCTTTTCTACCCCGAAGGTGGCTGGGTCCACCCGCCAGCCTTGTGCCAGGCCCAACTGCAGCACCCGAACATCACCTTGCTGCCCCACCACCAGGTGCTGCAGCTGCGCAAGGTCGACGGCCTCTGGCAAGCCTGGGAGAGCGAGAAACTGCTGGCCAGCGCCCCCTTGGTGGTGCTGGCAACCGCCGCCGACATCCACCGCTTCGAGCCTTGCACCACGCTGCCGCTCAAGCGTATTCGCGGCCAGATCACCCGCCTGCCCGCCTCGGCACAAAGCCAGGCACTGGCAACCGTGGTGTGCGCCGAAGGCTATGTCGCGCCACCTCGCGAGGGCGAACATACCCTGGGGGCCAGCTTCGACTTCCACAACACCGACCTGACCCCCACTGCAGGCGAGCACATCGGCAACCTGGCCTTGCTGGAAGAAATCTCCAGCGACCTGGCCGAACGCCTCGGCGCCCATCACCTGGACCCACACACCCTGCAAGGCCGTGCCGCGTTCCGCTGCACCAGCCCCGACTACCTGCCCATCGTCGGACCGCTGGCCGACCGCCAAGCTTTCGACCAGCACTACGCGGTGCTGGCCAAGGACGCCCGCCAAACACCAGACACCCCCTGCCCCTGGCTCGAAGGCCTGTACGTCAACAGCGGCCACGGCTCACGCGGCCTGATCACCGCCCCCCTGTCAGGCGAACTGATCGCCGCCTGGGCCGACAACGCGCCACTGCCCGTCCCCCGCAGCGTCGCCGAAGCCTGCCACCCCAACCGCTTCATGCTCCGCGACCTGATTAGGGGGAAAAGAGCAGCGGCAAGCGGCAAGCCGTAAGCTGCAATCAAGGGCAAAAGCGGTCGGCTTGCAGCTTGCCGCTTACAGCTTGTCGCTGCCACTTATAACTTATTGTTCTAAAACTCTCGGTAGTCACATGGGTCAGTTTCCATGTGTCTGGGTTCAGGCACCTTCCCCAACGGCAAAACCGGTAAGGACTTATGTGCGGATTAGCTGGAGAGTTTCGTTTCACCCCTGTTGCCCACCCACCACGCCCGGCGGACCTCGCCGCGGTCGAGCGGATCACCCATCACCTGGCCCCTCGCGGCCCCGACGCCTGGGGCTTTCATAGTCAGGGGCCCATCGCCCTGGGCCATCGCCGCCTGAAGATCATGGACCTGTCCGACGGCTCGGCCCAACCCATGGTCGATGGCCAGTTGGGCCTGTCGCTGGCCTTCAACGGCGCCATCTACAACTTCCCGGAACTGCGCAGCGAGCTGGAAAGCCTGGGCTATGCCTTCTATTCCGAGGGCGACACCGAGGTGCTGCTCAAGGGCTACCACGCCTGGGGCGCCGAGCTGCTGCCGCGCCTGAACGGCATGTTCGCCCTGGCGATCTGGGAACGCGACACCCAGCAGCTGTTCCTGGCCCGTGACCGACTGGGCGTCAAGCCGCTGTACCTGTCGCGCAATGGCGAGCGACTGCGCTTCGCCTCAAGCCTGCCGGCCCTGTTGCAAGGCGGCGACATCGACCCGGTGCTCGATCCCGTGGCCCTGAACCACTACCTCAATTTCCACGCCGTGGTGCCAGCTCCGCGCACGCTGCTGGCCAATGTCGAGAAACTGCCGCCGGCCACCTGGATGCGTATCGACGCCCAGGGCCGGGTCGAGCAGCAGGTGTGGTGGCAACTGCACTATGGCCCGCACACCGATGAGCAACATCTCAGCCTGGAAGACTGGCGCGACCGGGTGCTCGACAGCACCCGTGAAGCCGTGGCGATTCGCCAGCGGGCGGCCGTGGATGTGGGCGTGCTGCTCTCGGGCGGTGTCGATTCGAGCCTGCTGGTGGGGTTGTTGCGCGAAGTGGGCGTCGACGATCTATCGACCTTTTCCATCGGCTTCGAGGATGCCGGCGGCGAGCGTGGCGACGAGTTCCAGTACTCCGACCTGATCGCGCGCCACTACGGCACCCGCCATCACCAACTGCGTATCGACGAGCGGGAGATCATCCAGCAATTGCCTGCGGCCTTTCGCGCCATGAGCGAGCCCATGGTGAGTCACGATTGCATTGCCTTCTACCTGCTCTCGCGGGAAGTGGCCAAGCACTGCAAGGTGGTGCAAAGCGGCCAGGGTGCCGATGAGCTGTTCGCGGGCTATCACTGGTACCCGCAAGTCGACGGCGCAGCGGACCCTCATACGGCCTACCGCAGTGCCTTCTTCGACCGCAGCTACGACGACTACGCCGCCACCGTGCAGCAACCCTGGCGGCTCGACCACGACGCCGCCGGCGACTTCGTCCGCCAGCACTTCGCCCAGCCTGGGGCGAGTGATGCGGTAGACAAGGCCCTTCGCCTGGACAGCACGGTGATGCTGGTCGATGACCCGGTCAAGCGGGTCGACAACTTGACCATGGCCTGGGGCCTGGAGGCCCGCACACCGTTCCTCGACTATCGCCTGGTGGAGCTGTCGGCGCGCATTCCGGCGCGTTTCAAGCTCCCCGACGGTGGCAAGCAGGTGCTCAAGGAAGCGGCGCGTCTGGTCATTCCCGGCGAGGTCACCGACCGCAAGAAAGGTTACTTCCCCGTGCCCGGGCTCAAGCACCTGCAAGGGGCGACCCTGGACTGGGTGCGCGAGTTGCTGCTGGACCCGAGCCAGGACCGCGGTCTGTTCGAGCCCGCCGCACTGGACCGCCTGCTCAGCGACCCGCACGGCCAGCTGACACCGCTGCGCGGGTCGAAACTCTGGCAATTGGCAGCCTTGAACCTGTGGCTCAGCGAACAAGGAATCTGACCGATGAAAGCCCACGCCTCACCCTATGGCCAGCGCCTGGTGCGCGGTCAGGCGCCGACCTATGAGCGTTTGCAGGCGCAGTTGGCCGGCGATGGCAGCGACCCCCACGAACAACCGCGCTCGCTGCATTGCGGTTGGGGTCGCCTGCTGATCGGTCACACCTACCCGGACCCCGCCAGCCTTGCCAGTGCGCTGCAAGACGAGCGCCCCGGCGAACGCGATATCGCCCTCTACGTGGCAGCGCCGCAACAAGTGTTGGCCCAGGCGCCTCATCAACTGTTCCTCGACCCTTCCGACACCCTGCGCCTGTGGTTCAGCGACTACCGCCAGGCCCAGCGCGTGTTTCGCGGCTTTCGTATCCGGCGCGCGCAGAGCGACAGCGACTGGCAGGCGATCAACGCCTTGTACCTGGCCCGCGGCATGCTGCCCATTGATCCTGCGCTCCTCACCCCGCGTCACCTGGGAGGGCCGGTGTACTGGCTGGCCGAAGATGAAGACAGCGGCGCGGTGATCGGCAGTGTCATGGGCTTGAACCATGAGAAAGCCTTTGCCGACCCCGAGCACGGCAGCAGCTTGTGGTGCCTGGCGGTAGACCCGCAGTGCACCCGACCCGGTGTCGGCGAAGTACTGGTGCGCCACCTGATCGAGCACTTCATGAGCCGCGGCTTGAGCTGCCTGGACCTCTCGGTGCTGCACGACAACCGCCAGGCCAAGCGCCTGTACGCCAAACTGGGGTTTCGCACCCTGCCCACCTTCGCGGTCAAGCGCAAGAACGGCATCAACCAGCCGCTGTTCCTGGGCCCAGGCCCGGAAGTAGGTCTCAATCCGTATGCCCGGATCATTGTCGAGGAGGCTTACCGACGCGGCATTGATGTGCAGGTCGATGATGCCGATGCCGGGCTGTTCACCCTCAGCCTGGGCGGCCGGCGAATACGCTGCCGCGAATCACTGAGCGACTTGACCAGTGCCGTGAGCATGACCCTGTGCCAGGACAAGAGCCTCACCCACCGAACCCTCAAGCAGGCAGGCCTGCGATTGCCGGCCCAGCAATTGGCGGGCAACGCCGACGATAACCTGGCCTTTCTGGAAGACCACGGCGCGGTGGTGGTCAAGCCGCTGGATGGCGAACAGGGCCAGGGGGTGGCCGTCAACCTGACCACCCTTGAAGAAATCAATCGGGCAGTGGAAAACGCCCGGCGCTTCGACAGCCGCGTGTTGCTCGAAAGCTTCCACCCGGGCCTGGACCTGCGCATCGTGGTCATCGGCTTTGACGTCGTGGCCGCCGCCATTCGCCACCCGGCGCAGGTGGTCGGTGACGGCCAGCTGGCGGTGGGGGCGTTGATCGAAGCGCAAAGCCGCCGGCGCCAGGCCGCCACCGGCGGTGAGAGCCGCATCCCGCTGGACGACGAAACCCAGCGCACCGTGCGCGCCGCCGGCGTCGACTACGACACGGTACTGCCCGCAGGCCAGCGCCTGGCCGTGCGCCGTACTGCCAACCTGCACACCGGCGGCTGCCTGGAAGACGTCACCGAACGCCTGCACCCGGTCCTGGCCGACGCCGCTGTACGGGCTGCCCGTGCCCTGGATATCCCGGTGGTCGGCCTGGACCTGATGGTCGAGGCGGCCGACCAGCCTGAACACGTCTTCATCGAAGCCAACGAACGGGTCGGCCTGGCCAACCATGAACCGCAACCCACCGCCGAACGCTTCGTCGACCTGCTGTTTCCCCACAGCCGGCCGGCCCCATGATCACAGGAGGCCGCATGACTGAAAAAATCCCGGAACCTGACCTCACCTACCTGCAAAAAGTGCTGCTGGAGATGCTCGCCATCCCCAGCCCCACAGGCTTTACCGACACCATCGTGCGCTACGTCGCCGAACGCCTGGAAGAGCTCGGCATTCCCTTTGAACTGACCCGCCGCGGCACCATTCGCGCCACCCTCAAGGGGCGTAAAAGCTCGCCGGACAGGGCCGTTTCCGCCCACCTGGATACCATTGGCGCCAGTGTGCGCGCCATCCAGGACAACGGTCGTCTGTCGCTGGCGCCGGTGGGCTGCTGGTCCAGCCGGTTTGCCGAAGGCAGCCGGGTCAGCGTGTTTACCGACAATGGCGTGCTGCGCGGGAGCGTCCTGCCCTTGATGGCCAGCGGGCATGCCTACAACACCGCCATCGACCAGATGCCGGTGAGCTGGGAACATATTGAATTGCGCCTGGACGCCTACTGCGCCACCCGGGCTGATTGCCAGTCGCTGGGGATAGAGATCGGTGACTTCGTGGCGTTCGACCCGCTGCCGGAGTTCACCGAAAGCGGTCATATCAGCGCCCGTCACCTGGACGACAAGGCGGGCGTGGCCGCGTTGCTGGCCTCGCTCAAGGCGGTGGTCGACAGCGGTGCGCAACCCTTGATCGACTGCCATCCGCTGTTCACCATCACCGAGGAAACCGGCTCCGGTGCCGCAGCCGCCCTGCCCTGGGATGTGAGTGAGTTCGTCGGTATCGACATCGCCCCGGTCGCCCCGGGCCAGCACTCCAGCGAGCATGCGGTCAGTGTGGCAATGCAGGACTCGGCCGGCCCCTATGACTATCACCTGTCCCGCCACTTGCTGAAGCTGGCCCGCGAACATGAGCTACCGGCGCGCCGTGACGTGTTTCGCTATTACTTCAGTGATGCCCATTCAGCGATCACGGCCGGCCACGACATTCGCACCGCGTTGCTGGCCTTCGGTTGCGATGCCACCCACGGCTACGAGCGTACCCACATCGACAGCCTGGCCGCCTTGAGCCGGTTGTTGACCGCCTACCTGCTGAGCCCGCCGGTCTTTGCCAGCGACTCGCACGCTACCGGCAGTTCACTGGAAAGCTTCAGCCACCAGCTGGAACATGACACACAGATGGAAAGCGAAACCCGGGTGCCTGCAGTCGACAGCCTGATTGGCAACAAGCACTAGCGCCTACACAGTCAGGGCAGCTTTGGCGTAGCATACCGCCACATTTCGCCAAACCTGCCCTGCCCATGCTGATCCCCTACGAACAACTGGAAGCCGAAACCCTCACCCGCCTGATCGAGGATTTCGTCACCCGCGACGGCACCGACAACGGTGACGACACCCCACTGGAAACCCGCGTGCTGCGGGTGCGTCAGGCCCTGGCGAAAAAACAGGCATTCATCCTGTTCGACCTCGAAAGCCAGCAATGCCAGCTATTGGCCAAGCACGACGTGCCCAAGGAACTGTTCGACTGACTACTGCTCGGCCTTGGCCTTCTGCGCGGCGATCTGGTGGTAGATTTCCGCCCGGTGTACTTCGACTTGACGGGGTGCGCTGATACCAAAGCGCACCACATTGCCGTCGACCGACAACACCTTGACCTTGATGTGATCGTCTATGGCGATCACTTCGCCTATTTCCCGGCCTATTACCAACATGCTCCGAACCTCCTCTGTGCTGAGAGCTCGGAGACTGCACGGGGTAACTACGCCCTTCAATACTCTGATGAATAATTAGCCTATTCCCACCAAAGCCAGAGATTTTACCTACACATAGCCGGTTTTTTTACACACTCATGCGCTCTGCAGGCGTGGCCCCAACACAATAATGCTGGCACCCAGCACACAGAGCAGCGCGCCGATCCAGTCGCTGCCCAGTGGCCGCCCGCGCTCGATAAAAGCCACCCACAGCAGCGAGGTGACGATGTAGATGCCGCCATAGGCGGCATAGGCCCGCCCGGCATAAGCAGCCTCGACGCGAGTAAGGATCAGCGCGAACAGCGTCAGACTGACCAGCGCAGGGGCGATCCACCAGGCACTCTTGCCCAGCCGCAGCCACAGGTAAAAGCCATAGCAACCGGCGATCTCGAAGATCGCCGCGAGGAAAAACCACAGGTAATTGATCACTTCAGCAATCCAGGCCACTTCAATGCGGCCTAGGGTAACTGATTCCGAAGCCGCAACCGGCTCAAATCACCACCCCAAGGTAGGAGCGGGCTTGCCCCGCGAGACGCCGGTACAGCCAACAAAATGGGTGTTGCCTGAACTGATGATCGCGGGGCAAGCCCGCTTCTACCGGTCCAATCGGCGGGAGGGAACCGCGCTTCGTGCGTGCGGAAGAAAGTGACAAGGCGACTGCTACGCAGCCGATCGCAGCCTCGTTCCTCGGCAGCGGCTACTGCTTGCAGGCCAGGATGGTGTAGCCGCTGGCGACAGCCTGCGATCGGCCGCGAAGCGGTCGCAACCGGCTCAAACCACCACCTCCGGGTAGGAGCGGGCTTGCCCCGCGAGACGCCGGTACAGCCAACAAAATGGGTGTTGCCTGAACTGATGATCGCGGGGCAAGCCCGCTTCTACCGGTCCAATCGGCGGGAGTGAACCGCGCTTCGTGCGTGCGGAAGGAAGTGACAAGGCGACTGCTACGCAGCCTGGAGGCAGCGGCATATCAGGCTAGGCCCTTGTAGCCGCTGGCGATAGCCTGCGATCGGCCGCGAAGCGGTCGCAACCGGCTCAAACCACCACCCCCGGGTAGGAGCGGGCTTGCCCCGCGAAACGCCTCTACAGCCAACAAAATGGGGGGGGGTTGCCTGAACCGATGATCGCGGGGCAAGCCCGCTCCCACCGGTCCAATCGGCGGCTTCAGCCCTGGTTGGGCTTCGCCTTGGCGCGCATCTTCTCGGCCATCACCGCCATCTCGTCATAGAGCCGTTGCGGGTCGCGCTGCTTGAGTTTCCAGGCTTCGCGGCCAAGCTCGTGAGGCAGGATCATGAACGCGCCGGCGGCAACTTGCTGGTAGATGTAATCGGCGATATCGGCAGCCGTGATCGGCGAGCTTTCCAGCAACTTGCCCACCTGGGCCTTCATGGCCGGGGTCGGACCGCGGAATGAGTCGAGCAGGTTGGTCTGGAAGAACGACGGGCACACCACGTGCACCGCCACTTCCTGCTGGCGCAATTCGATCAGCAGGCTTTCAGAGAGGGCCAACACCCCCGCCTTGGCCACGTTGTAGTTGCTCATGGCCGGCCCCTGCATCAGCGCCGCCATCGAGGCGATGTTGATGATCCGCCCCTTGCTGCGTTCCAACAGCGGCAGGAAGGCCTTGCAGCCCTTGACTACACCCATGAGGTTGATCGCGATCTGCCAGTCCCAATCCTCCAGGGACAACTCCGAGAAAAACCCGCCAGCGGCCACCCCGGCGTTGTTGACGATCACGTCGATGCCGCCGAGCTTCTCTTCGCAGGCCTGGGCCAGGGCGGTCAGCTGGCTGTAGTCACGCACATCGCAGCGCTGCACGAAGCCCTGGCCGCCCGCTTCCCTGACCAGCGCCAGGGTTTCTTTCAGGCCTGCCTCGTTGACATCGGCCAATGCCAGTTGCCACCCCTCGCGTGCCCAGCGCAACGCGATCTCACGACCGAGCCCGGAGCCTGCGCCAGTAATCATCATGCGGTTGTGCATAGCGGGACGCCTTGTACTGTTCTGGAAAGTTAGCGCCAGTGTAGCGAAGGCAACGGCCGCACCCACGCTGTATCAGGATGCTGAATAGCCGGGGCAAACAGTGGTGATAACGGTTTATTAAACTTTTCATTGTTGGCAGGAGTCGGAATTTACAGGCGGGCATGAAACGCATGACCGAACACAAGGATTGAACCCAAACGCCTACTCTCTCAAGCCATACAAGGACACTGCCATGGGCACCATACTCATCATCATTCTGATACTGCTGTTGATCGGTGGCTTACCTGTCTTCCCGCACTCCAGAAGTTGGGGTTATGGCCCCTCAGGCATCATTGGTACGGTATTGATCATCCTCTTGATCCTGCTATTGCTCGGCAAAATCTAGGCATTAAAAAAGGCAGCCTCGCGGCTGCCTTTTTTTATTGCGCCCAACTAATCAGTGCGAGACCGCACCGCTGGCACCCAGGCCAGTCTGCGAGCGGACGAACTGCGGGAAGAACAGTGCACGTTCTTCATCAGCCGCCTTGGACTTGTCAGTGATCGAGAAGAACCAGATGCCGGCAAACGCGATGATCATCGAGAACAGCGCCGGGTACTCGTACGGGTAAATGGCTTTCTCGTGACCGAGGATCTGCACCCAGATGGTCGGGCCCAGGATCATCAGCGCCACGGCACTGATCAGACCCATCCAGCCGCCAATCATGGCGCCACGGGTGGTCAGCTTCTTCCAGTACATCGAGAGCAGCAGGACCGGGAAGTTGCAGCTGGCAGCAATCGAGAACGCCAGGCCGACCATGAAGGCGATGTTCTGGCTTTCAAACAGAATGCCCAGACCAATCGCCAGCACGCCCAGGGCGACGGTGGTGATTTTCGAGACGCGGATTTCATCCTTCTCGTTGGCCTTGCCTTTCTTGATCACGCTGGCGTACAGGTCGTGGGACACCGCCGAGGCACCGGCCAGGGTCAGGCCTGCCACTACCGCCAGGATGGTCGCAAACGCTACCGCCGAGATGAAGCCCAGGAACACACTGCCACCCACGGCATCAGCCAGGTGGACCGCCGCCATGTTGTTGCCGCCGATCAGGGCGCCTGCAGCGTCCTTGAAGTCCGGGTTGGTGCTGACCAGCAGGATCGCGCCAAAGCCGATGATGAAGGTCAGGATGTAGAAGTAGCCGATGAAACCGGTGGCATACAGAACGCTCTTGCGTGCTTCCTTGGCGTCGCTGACGGTGAAGAAGCGCATCAGGATATGCGGCAGGCCGGCGGTACCGAACATCAGGGCCAGGCCGAGGGAGAATGCCGAGATCGGATCTTTGACCAGGCCGCCCGGGCTCATGATCGCTTCACCTTTGGGGTGAACCTTGATGGCTTCGGAGAACAGGGCATTGAAGTCGAAGTTGACGTGTTTCATCACCATCAGCGCCATGAAGCTGGCACCGGAGAGCAGCAGTACAGCCTTGATGATCTGTACCCAGGTGGTTGCGAGCATGCCGCCGAACAGCACGTACATGCACATCAGGATACCCACCAGGATCACCGCAACGTGGTAGTCCAGGCCGAACAGCAGCTGGATCAGCTTGCCGGCACCGACCATCTGCGCGATCAGGTAGAACGCCACCACCACCAGCGAGCCCGAGGCCGACAGGGTGCGGATTTCTTTTTGCCCGAGGCGGTAGGAGGCCACATCGGCAAAGGTGTATTTACCCAGGTTGCGCAGGCGTTCGGCGATCAGGAAAAGAATGATCGGCCAGCCGACCAGAAAGCCGATCGAGTAGATCAGGCCGTCGTAGCCAGAGGTGAACACCAGGGCCGAAATACCCAGGAAGGACGCTGCCGACATGTAGTCACCGGCAATCGCCAGACCGTTCTGGAAACCGGTGATGCGGCCGCCAGCGGCATAGTAGTCGGACGCGGACTTGTTGCGTTTGGAAGCCCAGTAGGTGATGCACAGGGTGGCACCGACGAAGGCGACGAACATCAGGATCGCCGCAACGTTCAAGGGCTGCTTGTGCACCTCGCCGGTGAGGGCGTCGGCGGCCCAGACGGCGGGTGCAAAAATGCCGAAGGCCAGAGTTGCCAGAAGACGCCGGATCATTGCTGTGCCTCCTTGAGGATCGCTTTGTTCATCTCATCGAACTCACCGTTGGCGCGACGTACATAAATCGCAGTGAGCACAAAGGCCGAGAGAATCAAACCGACACCCAGGGGAATGCCCCAGGTCACGGAAGACTCGGGGCTGAGCTTGGTACCCAGGAGTTGCGGGCCATAGGCGATCAACAGGATGAAAGCAGAGTAGAGACCGAGCATGATCGCCGAGAGAATCCAGGCGAAACGTTCGCGCTTTGAAACCAGCTCCTTGAACCGCGGGCTGTTTTGTATCGATAGATAAATGCTGTCGTTCATTGTTTTTGTCCTCGCAGCACAGATTAGGTAGAACCCACTCCACTTTATGCTGCCTTTGGACGCGCTCCAGACGACCTTAGTCTTAGATGCAACAGTGTTTTACCAAATCGGTAACAGCCTTGAACGACAAGGGCCGCAGCATCGTTTCGGATGCTGCGGCCCTGGAAGGTGCCAGATAGAGGCTTTAAGCCATTATTTAGCCGTCCACTCGGCGACGCGATCCGGGTGCTTGGCTACCCAATCCTTGGCGGCGGCTTCGGGTTTTGCGCCCTCTTGAATGGCCAACATGACCTCACCGATTTCATCCTTGGACTGCCACTGGAACTTCTTCAGGAACTCGGCGACCTCCGGTGCCTTGGTTGCCAGTTCCTTGCTGCCGATGCTGTTGACGGTTTCGGCGGCGCCATAAACGCCTTTCGGGTCTTCGAGGAAACGCAACTTCCACTTGGCGAACATCCAGTGCGGCACCCAGCCGGTAACGGCGATGGACTGTTGCTTGGCATAGGCACGTCCCAACTCCGAGGTCATGGCCGCGCCGGAACTGGCCTGGAGCTTGTAGCCGCTGAGGTCGTAGTCCTTGATGGCCTGGTCGGTCTTGAGCATGACGCCGGAGCCGGCATCAATACCGACGATCTTCTTCTTGAAAGTGTCATCGCTCTTGAGGTCGGCCAGCGACTGCGCCTTGACGTACTCGGGGACGATCAGGCCGATCTTGGCGTCCTTGAAGTTGGGGCCATAGTCGACCACGTTGCTTTGGTTCTTGGTCCAGTACTCGCCATGTGTCACGGGCAGCCAGGCCGAGAGCATGGCATCGAGCTTGCCGGTGGCGACCCCCTGCCACATGATTCCGGTGGCCACGGCCTGCAGTTTGACGTCATAACCGAGCTTCTGTCTGATCACTTCGGCGGCTACGTTGGTGGTCGCCACACTGTCGGACCAGCCATCGACGTAGCCGATGCTAACTTCCTTGGCCATCGCCTGCCCCACACCGATCGCCATTGCCAGGGCGGTACCCACCCCCAGGAGTCGTCGCATTTTCATCAAAGCTTCCCCTCGTCACGTCACGGAAGCCCCATCATCAACCTCGGGTGGCTGCCGACCTGCTCTGACAACGACGTCGAACCAGCGAGAAACGACATCACATAGCCAGCAACGCTTATCGTTACATCAGGCAACATCCGCGCCGGGATCTTTGCACGCCGAGGCGTTGGCCGGCGCCAATTGCAGGTAGTATTGCCGGCTTTGCCCCTGACGGTCCGATCCATGTCCTCGACTGCCCGCTTCCCGCTGCTGCCCTATCTGTTTGCCTGCCTGCTAGGCCTCCTGGCACTGGCCGGGCTGTGGTACGGCCTGGGCAAACCGGTGGTGCTGGCGGATGCGGCCAGTGCCACGCACAAACTGCAATGTGCGTCCTACACCCCGTTCGACAAGGACCAATCGCCTTTCGACCAGCCTTTCCAGCTGCGTCCGGCACGCATGGATGCGGACTTCGCCCTGCTTGCCCAGCGCTTCGAGTGCGTGCGGACCTATTCGATGACAGGCCTTGAGGCGATTCCCGAGCTTGCGCGCAAGCATGGCCTGAAAGTCATGCTCGGTGCCTGGGTCAACGCCAACCCGGTCGACACCCAGAAAGAGGTCAAGGCCTTGATCGCCGCCGCCAATGCCAACCCGGATGTGGTCAAGGCGGTGATCGTCGGTAACGAAGTCCTGCTGCGCAAGGAAGTCACCGGCCCGCAACTGGCCAGCCTGATCGCCCAGGTAAAAAGCCAGGTCAACGTACCGGTGACCTACGCCGATGTCTGGGAATTCTGGTTGCAGTATCCAGAGATCGCCCCGGCCGTGGACTTCCTGACCATTCATCTGCTGCCCTACTGGGAAGATGATCCGCGGGGCATCGACGACGCCTTGCAGCATGTCGGCGAGATTCGCCAGGTGTTCGGCAACCGCTTTGCTCCCAAGGACATCGTCATCGGTGAAACCGGCTGGCCGAGTGAAGGCCGCCAGCGTGAAACCGCCCTGCCCAGCCCGGTCAACGAAGCGCGCTTTATCCGTGGTTTTGTCGCCATGGCCGAGCAGCACGGCTGGCACTACAACCTGATCGAAGCCTTCGACCAGCCCTGGAAGCGCGCCAGCGAAGGCGCCGTGGGCGGCTATTGGGGGCTGTACGACGCCGACCGCCAGGACAAGGGCATTCTCGAAGGGCCAGTGAGCAACCTGCCGCTGTGGCCGCAATGGCTGGCCGCCTGTGGCGTGCTGTTTGTCGCCACCCTGTTGCTGGCAGGGCGTGTACGCAGCACCCGGGCGGCCCTGCTCCTGCCGCTGCTGGCGGCACTGGGCGCAGCAAGCCTGGGCTTGTGGGGCGAACTGGTGCGCATCAACAGCCGCTTTGCCGGGGAATGGCTCTGGGCCGTGCTGCTGGCCGGACTGAACCTGATCGTACTGGCCCACGGTGCCCTGGCGCTGTCCGCACGTGAGGGCTGGCGTGAGCGGGCTTTCGCCTGGCTCGAAGCGCATGCGGGCTGGTGGCTGGCTGGCGCAGGCTTTGCCGCTGCGGTGAGCATGCTGGCGCTGGTGTTCGACCCGCGTTACCGCAGTTTCCCGAGTGCGGCGCTGGTGCTGCCGGCGGTGGTTTACCTGCTGCGCCCGGTGAAGGCACCACGTCCTGAAATAGGCCTGCTGACCTTCATCGTCGGTGCCGGGATTGCGCCGCAGCTGTTCCAGGAAGGGTTGAGCAACCAACAGGCGCTGGTGTGGGCGGGAGTCAGTGTCTTGATGGTCGGGGCGTTGTGGCGAGCCTGTAGGAGCGGGCTTGCCCCACGATCCCGATCGGCCTGACACACACTACGCGGGGCAAGCCCGCGCCTACCGGCGCACCAGCCGCAAGCCCGCCAGCACCACGGCAAACACCGCCAGGCTTGCGCTGTACAACACCAGTGCCGGAATCCCGAACACCAGCGCCAGCACCGCCACTCGCCGGCCGATCCGGGCGGGTATCACCTGCGCCAGCAACGCCAGGATCAATGCAGACCAGGCAATGACCCTGAAGTGAATCAACAAGCCCAGCGTCGAGCGGGCCTGGCATTGCCATAGCTGCGCCTGCTCGACACAGGTGCCGACCCACTGGGCATCTTCCATCAGCCCATAGCGCACCCCATAGCTTGCCGCCAGCCACATCGGCAGGCACAGCAGCAACAGGACCAGCGGCAAGCGGTGGGACATGACACACTCCGGAGTCGTCGAAATCGGCGCCCAGCATAATGGCCCGGGCCGTCTATGCAAGGCAAAAGCGCGAACCTCGGCTACTTTGAACTGAAGATAAATGGAACCAATTGTTGCCGTACTGCGGCCGCAAACGGCACCATCTGGGACGATAAATGCCGGAGCGCCAGGCAACTTTGCAAGGGACACGATGGTCCTAGCCTGCGTAACGCACTTTGCTGCTGCTTTTTTGGGGATTCGTGATGCTTCGATTACTGCGCCTTGCTGCCCTTTCCGGCGGCCTTTTCTTGAGTGCGTCCGCTTCGGCGCTGGATATCGACGCTGCCAGCTACGGCTACCCACTGACCAATCCCTTCGAGGCCACCATCGCCACGACACCGCCGGAATTGCGCCCGGAGCTGCCCAGCGACGATGACATCGACCAGTCCGACTACAGCCTGAACATGCGTCCGGAGCGCGGCTTCAAGCTTCCGGACAATTTCTGGGCCGTGAAGCAGCTCAAATACCGCCTGGCCGAACAGGACCACCCGGCACCGCTGATTTTCCTCATTGCCGGTACCGGTGCGCCCTACTCCAGCAGCATCAACGAATACCTCAAGAAGCTGTTCTACAAGGCCGGCTACCACGTGGTGCAGTTGTCGTCGCCCACCAGCTTCGACTTCATCATCTCGGCGTCACGCTTCGCCACACCCGGCGTGAGCCGTGAAGATGCCGAAGACCTGTACCGGGTCATGCAGGGTGTACGTGCCCAGCACCCGCGCCTGCCGGTGACCGAGTACTACCTCAGCGGCTATAGCCTCGGTGCCCTGGACGCGGCGTTTGTCAGCCACCTGGACGAAACCCGGCGCAGCTTCAACTTCAAGCGTGTGCTGCTGCTCAACCCACCGGTCAACCTCTACACCTCGGTCAGCAACCTCGACAAACTGGTGCAGACCGAGGTCAAGGGCGTCAACAGCAGCACCACCTTCTACGAGCTGGTACTGACCAAGCTGACCCGCTATTTCCAGCAGAAAGGCTACATCGACCTCAACGACGCCTTGCTCTATGACTTCCAGCAATCTCGCCAGCACCTGACCAACGAACAGATGGCCATGGTCATCGGCACCTCGTTCCGCTTCTCGGCAGCCGACATCGCCTTTACCTCCGACCTGGTCAACCGCCGCGGGCTGATCACCCCGCCCAAGTACCCGATCACCGAAAGCAGCAGCCTCACTCCGTTCTTCAAACGTGCGCTGCAATGCGACTTCGATTGCTACCTGACCGAGCAGGTGATCCCCATGTGGCGCGCCCGTACCGACGGCGGCAGCCTCTTGCAACTGGTCGACCAGGTCAGCCTGTATGCACTCAAGGATTACCTGCAGACCAGCTCGAAGATTGCCGTGATGCACAATGCCGACGACGTCATCCTCGGGCCTGGCGACCTTGGTTTCCTTCGCAGCACCTTTGGCGATCGCTTGACCGTTTACCCACACGGCGGCCATTGCGGCAACCTCAACTACCGCGTCAACAGCGACGCCATGCTGGAGTTCTTCCGTGGTTAAACGTCTTCTGCTTGTTTCTGCATTACTGGCCAGCGCACTGGCCCAGGCGGACGAAACCGCACCGCGCGCCAGTGTTGTCGAGGCCGATGGCTTCACCGAGCCGCTCAAGGAGCTCAAATTCAACCCCGGTCTCAACCAGCGTGAGTTCGAGCGCTCGACCCTGGCTGCGCTTAACGTCTACGACCCCTTCGAGCCGATGAACCGCAGGCTCTACCACTTCAACTACCGCTTCGACCAATGGGTCTTCCTGCCAGTGGTCAACGGCTACCGCTATGTCACCCCGTCGTTTGTGCGCACCGGCGTGAGTAACTTCTTCAGCAACCTCGCTGACGTACCCAACCTGCTCAACAGCCTGTTGCAGCTCAAGGGCCAGCGCTCGATGGAGATCACCGCACGGCTGTTGCTCAACACCACCATCGGAGTGGGCGGCCTGTGGGATCCGGCGACCAAGATGGGGTTGCCCTACCAGGCCGAAGACTTTGGCCAGACCCTGGGCTATTACGGCGTGCCTGAAGGCCCTTACCTGATGCTGCCGATCCTGGGGCCGTCGAACCTGCGCGATACCGGGGGGTTGGCCGTGGATTTCGTCGCCGAGGACCAGATCAACTTCCTCAATGTGGCCGAAGTCAGCCGCGACCATCCGGAAATCGTTGTCCTGCGGGCGGTCGACAAGCGCTACACCACCCGCTTCCGCTATGGCCAGTTGAATTCGCCGTTCGAGTACGAAAAGGTACGTTACGTCTATACCGAGGCGCGCAAGCTGCAAATCGCGGAGTAGTGAACGATCGCGGGGCCAACCCGTTCCTACAGGAGCGGGCTGGCCCCGCGCTACGCTGTTACACCCCCAAAAAGCTGCACAACTCCCGGCGCTTGGCCAGGGCGTCCCGCCGCCCCAGCTCGATCAACTCACTGCAATAGCCCGCCTCGAACAGCAAGTAGCTCAGCACTCCGGCACCGCTGGTCTTGGTCGCCCCCGGCCCGCGCAGGAACAGGCGCAAGGCCGCAGGCAGGTCGCGGCGATGACGGGCGGCGATCTCGTCCAGCGGCTGGCTGGGCGCAACCACCAGCACGTCCACCGGCGCCAGGCCCAGGCGCCTACGCTCCAGGTGCTCGGGCATCAGGTGACTCAGGTGATTGAGCCGCTGCAGCAGCTCGATGTCGTCTTCCAGGCTGTCGATGAAAGTGCTGTTGAGCATGTGCCCGCCGATCTGTGCCAGGCTCGGTTGCTGGCCGCTGTAGATGCGCGCTCGCGGGCCGCCCTCGGTTGGCCGTTGCGGGTTGCCACTGACACCGACCACCAGCACCCGACTGGCCCCCAGGTGCAACGCCGGGCTGATCGGCGCCGACTGACGCACTGCACCGTCCCCGAAGTACTCCTCCCCCAGCTTGATCGGCGCAAACAGCAATGGAATCGCCGAACTGGCCAGCAGGTGCTCGACGCTCAAGCGAGTAGGCAGGCCGATGCGCCGGTGACGCAGCCAGGGGTCGATGGCGCCCTTGCCCTGAAAGAACGTCACCGCCTGGCCAGACTCATAGCCAAAGGCGGTCACCGCCACGGCGTGCAAGCGCTGCTGCTCGATGGCGTGGGCAATGCCGCTCAAGTCCAGGTGTTCATTGAGCAGGTGGCGCAGGGGGGAGCTGTCGAGCAGCGCTACCGGCACCGGCGCGCCCAACCCCAGCAGGCTGTGGCCGACGAAGCGACTGGCCTGGCGAATGACCCCGGGCCAGTCGCTGCGCAGCACCTGGTGGCTGCGAAAGCCCTGCCAGAAGCTGGTCAGGCGCCGGACCGCGTCGCCAAAGTGCATCGCACCGCTGGCCAGGGTCACTGCATTGATGGCGCCGGCCGAGGTGCCGACGATGACCGGAAAGGGGTTGGCAGCGCCGGGGGGCAGCAGGTCGGCAATGCCGGCCAGCACACCGACCTGGTAGGCGGCGCGGGCGCCACCGCCAGAGAGGATCAAGCCGGTGATCGGTGCTGACATAGAACGGGGCCCCTTCCTGAGAGTTGTGGCGCTAGCTTCAGCGCCGCTTGGCGTAGAGCTTCGGCGCCCCCGGCGGCCTCGATTTGAAGCGCCGGTGTGCCCACAGGTACTGCTCCGGGCACTCGCGCAGGGACACTTCGATCCACTGATTGATCCGCAGGCAGTCGGCTTCTTCGGTCTCGCCGGGGAAGTCCTGCAGCGGCGGATGAATCACCAACCGATAGCCGCTGCCATCCGCCAGGCGCTGCTGGGTGAACGGAATCACTCGGGCCTTGCCCAGGCGCGCGAATTTGGTGGTAGCGGTCACCGTGGCCGCCTGGATACCGAACAGCGGCACGAACAGGCTCTGCTTGGCGCCGTAGTCCTGGTCGGGTGCGTACCAGATGGCGCGCCCGCTGCGCAGCAGCTTGAGCATGCCGCGCACGTCTTCACGCTCCACCGCCAGCGAATCGAGGTTGTGGCGCTCGCGACCGCGGCGCTGGATGAAGTCGAACACCGGGTTGCCGTGCTCGCGGTACATGCCGTCGATGGTGTGTTCCTGCCCGAGCAGGGCCGCGCCGATTTCCAGGGTGGTGAAATGCAGGGCCATGAGGATGGCCCCCTGGCCATCACGCTGGGCGGCCTGCAGATGCTCCAGCCCTTCGATGTGCGCCAGGCGCGCCAGGCGGGCCTTTGGCCACCACCAACTCATGGCCATTTCAAAGAAGGCGATGCCGGTGGAGGCAAAATTTTCCTTGAGCAAACGCTTTCGCTCGACGGACGGTAGCTCAGGGAAGCACAGCTCCAGGTTGCGCGCGGCAATGTACCGGCGCTCACCGGCGACGCGGTACATCAAGGCACCCAAGACACGGCCGATCACCAGCAATACCCGGTACGGCAGCTGCACGATCAGCCACAGCAGCCCAAGGCCCAGCCACAGCGGCCAGAAGCGTGGGTGCAGAAAATAAGGACGAAAACGCGGGCGATCCATTAAAGATTCCGGAAAGACAAGGGCCGGGCATTCTACAACGGTTCGGCACGGGTTGCGGCTAACCGGCGTTCTCGTTATAAGTCTGGGCACTTTTTCGTAACAAGCCGCCCAATGCAGACCATGAGCCCAACTCAATCGCCAGACTCCGCCCCCGTGTTCCAGCTCAAGGGCAGCATGCTTGCCATTACTGTGCTCGAGCTGGCGCAGAACAACCTTGAAGGCCTCGACCGACAATTGGCGGCCAAGGTCGCCCAGGCGCCCAACTTCTTCAGCAATACCCCGCTGGTACTGGCCCTGGACAAGCTTCCGGCCGGCGAAGGCGCGGTTGATCTGCCCGGGCTGATGCGCATCTGCCGCCACCATGGCCTGCGTACCCTGGCCATTCGCGCCAGCCGCATCGAAGACATCGCCGCAGCCATCGCCATCGACCTGCCCGTGCTCCCGCCCTCCGGCGCCCGCGAGCGCCCGGTGGAGCCGGAACCGGAGGTGAAAAAGCCCGAGCCTGCGCCTGCGCCTGCCCCGCCGCCACCGCCGCCTGAACCTGCAATCAGGCCGACCAAGATCATTACCACCCCCGTGCGCGGTGGCCAGCAGATCTACGCCCAGGGCGGCGACCTGGTGGTGGTGTCGTCGGTCAGCCCCGGCGCGGAACTTCTCGCCGATGGCAACATCCATGTGTACGGTGCAATGCGTGGACGGGCGCTGGCCGGGATCAAGGGCAATACCCGGGCACGGATCTTCTGCCAGCAACTCACCGCCGAAATGGTCTCGATCGCCGGGCAATACAAGGTCTCCGAAGACCTGCGCCGCGATCCGCTGTGGGGGACCGGAGTGCAGATCAGCCTGTCCGGTGACGTGTTGAACATCACCCGTCTTTAACGGATACTGCCGCCATTTTCCGCGCAATTTTTTCACGATTGCCGATTTTTGTATTTTTGGGACTCGACGTCCTTTTTCATTAGGGGTGAAACACCTTGGCCAAGATTCTCGTGGTTACATCCGGCAAGGGTGGTGTGGGTAAGACCACCACCAGCGCCGCTATTGGTACCGGCCTCGCACTGCGCGGCCACAAGACTGTCATCGTCGACTTCGACGTCGGCCTGCGTAACCTCGACCTGATCATGGGCTGCGAACGCCGCGTGGTGTACGACTTCGTCAACGTGGTCAATGGCGAAGCCAACCTGCAACAGGCCCTGATCAAGGACAAGCGCCTTGAGAACCTGTACGTACTGGCCGCCAGCCAGACCCGCGACAAAGACGCGCTGACCCAGGAAGGCGTGGAAAAAGTCCTCATGCAGCTCAAGGAAGACTTCGAGTTCGTGGTCTGCGACTCCCCTGCCGGCATCGAGAAAGGTGCTCACCTGGCGATGTACTTCGCCGACGAAGCCATCGTCGTGACCAACCCGGAAGTCTCCTCGGTACGTGACTCGGACCGCATGCTGGGCCTGCTGGCGAGCAAGTCGCGCCGCGCCGAGCGCAACGAAGACCCGATCAAGGAACACCTGCTGATCACCCGCTATCATCCAGAGCGCGTGAGCCAGGGCGAAATGCTGGGCGTCGAAGACGTCAAGGAAATCCTCTCGGTCGCCCTGCTGGGCGTGATCCCTGAATCCCAGGCGGTGCTCAAGGCATCCAACCAGGGCGTTCCGGTGATCCTCGATGACCAGAGCGACGCAGGCCAGGCCTATAGCGACACCGTTGACCGCCTTCTGGGCAAAAATGTGGAACATCGGTTCCTTGATGTGAAGAAGAAGGGATTCTTCGAGCGCCTGTTTGGAGGCAACTGACCAATGAACCTTTTTGACTTCTTTCGTGCCAGCAAAAAAGTAAGCACCGCGTCGGTCGCGAAAGAGCGTCTACAGATCATCGTGGCGCACGAACGCGGCCAACGCAGTACGCCGGACTACCTGCCAGCCTTGCAGAAGGAACTGGTGGAGGTGATCCGCAAGTACGTCAACATCGGCTCCGATGATGTGCAGGTCGCTCTGGAAAACCAGGGCAGCTGCTCGATCCTGGAACTCAACATCACCCTGCCCGATCGTTGATCGGCGCCTACGGGTAACCTGCCACGGCGTGTAGGAGCGGGCTTGCCCCGCGATAGCGATGTCATTGAAGCATCGCTATCGCGGGGCAAGCCCGCTCCCACACGCCGTTGGCGTTTGCAGAGAACACGCAATGCCGCTGTCCAATGTTCATATCCTGTTCGAGGATGACGCCGTCCTCGTGGTCAACAAGCCGACCCTCCTGCTCTCGGTGCCGGGGCGCGCCGACGACAACAAGGACTGCCTGATCACCCGACTGCAGGAAAACGGCTATCCCGACGCCCTGATCGTCCATCGGCTGGATTGGGAAACCTCGGGGATCATCCTCCTGGCCCGTGATGCCGACAGTCACCGCGAGCTGTCCCGCCAGTTCCACGACCGTGAAACCGAGAAGGCCTATACCGCCTTGTGCTGGGGCCAGCCGGAACTGGACAGCGGCAGCATCGACCTGCCCCTGCGCTACGACCCGCCAACCAAGCCACGCCATGTGGTCGACCATGAGCAAGGCAAGCATGCCCTGACCTTCTGGCGCATCCTGGAGCGTTGTGGCGACCATTGCCGGGTAGAGCTGACGCCGATCACCGGCCGCTCGCACCAGTTGCGCGTGCATATGCTGTCGATCGGGCATCCGCTGCTCGGTGACCGCCTGTATGCCTACCCCGAAGCACTGGCCGCCCACGAGCGCCTGTGCCTGCATGCGAGCATGCTCAGCTTTACCCACCCGGTTTCCGGTGAGCGTCTGCGCTTTGAGTGTGCGGCGCCGTTTTGACGGCGCAGTGGCAAGCTGCAAGCTGCAGGCGTCAAGCAGTAGCGCCGTCTCTTGCAGCTTGCAGCTTGTCGCTCACCCGCTAAAATGCCGCCACTGCTGTCTGGAGTGACCTATGCGCGATGCACTGAATCAAGGCCTGATCGACTTTCTCAAGGCTTCCCCTACGCCCTTCCACGCCACCGCCGCCCTGGCCCAGCGCCTGGAAGCTGCCGGTTACCAGCGCCTGGACGAACGCGACAGTTGGGCCACCGTGTCCGGCGGTCGCTACTACCTGACCCGCAACGACTCCTCGATCATCGCTTTCAAGCTCGGCCGTCATTCGCCGCTGCTCGATGGCATCCGCCTGGTCGGCGCCCACACCGACAGCCCGTGCCTGCGGGTCAAGCCGCAGCCCGAGCTGCAGCGCCACGGTTTCTGGCAACTGGGCGTCGAAGTCTATGGCGGCGCCCTGCTGGCCCCATGGTTCGACCGCGACCTGTCCCTGGCCGGGCGTGTGACCTTCCGGCGCGACGGCAAGGTTGAAAGCCAGCTGGTCGACTTCAAGCTGCCGATTGCGGTGATCCCGAACCTTGCGATCCACCTCAACCGCACCGCCAACGAAGGCTGGGCGATCAATCCGCAGACCGAGCTGCCGCCGATCCTGGCCCAGGTGGCCGGTGACGAACGCGTCGACTTCCGCGCGCTGCTGACCGACCAACTGGCCCGCGAGCACGGCCTGAACGCCGATGTGGTACTCGATTACGAGCTGAGCTTCTACGACACCCAGAGCGCTGCCATGATCGGCCTGCACGGTGAGTTCATTGCCGGCGCACGCCTGGATAACCTGCTGTCCTGCTATGCCGGCCTGCAGGCCCTGCTCAATGCCGACAGCGACGAAACCTGCGTACTGGTGTGCAACGACCATGAAGAAGTCGGCTCCAGCTCGGCCTGCGGTGCCGATGGCCCGATGCTCGAGCAGACCCTGCGCCGCCTGCTCCCCGACGGTGACGACTTCGTCCGCGCCATCCAGCGCTCGCTGCTGGTCTCGGCCGACAACGCCCATGGCGTTCACCCCAACTATGCCGACAAGCATGACGGCAACCACGGCCCCAAGCTCAATGCCGGCCCGGTGATCAAGGTCAACAACAACCAGCGCTACGCCACCAACAGCGAAACCGCCGGTTTCTTCCGCCACCTGTGCATGGCCGAAGAAGTACCGGTGCAGAGTTTCGTGGTACGCAGCGACATGGGCTGCGGCTCGACCATCGGCCCGATCACCGCCAGCCACCTGGGTGTGCGCACCGTGGACATCGGCCTGCCGACCTTCGCCATGCACTCGATCCGCGAGCTGTGCGGCAGCCATGACCTGGCGCATCTGGTGAAGGTGCTGACGGCGTTCTATCGCAGTCGCGACCTGCCTTGACGGTGGGGTGTCATCGCTGGCTTGCCAGCGATGACGCCTGCACCGGCAAGCGACCTGACCCCGGTCAAGCCCCCTCCCACTGTTTCCCGCTATGCTTGCTCCATAACTGTCAGATCCAAGGACCTTGCCGCATGTCAGCTTTCCAATCCCTGTTCCTTCCGGTCATCGCCGGCCTGATCCTGCTGACCGTGGGTTTCAACATGCGCGACCGCAATATCGGCGTGTTCATGATGTGGATCGGTACCCTCGGGATGATCGGGATCATGTGCTGGAAGATCCTCGAGAAACTCAACTGACAAATACACTACACTCGGGCGATTGATCGTTTTGAGGTTGATTGTCCGGTGCCTGTCTTCTTCCGCGTTTTAACCCTGTTCCTGGCGTTTTTCATCGTGGCGCCCGCGCACGCCGCCGGCCTGCCGAGCCTACTCGGTGGCAGCAAGGCGCAGCCCGAGGCCACCGAACCGCTGGCACAGTCGCTGGATGAAGTGATCAAGTCGCTGGAAAACGACCAGCAGCGGGCCAAGCTGCTGGCCGACCTGAAAAAGCTGCGCGACAGCACCAAGCAGGCGCAACCCAGCGCCGAGCAGGGCGTACTCGGCCTGATCGGCTCGACCTTCGGCGAACTCGAAAAGCAGTTCAGTGGTGAGGCAAGCCCCTTCAACCGCTGGACCCGCGAGATGGAACTGGCCCGGATCGAGCTCGATGCGCGCATGGTTCCCTTGCACGAATGGCCACCCATTCTGTTCGGCTTCGCCGCCATCATTGCCATCTGGAGCCTGGTGGCCTACGCCCTGAACTGGGTCAGTCATCAGGTGCGGCTGCGCTTTGGCCTCACTGAGGAATTGCCGCAACATCCTCGCACCTGGGACCTGGTGCGTTTCGCTTTGCGCAAGCTCGGGCCGTGGCTGGTGGCACTGGTCATCACCGTTTACCTGAGCTTCGCCCTGCCCCCGTCACTGGGCAAGTCGATGGCCATGGTGCTGGCTTATGCACTAATGGTCGGCACCTGTTTCTCGGCCATCTGTGTCATTGCCTTCTCGCTGCTCGACGGCCCTCATCGCCACCGTGCCCTGCATATTCTTCGCCACCAGGCGTTTCGCCCGTTGTGGCTGATCGGCAGCTTCGCCGCCTTCGGCGAGGCGATGAACGACCCGCGCATGGCCAGCACCCTGGGCGATCACCTGGCCCATACCCTGGCGACTTTGGCCAACATTCTTGCCGGGCTGTCTTCCGGCCTGTTCATCCTGCGTTTCCGCCGCCCGATTGCCCACCTGATCCGCAACCAGCCGCTGTCCCGGCGCCTGACGCGCCGGGCCTTGAGTGACACCATCGAAATCCTCGGCACCTTCTGGTACTTGCCTGCCCTGGTACTGGTAGGGATCTCGCTCTTCGCCACCTTTGTCTCCGCCGGCGACACCAGCACCGCCTTGCGCCAGTCCTTGATGTGCACGGTGCTGCTGATCCTGTGCATGGTCATCAACGGCCTGGTGCGCCGCCACGGGCTCAAGCCCCTGCGCGCCCATCGCCGTCATGCCGTGTATGGCGAACGCTTGCGCAACTTCGGCTACACCCTGGTGCACATGGCTATCTGGCTGGTGTTCATCGAACTGGGGCTGCGGGTCTGGGGCCTGTCGCTGATCACCTTTGCAGAGGGCGAAGGCCATGAAGTGGCGGTGCGCCTGTTCGGCCTGGCCGGCACCCTGATCGCCGCCTGGCTGGTGTGGATTCTCGCCGACACGGCGGTGCACCACGCCCTGACCCGCTCACGCAAAGGCCTGGCCAACACCCGCGCACAGACCATGATGCCGCTGATCCGCAACGTGCTGTTCGTGACCATTTTCATCATTGCGGTGATTGTCGCCCTGGCCAACATGGGCATGAACGTCACCCCGCTGCTGGCCGGTGCCGGCGTGATCGGCCTGGCGATCGGCTTTGGCGCCCAGTCACTGGTGGCCGACCTGATCACCGGCCTGTTCATCATCATCGAAGACTCCCTGGCCATCGACGACTATGTCGATGTCGGCGGCCACCTGGGCACGGTCGAAGGCCTGACCATCCGCACGGTACGCCTGCGCGATATCGACGGTATCGTCCACACCATCCCGTTCAGTGAAATCAAGAGCATCAAGAACTACTCCCGCGAGTTCGGCTACGCCATCTTCCGCGTGGCCATCCCCCACAGCATGAACATCGACCAGGCCATCACCTTGATCCGCGACGTCGCGCAAAAGCTGCGCAACGATCCGTTGATGCGCCGCATTATCTGGTCGCCGCTGGAGCTGCAGGGGGTGGAGAGTTTCGAGTCAGGCTCGGCCGTTTTACGGGCCCGCTTCAAGACCGCACCTATCCGTCAATGGGAAGTGTCGCGGGCGTTCAACCTGGCCCTCAAGCGTCAGCTCGATGAAGCCGGGCTGGACTTGGCTACGCCACGCCTGAGCGTGCAAGTGATCACCGCCGGCGCCGGCACCCCGTTCAGCGAGGCCGAGGCCAAGGCCTAGCCCGCCTGGGCCTTGATACGGATCGCGTCGTGGCGCCAGTACTCCAGGTCGCAGTCGATCAACCGGCCCTGTTGATCACTGTTGACCCGGGAGATGTGCAGCCCCGGGTTGCCCGTAGAAACCTTGAGCACCGTGGCCGCTGCCAGCGGCAACGCCGTGGGCAGAATCTCGAAACGTACCCGGCCGTAGTGGATTGCATAGTGCCGTGCGTACAGCTCGGTCAACGACTGGCTCAAGTCATGGTCGAGAATGCCGGGGAAATACTCAGGGTTGAGGTAATGCTCGGCATACAGCACCGCGCGCCCGTCGATACGCCGCAGGCGGCAGATCTGGATCACGCTCGACAACGGCGATAGCTGCAAGCGCGCGCACACCGACGCCGCCGCCGGCTGCAGGCGCGCCGACACCAGCTCGGTACTGGCCTCGCGCCCCTGGGCACGCACCATCGCATGGAAATGACTGCGCTCGTTCAGGTCGTACGTGAGCCGCTCCGGCGCCACGAACCAGCCGCGCCGATCCTCCCGGTAGATCAGCCCGCGTGCCTCCAACTGCACCAGCGCCTCACGCAGGGTGATGCGCGTGGTATCGAACACCTCACTGAGTTTGCGCTCGGCTGGCAGCTTGCAGCCGGGCAGCAGAAGGCCATGCTCGATCTGCTCCTGCAGGGCATGGCAAATAGCTGTTACTGCTCGGGGGGGCAGTGGCTGCATGAAAGGTTACCTATCTGGACTAGTCCAGCACCGAAAGCGCACCCAAATGGCGCCTACAGGGCTTTGAGAATAGAGCAAGCCTAGGCACTACAGATGAATGCCAGATGACAGCCAGGGTGGTCTACGCTTGATTTTCAGGGGCGCAGCCCCTGGCCGGGGGCCCGCTTGGACATCAAATTGTCATGCACCACGCCTACCTTGGCTCAGGTATTGCTGACCTAGACCAACCGAATCGCAATTACGTTCAACACCACCATTCGCGTTTTGCAAGGCACCCACCAAGGAGCTTCGGATGAAACAGCTTTTTCTGGCGTCACTGCTAGGTTCGACCATCGCCCTGTGTACGTCGGCCATGGCCGCCGACACCGATCTCAAGGCCCTGGAGGACGCCGCCCGTAAAGAGGGTGCCGTCAACAGCGTGGGCATGCCCGATGCCTGGGCCAACTGGAAAGGTACCTGGGAGGACCTGGCGAAAAAATACGGCCTCAAGCACATGGACACCGACATGAGTTCGGCCCAGGAAGTGGCCAAGTTCGACGCCGAGAAAGACAACGCCAGTGCCGACATCGGTGACGTGGGCGCCGCCTTCGGCCCGATTGCCGTGGCCAAGGGCGTGACCCAGCCGTACAAGCCCAGCACCTGGGACCAGGTGCCTGGCTGGGCCAAGGACAAGGACGGCCACTGGGCCCTGGCCTATACCGGCACCATCGCCTTCATCATCAACAAACAGTTGGTAAAAGAAGCCGATATGCCCAAGACCTGGCATGACCTGGAAAAAGGCAAGTACAAGGTCGCCATCGGTGACGTCGGCACGGCCGCCCAGGCCGCCAACGGGGTGCTGGCCGCCGCCATCGCCTACAAGGGCGACGAGAAGAACATCGAGCCGGGGCTCCAGCTGTTCACCAAACTGGCCCAGCAAAAACGCCTGTCGCTGGCCAACCCGACCATCCAGACCCTGGAGAAGGGTGAAATCGAGGTGGGCGTAGTCTGGGACTTCAACGGCCTGAGCTACCGCCAGCAGATCGACCCGAGCCGCTTTGAAGTGCTGATTCCTTCCGATGGCTCGGTGATCTCCGGCTACACCACCATCATCAACAAATACGCCAAGCACCCCAATGCCGCCAAGCTGACCCGCGAGTACATCTTCAGCGATGCCGGGCAGACCAACCTCGCCATCGGCCACGCCCGCCCGATCCGCGCCGAGCACCTGAAACTGCCGGCCGAAGTACAGGCCAAGCTGCTGCCCAACGAGCAGTACAAAGCCGTGCAGCCGATCAAGGATGCCGCTGCCTGGGAAGCGACTTCCAAGAAGCTGCCGCAGATGTGGCAGGAGCAAGTGATCATCGAGATGGAGTAAGCCTGATCGCCGGGCCAGCCCGACCCAGGCAGGAGCGGGCTGGCCCGGCGACAGCTTCCCCCCCTGCCCGGAGTCACCATGAACCACAACGTCATCCTGGTCCTGCTCGATGGTCTCAATCATCAGGTGGCCCACCACGCCATGGGCCACCTGCATGCCTATGTCGAAGCCGACCGCGCCGCCCTGTACCGCCTGGAATGCGAGTTGCCGGCGCTTTCGCGTCCGCTCTACGAATGCATTCTCACCGGTGTCCCCCCCATCGACAGCGGCATCGTGCACAACAACGTGACCCGCCTGTCCAACCAGCGCAGCATCTTCCACTACGCCCGCGAAGCCGGCCTGGGCACGGCGGCAGCGGCCTATCACTGGGTCAGCGAGCTGTACAACCGCTCACCCTTCGACCCGCTGCGCGACCGCCACACCCATGTCCCCAAGCTGCCGATCCAGCACGGCCTGTTCTACTACGCCGACCACTACCCCGACTCACACCTGTTCGCCGATGCCGAGTACCTGCGCAGGCGTCATGCACCCAACTTTCTGCTGGTGCACCCGATGAACATCGACGACGCCGGCCACCGCCACGGCCTGGACAGCAGCCAGTACCGCAACAGCGCCCGCAGCGCCGATATCCTGCTGGCCGACTACCTGCACAGTTGGCTGCAAGAGGGTTATCAGGTGCTGGTGACCGCCGACCACGGCATGAACAACGACCGCTCGCACAATGGCCTGCTGGCCGAGGAGCGCGAAGTCCCCTTGTTCGTGTTCGGCGAGGCCTTCAGCCTCGATCCGGCCGCCAAGCCCCTGCAGACCGAACTGTGCGGGACGATCTGCGAGTTGCTCGGCGTGCCCCACGACAAACCGGTATGCCGGGAGCTGCTCAAGTGAACTCGATCAAACGCACACGATGGCTGGCATTGCTGTTCCTGCTGCCATTTGCGCTGTTTTTCATCATTTTCCAGATTGCCCCACTGGCCTGGGTGGCGATTCACAGCCTGCAGGCCGAAAGCGGCTGGGGCCTGGACAACTTCAGCAAGGTATTCAGCTCCAGGTTCTACCACCAGGCCATCCAGCACAGCCTTGAAATCAGTTTCTGGTCGAGTGTGTTCGGCATCCTGATCGCCATTCTCGGCAGCTACTCCCTGCGCAAGGTCGACTCGCGCCTGCGCGACTTCGTCAACGCCTTTGCCAACATGACCAGCAACTTCGCCGGCGTGCCGCTGGCCTTCGCCTTCATCATCCTGCTCGGCTTCAACGGCGCATTGACCCTGCTGCTGAAGCAGGCCGGGATCATCGAAGACTTCAACCTCTACTCAAAAACCGGGCTGATCATTCTCTACACCTATTTCCAGATTCCCCTGGGCGTACTGCTGCTCTACCCCGCCTTCGACGCCCTGCGCGAAGACTGGCGCGAGTCGGCTGAACTGCTCGGCGCCAATGCCTGGCATTACTGGCGGCATATCGGCCTGCCGGTGCTGGCCCCGGCCCTGCTCGGCACCTTCGTGATCCTCCTGGCCAATGCGCTGGGCGCCTATGCCACGGTGTATGCCCTGACCACGGGCAATTTCAACGTGCTACCCATCCGTATTGCCGCACTGGTAGCCGGCGACATTTCCCTGGACCCGAACCTGGCCAGCGCCATGGCAATGATCCTGGTGGGGCTGATGACCCTGGTGACCGTCATCCATCAATGGCTGTTGAAGAGGAGCTACCATGTCGCGCGCTGAAACGGGCACGGCCCACCTCTACCATCGCCTGATGGTGTACCTGCTGTTTCTGATCCTGCTGTTGCCACTGGCCGGCACCCTGCTCTATTCCCTGGCCACCAGCTGGTCGGCGAGCCTGCTGCCCAGCGGCCTGACCTTCAAGTGGTACCTGGCGCTGTGGAGCGACCCGCGCTTCCTGGCGGCCTTCGGCCAATCGCTGCTGGTGTGCGTCGGTGCACTGCTGCTCTCGGTGCTGCTGATCCTGCCGCTGCTGTTCGTGGTCCACTACCACTTTCCGCGGCTCGATGCGCTCATGAACATCCTCATCCTGCTGCCCTTTGCAGTGCCGCCGGTGGTGTCGTCGGTCGGCCTGCTGCAGTTGTATGGCTCCGGCCCGATGGCCATGGTCGGCACCCCGTGGATTCTGATCGGTTGCTACTTCACCGTGGCCCTGCCGTTCATGTACCGGGCCATCACCAACAACCTGCAGGCGATCAACCTGCGCGACCTGATGGACGCGGCCCAACTGCTGGGTGCCAGCACCTTCCAGGCTGCGTTTCTGGTGGTGCTGCCCAACCTGCGCAAGGGCTTGCTGGTGGCCTTGCTGTTGTCGTTTTCGTTTCTGTTCGGCGAGTTCGTATTCGCCAACCTGCTGGTCGGTACCCGCTACGAGACCCTGCAGGTGTACCTGAACAACATGCGCAACAGCAGCGGCCACTTCAACAGCGCCCTGGTGATTTCCTATTTCCTCTTCGTGCTGTTACTGACCTGGGCAGCCAACCGCCTGAACAAGGACAAGTCCTGATATGAGCTTTGTCAGCGTACAGAATCTGCAAAAAAGCTATGGCGCAAGCCCGGTGTTCACCGACATCAATTGCCAGATCGAGCGCGGTGAGTTCGTCACCTTGCTGGGCCCATCGGGCTGTGGCAAGTCCACCCTGCTGCGCTGTATTGCCGGCCTCACGGCCGTAGACAGCGGCAAGATCCTCCTCGACGGCAACGACCTCGTGCCCCTGAGCCCGCAAAAGCGCGGCATCGGCATGGTGTTCCAGAGCTACGCGCTGTTTCCCAACATGACCGTGGAGCAGAACGTTGCCTTTGGCCTGCGCATGCAGAAGGTCAATGCCGACGACAGTCGCAGCCGGGTCCGCGAAGTATTGCAGTTGGTCGAGCTGCAGGACTTCGCCAGCCGCTACCCTCACCAGCTCTCTGGCGGCCAGTGCCAGCGCGTGGCCCTGGCCCGCTCGCTGGTCACCCGCCCGCGCTTGTTGCTGCTCGACGAACCGCTCTCGGCACTGGATGCGCGGATCCGCAAACACCTGCGCGAACAGATCCGCCAGATCCAGCGCGAGCTGGGCCTGACCACCATCTTCGTCACCCATGACCAGGAAGAAGCGCTGACCATGTCTGATCGCATCTTCCTCATGAACCAGGGCCGCATCGTCCAGAGTGGCGATGCCGAAACCCTTTACACCGCCCCCGTGGACGTCTTCGCCGCCGGTTTTATCGGCAACTACAACCTGCTCGATGCCGACAGCGCCAGCCGCCTGCTGCAGCGCCCGGTCAGCAGCCGCCTGGCGATTCGACCGGAAGCCATTGCCCTGAGCCTGAGCGGCGAACTCGAAGGTCAGGTGCTTAGCCACAGCTTGCTGGGCAACGTGATTCGCTACCGGATCCAGGCCCGCGGGGTAGAGTTGTTGGTCGATGTCCTCAACCGCTCGTCTGCCGATCTGCATCCAGACGGCCAGCGGGTATCCTTGTCGATCGATCCCACCGCCCTCTGCGAAGTCGCCTGAGGGTTGCACAGGAGTTTTTTAGAACATGGCATTAGCGATTTTCGATCTGGACGAAACCCTGATCCACGGTGATTGCGCCTCCTTGTGGAGCGAACAGATGGCCCGCCTCGGCTGGGTCGATGGTGAATCCTTCCTGCGCCGCGACCGCGAGCTGATGGATGCCTACGGCAAGGGGCACCTGGCCATGGAAGACTACATGGCCTTCAGCCTGGAGCCGGTGGCCGGACGCACCCTGGAAGAGGTCGAGCATTTGGTCGAGCCCTGGGTCGAGGACTTCATCGAGCCGATCATCTTCAGCGATGCCTGCAAGTGCATTGCCGAACATCGCAAGAAAGGCGACCGTATCCTGGTGATTTCCGCCTCCGGCACCCACCTGGTGGGGCCGATCGCTGCGCGCCTGGGCATCGACGAATACCTGGGGATCAACCTGGAGGTGGAGAACGGTGTGTATACCGGCAAGACCAGCGGCGTGCTGACCTACCGCGAAGGCAAGATCACCCGGCTGCTGGAGTGGCTCGATCAGGAAGAGGAAAACCTGGAGGGGGCGAGCTTCTATTCAGACTCGCGTAATGACCTGCCGCTGCTGCTGAAGGTGGATTACCCGCATGTGGTCAATCCAGACCCGGTGTTGCGCGAGCATGCAGAGAAGAACGGCTGGCCGATTCATGCCTGGAGCTGATTGACGTTCATCGCGGGGCAAGCCCGCTCCTACCCGGTAGGAGCGGGCTTGCCCCGCGATCCAATCCCTAAACTAGACTTTCGTCGATCACCAACACCAGCTTGCCCGACACCTGGTTACTCGCCAGTTCGGCAAACGCGGCCTCGGCATCCTTGACCGGATAAGCCTTGGCCAGTTGCGGCTTGAGCCGACCTTCGCTGAACAGCGGCCACACCTGCTGCCCCAGGTCTCTGAGCAGATCCGCCTTGAACTGATCGTCGCGGGTACGCAGGGTCGAACCCACCACCTGCACGCGCTTGACCAGCAACTGCGCCAGGTCCAGCTCCGCCTTGCGCCCGCCCATCAAGCCAATGATCACCCAGCGACCGTCACGGGCCAGCAGCTTGAGGTTGAGCTCGGCATAGTTCGCCCCGACTGGGTCGAGGATCACATCGAACGGGCCGAAGTCGTTCAGGCTGTTCAGGTCGTCACCGCGCACCACACCGGCGCTGGCGCCCAGGGACTCGCAGTAGGCCAGGCGCTCGGCCGAGCCGACACTCACCCAGCACGGGCTGCCAAACGCCTTGCACAGCTGGATAGCCGCCGAACCCACGCCGCTGGCGCCGGCATGCAGCAGTACCTTCTCACCCGGCTTGAGCCCGGCCAGCTGGAACACATTGAGCCACGCCGTGGCATACACCTCCGGGATCGCGGCAGCCTCTGCCAGGCTCAGGCCTTCGGGCACCGGCAGCACGTGACGGCCATCAACCACCACTTCCTCGGCCATACCGCCACCCGCCAGCAGCGCGCACACCCGATCGCCCACCTGCCAGGACGAGCCCGCACCCACCTCGGTAATCACCCCGGAACACTCCAGCCCCAGAAACTCACTGGCACCTGGCGGCGGCGGGTAGAGTCCGGCGCGCTGCAGCAAGTCGGCACGATTGAGGCCGGCAGCGGCCACACGAATTCGTACTTGACCGATATCGCAAGTTGGACTTGTCGTCGCAACCCACTCCACATGTCCGTCAACGCCTTGCAATGCTTTCACAGTGCCTCCATAGTTGAGTCATGACTGAGCCCGGAAGCTGTAGCCCCGGGCTTTTTGCATTATGCGTCCGGTTTTCATGGAACCGGCGAATCCAAAGACGGCCTAATATGCGTGATCAATTGTCCCTACGTCGAATCAGCATGAAGCATTTTCTGCCAAGCACCACCCTAGCCCTGTTGATCGGCCTGGGCAGTCTGCCGCTTGCGGGCAGTGCTTGGGCCAGCAATAGCTGGGACAAACTCCAGCCCGGGCGTGACGAAGTGGTCGCCAGCCTCAATGTGGTCGAGCTGCTCAAGCGCCACCACTACAGCAAGCCGCCGCTCAACGACTCGCGCTCGGTCATCATCTACGACAGCTACATCAAGCTGCTCGACCCGGCCCGCAGCTACTTCCTGGCCAGCGACATCGCCGAGTTCGACAAGTGGAAGACCCAGTTCGACGACTTCCTCAAGAGCGGCAACCTCGATCCTGGCTTCACTATCTACAAGCGTTATCTGGACCGGGTCAAATCGCGTCTGGACTTCGCCCTGGCCGAACTGAACAAGGGTGTCGAGAACTTCGACTTCAGCACCAAGGAAACCCTGCTGATCGACCGCAAGGACGCCCCTTGGCTGAAGAACCAGGCCGAGCTCGATGACCTGTGGCGCAAACGGGTCAAGGACGAAGTGCTACGCCTGAAGATCGCCGGCAAAGAGCCCAAGGCCATCCAGGAGCTGTTGACCAAGCGCTACAAGAATCAGCTCACCCGCCTGGACCAGACCCGCGCCGAAGACATCTTCCAGGCTTACATCAACACCTTCGCCCAGTCCTACGACCCGCACACCAACTACTTGTCACCTGACAACGCGGAAAACTTCGATATCAACATGAGCCTGTCGCTCGAAGGTATCGGCGCCGTGCTGCAAAGCGACAACGACCTGGTCAAGATCGTGCGCCTGGTGCCCGCCGGCCCTGCCGCCAAGACCAAGCAAGTGGCCCCTGCCGACAAGATCATCGGCGTAGCCCAGGGCGACAAGGAAATGGTCGATGTCATCGGCTGGCGCCTGGATGAAGTGGTCAAGCTGATCCGCGGCCCGAAAGGCTCGGTGGTTCGCCTTGAAGTCATTCCGGCAACCAACGCCCCGAACGACCAGACCAGCAAGATCGTGCCGATCACCCGCGAGGCGGTGAAGCTGGAGGAGCAGGCGGCGAAAAAATCCGTGCTCAAGCTCAAGCAGGACGGCCGCGACTACAAGCTGGGCATTATCGAGATTCCCGCCTTCTACCTGGACTTCAAGGCCTTCCGTGCCGGCGATCCGGAGTACAAGAGCACCACCCGCGACGTGAAAAAACTGCTCACCGAGCTGCAGAAGGAAAAAGTCGACGGCGTGGTCATCGACCTGCGCAACAACGGCGGCGGTTCCCTGCAGGAAGCCACGGAGCTCACCAGCCTGTTCATCGACAAGGGCCCGACCGTACTGGTGCGCAACAGCGACGGCCGCGTCGACGTGCTTGAAGATGAAAACAACGGCGCCTTCTACAAAGGCCCGCTGGCCCTGGTGGTCAACCGCCTTTCGGCCTCGGCCTCGGAGATTTTCGCCGGCGCCATGCAGGACTATCACCGCGCACTGATCCTCGGCGGCCAGACCTTCGGCAAGGGCACCGTGCAGACCATCCAGCCGCTCAACCATGGCGAGCTGAAGCTGACCCTGGCCAAGTTCTACCGGGTTTCCGGGCAGAGCACCCAGCATCAGGGCGTGCTGCCGGACATCGACTACCCGTCGATCATCGACACCAAGGAAATCGGCGAAAGCGCCCTGCCTGAAGCCATGCCGTGGGACACCATCCGCCCGGCGATCAAACCTGCGGTCGATCCGTTCAAGCCGTTCCTGGCCCAGCTCAAGGCCCGTCACGACAGCCGCACCGCCAAGGACCCGGAATTTGTCTACATCCGCGACCGCCTGGCGCTGACCCAGAAGCTGATGAACGAAAAAACCGTCAGCCTCAACGAGGCCGAACGTCGTGCCCAGCATGCCGATATCGAAAGCAAGCAACTGGCTCTGGAGAACACCCGCCGCAAAGCCAAGGGCGAAGAGCCGCTCAAGGAACTGAAGAAGGAAGACGAAGACGCCCTGCCGGTGGAGCCGGACGATACCAAACCTGAAGACGACGCGTACCTGTCGGAATCCGGTCGTATCCTGCTCGACTACCTGGGTCTGAACTCGGCGGTGGCCAAGAACAACCGCTGAAACGGTAGTGGCAAAATAATGTGACCGTGCCGCCATTGCGTCATTAAACAGTCACGAATCTGTCGTGAAATAAAGGGACTGGAGCCGTTGGCTCCAGTCCCTTTTTTTCAAGGTAGTGCTGCCCATGACCGTGACCGAACAGCTCAGCGCGTTGAGCACCATTCTGGCTCAAAGCGGCTTGCACAGCCTGTTCCAGCCCATCGTCTGCCTGTCACAGCGGCGCATCCTCGGCTACGAGGCCTTGAGCCGCGGCCCCTCCAACAGCCCCTTGCATTCACCGATCAATCTGTTTGCCGTCGCCCGCCAGGCCGGGCGCCTGACCGAGCTGGAAGTGGCCTGCCGGGAAAGCGCCTGCCGACGCTTCAGCCAGCAGCAACTGGAGGGCAAGCTGTTTCTCAACGTCTCTCCCGAGTCGCTGCTGGAACCCCAGTATCAGTCCGGACGCACCCTGAAAATGCTCAACGACCTGGGGCTGTCGCCCAGCCGGGTAGTGATCGAGCTGACCGAGCAGACCCCCACCGATGATTTCCAACTGCTGTTCAATGCCCTGCACCACTACCGCGACATGGGTTTTTCGATTGCCCTGGATGACCTGGGCGCGGGGTATTCGAGCCTGCGGCTGTGGTCGGAACTGCGCCCGGACTATGTGAAGATCGACCGCCACTTCATAGATGGCATCCATCAGGATGCGGTCAAGCGCGAGTTTGTCGGCTCCATTCTGCAGATTGCTCGCGCGTCCCGGGCCCAGGTGATCGCCGAAGGCATCGAGCTTGCCGAGGAGCTCAAGGTACTGACCGACATGGGCGTCGACCTGGTCCAGGGCTATTTGCTCGGCCGTCCCCAGGAACAGGCGTCACGGGACATTCAGCAGATGCTCGGCAGCACCACCCGCGAGGTGCAGGTACTGAGTGATGACTGCGGCAACCTGGCCGCCCTGCTCAACGAGCAACCTGCGGTGGCGCAAGGCACGCCCACCGCGCAAGTGCTGGAGTTGTTCCGTCGCCAGGCCAACCTCAACTCGGTGGCGGTCCTGAATGAGCGCCGCCAGCCCTGCGGTATCGTCCACCGTCACTCGTTGTCGGATGCGCTGCTCAAGCCGTTTGCCACCGACCTGTTCGCACGCAAGCCGATCAGTCGACTGATGAGCGATGATTTCCTGGCCGTGGAGTTGGCGCAGTCGCTGCAAAAGGTCAGTCGCCTGCTGACCAGCCGCGCCCGCCAGCGTATCGAAGAAGATTTCATCATCACCCACAACGGCCGCTACCTGGGCCTGGGCCGGGTGATTGATGTACTCAAGCTGATCACCGAACAGAAGATCCAGCAGGCACGCTACGCCAACCCCCTGACCCTGTTGCCGGGCAACGTGCCGATCCAGCAGTGCCTCGCTCGCCTGCTTCAGCAGCGGCGCGAGGCGGCGATCTGTTATGTGGATATCGACAGTTTCAAGCCGTTCAACGACATCTATGGCTACGCCCGCGGCGATGAAGTGCTGCTGTGCCTGGCGCAATGCCTGAACGAACGGGTCGACCCCAACCACGACTTCGTCGGCCACATTGGCGGGGATGATTTCATGCTGGTGTTGGGCTCCGCTGACTGGGAGCGACGGTTGCAGTTGCTGCTGGAAGACTTTCAGAAACAGTGCCGACGCTTCTACCGTGCCGAACACTTGCAGGCAGGCTGCTTCATTGCCCCCAACCGCCAGGGCCAGCGGCAGGAGTTTGCACTATTGTCGTTGTCGATTGGCGTGGTGCATCTGCACCCGCACGCCTGCGCCGACCTGGATGCCGGGCAACTGGCTGAACTGGCCTCGCAGGCCAAGCACCAGGCCAAGGACCTGTCCGGGCACAGTGTCTACCGGATCGACACCGCCCCTGGCGCTCAGGCTTCTTCGGGGTAGCTGTACTCGAACACCCGCACCACTTCGGAGGCATGCCAGGAGGCGGCAGCCATGCCGTCGGAGGGCCCCGAGAAGCGTCCCAGCCGCTCGACACACTCAAAAAAGCCCGTGCGCGGCAAACGGCTGGCACCCTGGCTGATCACCAGCGAACTACGCAACGGCTGCTCGGCACGGGCGTCCAGCGCTGCCAGGTGCTCAAGGGCAGCGGTGAGGGTCTGCATGGCAGGGCTCGGTAGTTGCAGGCGCTCAAGCAAGGCGCGGTAGGTCAACAAGTGGCGCTGGCGCCGGGCCAGGTCCAGCTCGCCAATCAGGCCATCCCAATGCTGGCGGCTGATCCGTACGCTGCTCACGACGGTTCGCTCCATCCGGCCACCCCCAACTCCCAGGCAAGGCTGCGGCGAATGGCGGCATCCGGCTGGCGTTCGCCGCTCTCGATCAGGGCCAGGTAGACCGGGCTGATGCCAACGCTGCGTGCCAATTGCTCCGGCGCCAGGCCCTTGCCTTCACGCAAACGCGCCAGCTCGCTGAAACTCGGCAAGCTGGCGCTTTGGGATGGGGTGGACTCTGTGTGCTCGACGGCGACCTGCTCGGCTTGACCGGCGGCCTTGAGCAGTGCCTGGTACTGCTCCCAGGGTACGACCGCGTACTCGGGTTGACCGTCTCGGCTGATGACCTGAATACTCATTACAACCCCCTTGTAGGACTACGACATGTAATCCGTAGGCATAACCCTTATGCCAATTATATTACCAGCCACAAGGGTGTGCAGGGGAGCGCGCTTTAATCAGCTTTTTTCCTGTTCCAGCCGTAGGGATTCGGCGGTATCGGGCAGTCGCTCGACCACCCGCAGTTTCTCGGGTGCCTGCCGTGTCCGCCAGGCGTTGAAAGCCGCCAGTTCATCGGACACGGCTTTCAGCACCCAGGCCAGTACGGCGATGTCATCGAGAAAGCCCACCCCCAGCAGCCAGTCGGGGATGGCGTCCAGGGGGCTGACGAAATACAGCAGCCCTGCGACCACAGTGACCAACGCTTTGGGGCTGATGGAGCGGTACTCCCCTCGCCACCAGGCCAGGCACAGGGCCTGCAACACACCCACGTCTTCACGCAGCTTGCCAAGCCGTGGGCCTTTGCGCGCCACGGCAAAAATCAGTGCCGGCAGACGGCCACGGCTGAGCAGGCGCTCGGCCAGGGGCAGAAAGCGGGCAAAACTCCACGGTGCTTTCATACGGCCTCCAGGGACCAACCAGGGAAAGGTTATCCACAATTATTGTGGATAACCTTGTGAACAGAGCGATATTTGCCCCTCGAGGCGCCCGCCAGGCAAGGGCCGAGGTCAAATCGGGCGTTTTTTACACACCTGTTTCAATCGCGCAAACGTTTTGCCCATCGTGCGCCTTTTCTACGTTCGTTGCAGCTTTTCAGACCCGCCCTTGCCTTCAGGGTTCGATGCAATCGCCAGAAACAACAACGCCCCGTCGAGACGGGGCGTTGTCGGTCACGCGGCAGCTTACTCGGCTGCGGCGTCGGCTTCAGGCTTGGCCTGATCCTTGATGCCCAGCAGTTCAAGCTCGAAAACCAGGACCGAGTTGGCCGGGATCATCGGGCTCGGGCTCTGGGCGCCGTAGGCCAGGTCAGCCGGGATGAACAGCTTGTACTTCTCGCCAACGTGCATCAGTTGCAGGCCTTCGACCCAACCCGGGATCACGCCGCTGACTGGCAGGTCGATCGGGCTGCCACGCTCGACGGAGCTGTCGAAGACCTTGCCGTCGATCAGCTTGCCTTCGTAGTGGACGGTGACCACGTCAGTCGGCTTTGGCTGGGCGCCGTCGGCCTTCTTGATCACTTCGTACTGCAGGCCGGAAGTGGTGGTGACGACACCGGTTTTCTTGCCGTTTTCTTCAAGGAACTTCTTGCCGGCGGCAGCCGACTCTTCGCTCATCTTGACCAGGCGCTCTTCAGCGCGCTTCTGCAGGGCAGCAAAGGCTTCGACCAGTTCATCGTCCTTGATCTTCTGCTCTTTGTTGCCAACAGCATCTTCGATGCCTTGAGCAACTGCTTTCGAATCAAGGTCGTCCATGCCTTCCTGAGCCAGGCTTTTGCCCATGTTCAGGCCAATACCGTAGGAGGCTTTCTGTGCCGGAGTCTTGAGCTCGACGCTGGTCTGCGAATCGCAACCCGCCAGGACCAGACTAACCAGGGCAACCGCAGCCGCCAACCGATGCTGTTTCATGCTATTTCCTTGTTCATGCGCCGATAGGGCAATCGAGTAAAGCCGCGAGCTTATCAGGCGGCCACGACCAATGGCTACCGGCATGAGAGCAACAAAAGCCGGATAAGTTCAGCCAGTTAAAACCTTCTTCATACAAAGCTGCAGCCAGTGGCCAGTATTGACGGGACATGACGCTTGAGCAAATTTGCGCGCAGTTTTTGTAGCAGTTTGTAATAAGGGCAGGATTTCAGGGATAGCTGCCGTCGCGGTACTGCGCGGCCACTTCGCGCAGCACTTCGCACAGCCAGCGGGCCGGTAAACTCAGCGGCAAGGCGGCATTGCTGCAGATACCCACGGAGCCGCCCGGCTCTTGAACGCCCAGGTCCAGCTCGCACAACTCGCCCCGGCCAAGATCGACCCGCACGGCGTCACGCGGCGCCACCCACACGGCATCACTGCCTTGCACATAACGCCGACTCAAGGCGGGTGACAGGGTTTCCAGGCGCTGCAGCGGCTGCTCGATGGCGCACTGCACGAACAGGCTGTCGGCGTGCTTGCGGATGGTGGTGCCGGCCAGCGGCAACACCAGCGGATAGCGGCCCACCTGGTTGCGTTCGATGGGCTGGCGGGCCAGCAGCGGATGCCCGGGACGCACCACCAGCGACATCGACTCGCTGTACAGGTGCTCGAACAGCAAGCCCTGGATCTGCGGGCTATCCGTCATGCGCCCGATCACCAGGTCCAGGTCACCGACATGCAATTGCGCCAGCAGATGGGCACTGGGGCCGGTGGCGACGCTGACCACCAGGGCCTCATGCCGCTGGTGCAGGCGACAGAGCACCTCGGGCATCAGCAGGCTTTCAACCGTGGACAGCACGCCGATACGCACCTGTGGCGGTGCGTGCTCCTCTCCCCGCAAGGTACTCACGCCCTCACGCAACGCCTGCACGCTGGGCCCGGCATAACGCATGAAACGCACCCCGGCCGGCGTCAGCTCGACACCCTGCTTGCTTCGGTCGAACAGACGTGTCTGCAGCAGCTCTTCAAGCTCCTTGAGGGTCTTGGAGATGGCGGGCTGACTGATCGACATGGCGTCGGCGGCCTTGGCGAAACTGCCCTGGCGGGCGATTTCGAGAAAGCACAGGAGGTGGCGGAACTTGATACGGGTGTCGAGGTTCATCCGCGGAGTGTATCGGGGCGTTCTTTCGCGGGGCAAGCCTGCGATCAGCCGTGGTTCTGTAGGAGCGGGCTTGCCCCGCGAGAGGCCGGTACAGCCAGCACAATAGGTATTGGCTGAACCATTGATCGCGGGGCAAGCCCGCTCCTACCCGTCCATTGGGCGGGAGCTGAAATCGGGGCAAGACGATATCTACGGTCGATTGACTCCTCTCAACCCAAACCAATCTCCACCTGCTCACCCTGCAACCTTACTGGCCAAACCTGCAACGCCTGCCCCGCATCCTCAAGGCAACGCCCGTCACTCAAGCAAAAGTGCTGCTTGTACAACGGCGCCGCTACCACCAGTTCGCCCTTCAGGTGCCCTACCAATCCACGGCCGATCACATTGGCGCCCGACTTGGGGTCGACGTTATCAACGGCGTAGACCGGTGTGCTCTGCTCCGGCAGATAGAACAGCGCAACCTGGCGCCCCTCGAACCACACCACCACCCCCGACTGCGCCACCAGGTCATCCCGGCTACAGACCGTTTGCCAGTGTCGGGTTTGCAGGTTTACAGCAACGTTGGACAGGCTCATCACAGCACCTCTTCAGTGGTCGGGATCAAGTGAAGTTCAGCGGCGCCGATCGGCCGGCGCTGGCCACGCTCGCGGACAAAATGCACGCCTGGGTCCGGGCGCTGGTCGTTGACGAAGGTCCGGAAGCGTTTGAGCTTTTCCGGGTCCTTCAGGGCATTGGCCCATTCGCATTCGTAGCGGTCGACCACCAACTGCATCTGCGCCTCAAGCTCCGCGCCCAGGCCCAGGCTGTCGTCGAGAATCACCTGCTTGAGGTAGTCCAGCCCGCCTTCGAGGCTTTCTCGCCACACCGAGGTGCGCTGCAATTTGTCGGCGGTGCGGATATAGAACATCAGCACCCGGTCGATGGTGCGGATCAGCGCGGCATCGTCCAGGTCAGTCGCGAACAGCTCGGCATGCCGCGGGCGCATGCCGCCGTTGCCGCACACATAGAGGTTCCAGCCCTTCTCGGTGGCGATCACACCGATGTCCTTGCTCTGCGCCTCGGCACATTCGCGGGTGCAGCCCGATACCGCGAACTTGAGCTTGTGCGGTGAGCGCAGGCCCTTGTAGCGGTCCTCCAGGGTCAGGGCCATCTGCACGCTGTCCTGTACGCCGTAGCGGCACCAGGTGCTGCCGACACAGGATTTGACCGTGCGCGTTGACTTGCCATAAGCATGGCCGGTCTCGAATCCGGCCTCGATCAGTTCGCCCCAGATGGCCGGCAACTCGTGAAGCTGGGCGCCGAACAGGTCGATGCGCTGGCCGCCGGTGATCTTGGTGTAGAGGTCGTACTTTTTCGCCACCTGGCCGATGACAATCAGCTTGTCCGGGGTGATTTCGCCACCCGGGATGCGCGGCACCACCGAATATGTGCCGTTCTTTTGCATGTTGGCCATGAAGGTGTCGTTGGTGTCCTGCAGCGGCACCAGCGACGGGTCCATGATCGGCTGGTTCCAGCAGGAGGCCAGGATCGAGCCGACGGTAGGTTTGCAGATGTCGCAGCCAACATGACCGCGACCATGTTTGGCGAGCATCTCATCGAAGCTCAGGATGCCCTCCACCCGCACCAGGGCGTAAAGCTCCTGGCGGGTGTAGGCAAAGTGCTCGCACAGGCTCTTGTCGACGCTGACACCGCGGGCGATCAACTCATGCTCGAACACCTGCTTGAGTAGCGCCGCACAACCGCCGCAACCGGTGCAGGCCTTGGTCTGCTGCTTGAGCGCACCCAGCTCGCCGCAGCCGTTGTCGATGGCGCTGCAAATCGCGCCCTTGCTGACGTTGTGGCACGAACAGATCGTTGCGCTGTCGGGCAAGGCATCGGCGCCCAGGGTTGGCGCACCGCTCGATTGCGGCAAGATCAGCGCGGACGGATCGGCCGGCAAGGCAATGCCGTTTTGTGCGTACTGCAGCAGCGTGTCGTAGTAGCTGTTGTCGCCCACCAGCACTGCACCCAGCACCCGCTTGCCGCTGGCATCGACCACCAGGCGGCGGTACGCCGAATTGGCTTCGTCGATAAAGCGATAGCTGCGCGCCCCGGGTGTCGCACCATGGGCATCACCGATGGAGCCAACATCGACGCCCAGCAACTTGAGCTTGGTCGACATGTCGGCACCGGTGAAGCTGGCGGCCTCTTCACCGGCCAGTGCCGCGGCCACATTGCGCGCCATGGTGTAGCCCGGCGCGACTAGGCCAAACACGCTGCCATTCCATGACGCGCATTCGCCGATGGCGAAGATCTGCGCATCGCTGGTGCGGCAATTGCTATCGACCACCACGCCGCCACGGGCGGCGATTTCCAGGCCGCTGCTGCGACCCAGGGCATCCTGCGGGCGGATGCCTGCGGAGAATACGATCAGGTCGGTTTCCAGGCACTCACCGCCATCGAAATTCATCCGGTAGCGATAGTCTTCGCCGGCAACCACTGACTGGGTCGCCCGTGACAGGTGCACGCCGACACCCAGTGCCTCGATCTGCGCACGCAGGGCCGCGCCGCCTTCGGCATCGAGCTGCACCGGCATCAGGCGCGGGGCAAACTCCACCACATGGGCTTCCAGACCCAGGGACTTGAGGGCATTGGCCGCCTCCAGCCCCAACAGCCCACCCCCGACCACCACCCCGCGCCGGGCATCGGTGGCGGCGGCACGAATGGCATCAAGATCATCCAGGGTGCGGTACACCAGGCGCGAAGCGCCCTCGCAACCCTCGATGGGCGGCACGAAGGGATAGGAGCCAGTGGCCAGGATGAGCTGGTCATAGGCATAGCGTCCACGCGGGGTCACCACTTCGCGGCGCTCGCGATCAATCGCCACCACCGCCTCGTGCAGGTGCAGGCTGATACCGTGCTCGGCATACAGACCCGCTGCTCCCAGGGCCAGGGTTTCGGCATCACTGCCGCCGAAGTACTCCGACAGGTGCACCCGGTCGTAGGCACGCTGGCGCTCTTCACCGAACACCCGCACCTCGAAGCGGCCCAGGGCCCCTCGCTCGATCAGTTGCTCGACGCAGTGATGTCCCACCATGCCGTTGCCGACGATGATCAGTTTTTCTCGCTGGGCGATGGTCGTTGCTGCATTCATACCCGATCCTCACTCAAGGCCATTCACGGTGGCTGTGCTGCCGGGGCTAGCCCCGAAAAACAAAAAAAGGCGTCTGGAGCCGAAGCTCCAGGCGCCTTTGCCTGGTCGTTTTATGTAGTTCCGGTGCAGATCGCCATTGACCCGCGAGAACGTTGTACTTCGATAAAAGCAGGGAGCGTGCCAACTGCCGAACGCCCCTGAAACCGGGGCTTTGGCCGTATAACCGGCCTACTTCACCGACCCAGGCTGGTGCAGCGCTCCCCCTTATGGGGCACTCAATACACATCGCGCAGGTAGCGCTTGCTCCGGCTCAGTTCGCTGACATAGGCATCGGCCTGATCGGCACTGAGCGCGCCGTGCTCGCGAATGACCTGCTTGAGCGCCGCGTCGACATCCTTGGCCATGCGCTCGGCGTCGCCACACACATAAAAGTGGCCGCCCTCCTCCAGCCAGCGCCACAGCTCGGCGCCCTGCTCGATCATGCGTTGCTGCACATAGATCTTCGCCGACTGGTCACGGGAGAAGGCGGTGTCCAGGCGAGTGAGATGCCCCTCACGCTGCCACTGGAGGAGTTCATCGCGGTAATAAAAATCGGTGGCCGCTTTCTGCTCGCCAAAGAACAGCCAGTTGCGGCCGGTGGCGCCTTGCACCTGGCGCTCCTGAAGAAAGGCGCGAAACGGCGCAACACCGGTGCCCGGGCCGACCATGATGACCGGCGCATGGTTGTCTTTGGGCAAGAGAAAGTGCTGGGTCGGCTGGGTGAAGATTCTCGCGCTGCCCTGCCCAAGGCGATCGGCCAGGTAGGTCGAGCACACGCCTTTGCGCTGGCCGTAGCGCACCGTGGACATCGTCAAATGCACCTGGCCCGGATGGAAACCGGGGCTGGAGCTGATCGAATAAAGCCTGGGCTGCAAGGGTTTCAAGAGGCTGAGCCAGGTGTCCAGTTGCAGTTGCACGGGGTAGGCCTCAAGCAGGTCAAGCAATTGCTTGCCCCACAGCCAGTCCTTGAGCGCGAGCTTGTTGTGCGGCATCAGCAATTGGCCCAACGACGCGTCATCCGTGTGACTGGCCACAGCCTCCAGTAGGGCCGGCGTGATGCGGGCGATGTCCAGGTGGTCGGTCAACGCCTCGAACAGCGGCATGTCGGCGGCCTGGCCCTTGAGGCTGACGCCGCAGTTGCCATCCAGTCCGCTGGCCGCCAGAACCGCCTCTACCAGCGCCGGGCAGTTGCGCGGCCAGACACCCAGGGCATCGCCGGCCTGATAGCTGAAACCGCTGTCGGCCAGATCGAACACCACTTGCCGGGTTTCCTTGCCGGCACCCGGGCTGTTGAGCAGGCGATTGTCCAGCATGCGGGCCGCCAGCGGCGCCTGCTTGCTGAACCCCGCACTGGCAGCGGGAGCCATGCTGCCCAGCGCCGATGCGCCCTGATGCCCGAACTTGGCCAGCAGCGCCTGCAACCACTGACCGGCGGGTTCCAGTGGATCGCCTTCGCAATCGACCCGCGCCAGCAGACGCTGGCCGCCCAGGTCCTGCAAGCGCTGGTCGAGCTTGCGACCGAAGCCACAGAACTGATCGTAACTGGAATCCCCCAGGGCCAGCACCGCATAAGGCAGGCCCGCACACCGCCGGGAGTGCTCACCATGCAGGCCTTGCCAGAAGGCCGCGCCGCTGTCGGGTGCGTCGCCATCGCCAAAGGTGCTGGCGATCAGCAGCAGGCTGGCGGGACTGTCCAGTTGCTCGAGCGCCACGTCTTCCATGCAACTGAGCTGCACCGGCAGCCCGACCTGGCGCAGGTGCTCGGCGCAGCGTTCGGCCAGCGCCTGGCCGTTGCCTGTTTGCGAGGCCCAGAGCAGCAGGTGCTGATCGCGAACAGACACCACCGGGGCCACCTCGACAGCATCGATACGTTCACCGGCGATCCGGCTCAAGGCCACTGCGCAATATTTGAAGGCCGGCTGCAACGACACCGGGTCCACTGCATCGCTGGTGACCGCGTTGACCGCGAGGTTGTCGCCGAACGTATCGTTCCAGTGAAACGGCGCAAAGCAGTTGCCCGGCAGTACCCGCGCGGTGATCCGCGCCGGCAGCACCGCCTGACCACGGCGGGAGCGCAGCTGTACCTGATCCTTTTCGGCGATGCCCAGGCGCGCGGCGTCCTCGGGGTGGATCTCCACAAAAGGCCCGGGGTCGAGTTTGTTCAGGGCCGCCACCTTGCCGGTCTTGGTCAGGGTGTGCCATTGGTGCTGGACCCGCCCGGTGTTCAGCACCAGGGGGAAATCTTCGTTGGGCAGCTCCGCTGGCGGCAGGCAAGGCCGGGCGAAGAAGCGCGCCTTGCCGTTGGGGGTCGCGAACGCGATGGCAGGCACCTGCCCCTGCTCATCACGCAGCAGCGTCTGGCTGACGCCATTGTTGCGATAGCGCAGCGGGCTGCGCGGGTTGTCACGCTGTGGTTCGCACGGCCATTGCTGCGATGCCTCACGCAGTGCGCTGTAGCTGGCGCCGCGCAGATCGTAGCCGGTGGCCGGATTCCAGGCCTGGCGAATTTCCTCGAATACCGCTTCTGCACTGTCGTAGCTGAAGGCCTCGGCATAGCCCATGGCGCAGGCGATTCGGGCGATAAGTTGCCAGTCGGGCAGGCTCTGGCCTGGCGGCTCGACAGCCTTGTTCATCAAGGTCAAGTTGCGCTCGGAGTTGACCATCACCCCCTCGCCCTCGGCCCACAGCGCGGCCGGCAGGAGGATGTCGGCGTAGCGGTTGGTTTCGGTGTCGAGGAAGGCATCCTGGGTGATCACCAGTTGCGCCGCCTGCAAACCGGCGATGACCTGCTGGCGATTGGCGACGCTGGCCACCGGGTTGCTGCAGATGATCCAGCACGCCTTGATCGAGCCATTGGCCATGCTGTCGAACAGCGCTACGGTGCCATCACCGGCCTCACTGCGCAGGCTGCCTGCGGGGATGTTCCACAGCTGCTCGACAAAGGCGCGGTCGGCTTCCACCAACGCTGAACGCTGCCCCGGCAGGCCTGGCCCCATATAGCCCATCTCGCGCCCGCCCATGGCGTTGGGTTGGCCGGTCAACGAGAAGGGGCCGCTGCCCGGCCGGCAGATAGCCCCGGTGGCCAGGTGCAGGTTGCACAGCGCGTTGGTCTGCCAGGTGCCGTGGATGCTCTGGTTCAGGCCCATGGTCCAGCAACTCATCCACTCCGCAGCCTGGCCGATCCATTGCGCGGCCTTGCGGATGTCGGCTTCGGCAAGGCCGGTGATGGCGGCGACCCGCGCGGGGGTGTAGTCCTCAAGGAAGGCCGGCATCGCCTCCCAGCCTTCGGTATGCCGGGCCATGAAATCGGCATCGGTATGGCCATTGCTGTGCAGCAGATACAGCAGGCCATTGAGCAGGGCCAGGTCCGTGCCGGGCTTGATCTGCAGGAACAGGTCGGCCTTGTCGGCGGTGGCGCTGCGCCGGGGGTCGACGACGATCAAGCGAGCGCCGGCCTTGAGCCGGTCAAGCAGGCGCAGGAACAGAATGGGGTGACAGTCGGCCATGTTCGCGCCAATCACGAAGAACACCTCGGCGCGGTCGAAATCCTGATAGCTGCCCGGCGGGCCGTCGGCCCCCAACGACAATTTATAGCCGCTGCTGGCGCTGGCCATGCACAGGCGCGAGTTGGACTCGATATGGCGGCTGCGCACAAAGCCTTTGGCCAGTTTGTTGACCAGGTACTGGGCCTCCAGCGACATCTGCCCGGAAACATAGAATGCCAGGGCATCCGGGCCATGCTCATCAACAATTGCACGCAGGCGTCGGGCGGCCTGTTCGATGGCGGCATCGATGCCTGTCTGCACCGGGTCGCGCTCGCGCAGCGCCCGGACATAGGCGTGCTCCATGCGCCCGGATTCGCGCAGCGGCTGATGCGACGTCAGGCCCTTGGTGCATAAGCGACCAAAATTGCTGGGATGCTGTTTGTCGCCGCTGACTTTCGTCACCCGGTTGCCCTCAACCGTCATGACAATGCCGCAACCCACACCACAATACGGGCAAACACTGCGCACGCTGGTGCTGCTCATCTGCCTACCTCCTGCTTGCGCAAACAAAAAGGCGCCCTGCTGTTCTGGCTTGTGAAAACAAGTCAGAGCAGCACGGCGCCTTTGTCGTGAACGGGGCAATCTGCGTTGATTGCCGGATAGCCAGGCAGTAGCAAAGGTCGCGCCAGCTTGCGCAGCCCTTTAACGACGGGGGTTTTGAGCGTAATGAAGCGTCAGGGACGCACCGCCTTGGGGAGGCGCGCACCATGCAGAGGCACACGGATGCGAAAAACGCGAACGACAGAAACAAAAAAAGCGACCCTAAGGTCGCTTTCTTTGTTGCTTCCGGGTGTTCAGTGGGCCCTGGAAGCTAAATATGGCGCAGCGGACGGGACTCGAACCCGCGACCCCCGGCGTGACAGGCCGGTATTCTAACCGACTGAACTACCGCTGCGCGATACACTGAGAAGAAGTGGTGGGTGATGACGGGATCGAACCGCCGACCCTCTGCTTGTAAGGCAGATGCTCTCCCGGCTGAGCTAATCACCCTTCGTCTCGGTGTGGCGCGCATTCTACGGAGCACCGAACACTCTGGCAAGCACTTTTTTAAAAAAATTTTTCAGGCGTTCCAAAGACTTAGCGGACTTGGCCTGAAGCGCCCGCTCGGAGAATAATGCCCTCCTTATGTGTTGAGGAGAGATTCACCCCATGTGGTTCAAAAACCTGCTGACCTATCGCCTGACCCAGGATGTCCCGTTCGATCCCGAAGCACTGGAAACCGCTCTGGCCAGCAAGCCGGCGCGCCCTTGCGCCAGCCAGGAGTTGACCACTTACGGTTTCGTCGCGCCGTTCGGCAAAGGCGAGGATGCTCCACTGGTACATGTCAGCGGTGACTTCCTGCTGATCGCCGCACGTAAAGAAGAACGCATCCTGCCTGGCAGCGTGGTGCGTGATGCGGTCAAAGAGAAGATCGACGAGATCGAAGCCGAGCAGATGCGCAAGGTCTATAAGAAGGAGCGCGACCAGATCAAGGACGAGATCATTCAGGCCTTTCTGCCGCGCGCCTTTATTCGCCGCTCGATGATCTTCGCTGCCATCGCCCCCAAGCAAGGCCTGATCCTGGTCAACTCGGCCAGCGCCAAGCGCGCCGAAGACCTGCTCTCGACCCTGCGTGAAGTGATGGGCTCGCTGCCGGTGCGCCCGGTGACCGTGAAAATCGCCCCGAGCGCGACCATGACCGACTGGGTCAAGACCCAACAAGCCGCTCCGGACTTCTATGTACTGGACGAGTGCGAGCTGCGCGACACCCACGAAGACGGCGGCATCGTTCGCTGCAAGCGTCAGGACCTGACCAGCGACGAGATCCAGCTGCACCTGGGGACCGGCAAGGTGGTAACCCAGCTGTCCCTGGCCTGGCAGGACAAGCTGTCGTTTGTGCTCGACGACAAGATGGTGATCAAGCGTCTGCGCTTTGAAGAGCTGCTGCAGGACCAGGCCGAAGAAGACGGTGGCGACGAGGCCCTGGGCCAACTCGATGCCAGCTTCACCCTGATGATGCTGACGTTCGGCGAATTCCTGCCGGCGCTGTTTGAAGCGCTGGGCGGTGAAGAGATTCCGCAAGGCGTCTAAACAAAGGTAGGAGCGGGCTTGGCCCGCGATAGCGGTGTGACATTAAGATCGCTATCGCGGGGCAAGCCCGCTCCTACATGGAGACTGTGTATGTCCTGGATCATTCTGTTTTTCGCCGGCCTGTTTGAAGTCGGCTGGGCCGTCGGCCTCAAGTACACCGATGGCTTCACTCGCCCCCTTCCCACGGCCCTGACTATCGTTGCCATGGCCATCAGCCTCGGCCTGCTGGGCCTGGCCATGAAAGAGTTGCCCCTGGGCACGGCCTACGCCATCTGGACCGGTGTCGGTGCAGTCGGCACGGTAATCGCCGGCATCATCCTGTTCGGTGAGTCCATGGCGCTGGTGCGCCTGGTCAGTGTGGCCCTGATTATCGCCGGCCTGATCGGCCTCAAGGTCAGCGCCAGCTGACCTTGCCCTTCCCCATCAGCGCAGCTCGCCTCGCAACTGGCTGACGCGCTCTCGCAACAGTGCCGGCTGCGCTGCGTCTACCGGGACGGCTGCACCGGCCACCAGGGTCACCCGCGACCACAAGCGGCGAAACATGCCCTTGGCCGGATCGCGGCTGAAAAAGCTGCCCCACAAGCCCTGCAAAGCCAGCGGAATGACCGGCACCGGCGTCTGTTCGATGATCCGGCTTACGCCACCCTTGAACTCATCGATCTCACCGTCACTGGTCAGTTTGCCCTCTGGAAAGATACACACCAGTTCCCCCTCGGCCAGGCAGGCGGCAATGCGCTTGAACGCCTGCTCGTAGATCTCGCCATCTTCCTGGCGCCCGGCAATCGGGATGGCACCTGCGGTGCGGAAGATAAAGTTGAGCACCGGCAGCTGGAAAATCTTGTAGTACATGACAAACCGGATGGGCCGGCGCACGGCCCCGCCAATCAGCAATGCATCGACAAACGACACGTGGTTGCACACCAACAGCGCCGCGCCCTCCTCCGGAATCTGCTGCAGGTCACGGTGCTCGACCCGGTACATGGAATGGCTGAGCAGCCAGATCATGAAGCGCATGGTGAACTCGGGGACGATCCTGAAGATGTAGGTGTTGACGCCAATGTTCAGCAACGACACCACCAGGAACAGCTGGGGAATGGTCAATTCCACCAGGCTCAACAACACGATGGTGACAATGGCCGAGACCACCATGAACAACGCATTGAGAATGTTGTTGGCGGCGATGACCCGCGAACGCTCGTTAACCGCGGTGCGCGACTGGATCAAGGCATACAGCGGCACGATGTAGAAGCCTCCGAAGATGCCAAGACCGACAATCGACAGCAGAATCCACCACGCCTCGGTCATGCCCAGCAGGGTCAGCCAGTCATGGGGCGTTGCCGCCGCCGGCACATCGCCCGAATGCCACCACCACAGCAGGCCGAACAGGGTCAGGCCAAAGGAGCCGAACGGCACCAGGCCAATCTCCACCTTGTGCCCACTCAAACGCTCACACAGCAGCGAACCCAGGGCGATACCCACCGAGAACAGGGTCAGCACCAGGGTGACCACGGTCTCGTCACCGTGCAGCCAGTCCTTGGCGTAGGCCGGAATCTGCGTCAGGTAGATCGCGCCGACAAACCAGAACCAGGAGTTGCCGACAATCGAACGCGACACCGCGGGGGTCTGGCCAAGCCCCAGGCGCAAGGTGGCCCAGGATTGGGTAAAGATGTTCCAGTCCAGCTTCATCTGTGGCGACGCTGCGCTCGCCCGGGGAATCCAGCGGCTCGACAGATAACCCAGTGCGGCCACCAGCACCACGGCGCAGGCCACCACCGGCGCATAGTGGGTGCTGGACATCATGATCCCGGCGCCAATGGTTCCGGCCAGGATCGCCAGGAACGTGCCCATCTCCACCAGGCCGTTCCCACCGACCAGCTCTTGCTCGCGCAGGGCCTGGGGCAGGATCGAATACTTGACCGGCCCGAACAGTGCCGAGTGCGTCCCCATGGCAAACAACGCCAGCAGCATCAAGGCCAGGTGGTTGGTCAGAAAGCCGATGGCGCCGACCGCCATGATGCCGATCTCGGCCAGCTTGATCAGGCGGATCAGCGCGTCCTTGGCGTACTTTTCGCCAAACTGTCCGGCCAGGGCAGAAAACAGGAAGAACGGCAGAATAAACAGCAACGCACAGAGGTTGATCCAGATCGAACGGTCACCGTCGATCGCCAGCTTGTAGAGAATGGCGAGGATCAACGACTGCTTGAACAGGTTGTCGTTGAAGGCACCCAGCGACTGGGTAATAAAGAAGGGCAAAAATCGCCGCTTGCCAAGAAGGCTGAATTGCGAGGTTTCACTCATCGTCCGTGTACCTGAGTAGGGCTTTGTCATTGGAGGCGTGCAGGCCGAACAAAGCCACAATCACTCTGGTAAATGCAATCTACTTGTGGAGCCCTGCAATGCACGGTGACACAAACAACTCACCCCGCCAGGCGCCGCGCAAGGTCAGGCTGCTGACCAGCAGCCACAGGCCAGCCAGGGCCACTACCAGCACCAGCCCCAGGGTGTGGAAGAAGGCCAGCCCCAGCCAGGCGCCCAGCTTCAGCGTTGCCAGGGTGTACACCCCGAGCGGGAAGGTAAAACCCCACCAGCCCAGGTTGAAGGGCATGCCGTGGCGGATGTAGCGCAGGGTGATCAGTACAGCGGTGAGCAACCACCACAGCCCGGCGCCCCACAACACAATACCGGCGACCAGTCCCAGGCCACGGGCAATCTCACCCAGGCCACCCAGGCCGTTGGCAGCAAACACCGCCGGTGCATCGGCGCCCAGCACCAGCATGCCCAGTGCCCCGGTACCGATCGGGCCCAGTGCCAGCCAGCTCGACGCCGCCATATTGGCGTGGGGCAACTTGTGCAGGGCCATGCGCAGCATGAGGATGGTCAGGATGCTGAAGGCCACCGGCAGCGACACCGCCCACATCACATAGCTGGTGATCAATACCAGGAACTGGCTGTGCCCATCGACCAGGTGCGGCGCCAACAGCCCCCCCGCTGGCGGCTGCCACTTCGGCAGCGACCACAGGCAACAGCCATACAGCCGTCATCTGGTCGATGCTGTGCTCCTGGCGGGTGAACATCAGGTACGGAATGGCCACCCCGCACAACAGGGCCAGGCCCACATCGAACCACCACAGTGCTTCGATCCACGGCACGATGCCCTCACCCCAGCGATTGATACCGAACAACAAGGCACCATTGAGGATCGTGGCCAGGCCCATGGGAATGGTGCCGAAGAACATCGACACGGTGGAGTGGGCGAAAATCCGCCGCGCCTCATCGAAAAACATCACCCAGCGTGCGGTGTACAGCACGCTGAACAGCACGAACAGGGCTATGGTCAGCCACCACAGCGCTTCGGCCAGGCCGTGCAGGCTTTCGATTCCCACCTGCATCAGCGCCAGCGCGAGCACCCCGGTGCCCATGGTCGCGGCGAACCAGTTGGGGGTGAATTGACGGATCACGTCACGCGGGTGAGCCAGGTGGCTCAAGGGGCGCAACGCTGAAGTGGCGGGTTGTTGCAGGCAAGTCATGGTCGGTTCTCCTGTCCTCCGGTGAGGTCAACCAATCTTATGTCCGCCAACAATATCTATGAAACGGGTATTTTCTCTATCTGTTATCTAATTCATAGATATAGAACATCCTGTTACACCTCTCCTGCGCCGAGGTATGCTGGGCCCTGGCGGCTCCACGCAATAACAACAAGGACGTGACAATGCTCGACGCCATACAACGCTATACACCCCAGGTTCGCCTGCTGCTGGCCACAACCTTCACCCTTACCCTGGCGCGGGCGATCACCCTGCCCTACCTGGTGGTTTACCTCTCGGAAAATTTCGCCCTGGATGTCAGCGGCATCGGCCTGATGATTGGTGGCGCCTTGATCGTCGCCTCATTGCTGAGCCTGTACGGCGGCTACCTGATCGACACCCTGCGCAGCTACACGGTGATCATCGCCTCGACCCTGACCTTCACCCTGGCGTTCATCGGCGCGGTGGTCAGCCGCGAGCTGAGCCTGTTTTTCATCTGCCTGGTGCTGATCAACCTGGCCCTGGCAGTGGTCACCATTGCCGCCAAGGCCGGCTTCTGTGCGCTGTTGCCGCTGGAGCAACGCGCCGAAGTGTTCGCGATCAAGTACACCCTGAACAACGTGGCCTATGCGGTGGGGCCGTTTATCGGCGTGGCGCTGGTGATGTTCGACTATCACTGGCCCTTCTTGCTCTCGGCCCTCCTGGGCCTGGCGATGTGCCTGAGCTACCGGCGCTGGGGCGAACGCGCGGCACGGGCGCAGCTCGATGGCAGTCCCCAGGCCGGCTTCCTCAGTGTGGGCGTGCAAATGATCAGGGATCGACGACTGATCTGCTTCACCCTGGGCGGTGCGCTCAGCGCCGTGGTGTTCGGCCAGTTCACCGCCTACCTGTCGCAGTACCTGGTGGTGACCAGCAACGCCAGCGAGGCTGCCCGCTACATCAGCTACCTGGTGGCCACCAACGCCCTGACCGTCATTGCCCTGCAGTACGTCATCGGCCGACGTATCAGTACCCGCCGCCTGATTCCCTGGCTGATGGCCGGCATGGCGCTGTTCCTGGTCGGGCTGCTGGGGTTTTCCGTGGCTCAGTCCCTGCTGGTCTGGTGCCTGGCCATGGTGGTCTTCACCTTGGGCGAGATCATCGTGATCCCGGCCGAGTACATGTTCATCGACAGCATTGCCCCGGAACACCTGCGCGGGGTGTATTACGGCGCGCAGAACCTGTCCAACCTCGGCGCGGCGCTGGGCCCGGTGATCTGCGGCTTCGCCCTGGCCCACCTGGTACCGGTGGCTACCTTCTATCTGTTGATTGGCGCGGTGTTGCTGGCAGCACTGTTCTATTACCTGGGCGCTCGCACCCGCCCCCTTCAGGTTGAACAAGCCGCCACCGAAGGCTGACCGGTCCGGCGCAGCCAGTTGCAGGTCATAATGGCGCGGGCCGACCGCCGCCGCGGCCCACTGCCGGACCTTGACGGGCGGGTCGACCCCGCCCTGGCCTGAGCCGCCCTGCGACGCTCTGCCACTGCGACCATGGTCGGCGCTGACGAAGCGCCAACGGCGTGCCAGACTGATTGATCGAGGTTCGCCGTTATGCCTGCGTTGCGCAGACGGCTGTTCCACCTTTTCGCTTCGGAGTAGTCATGTCGCTGTCCAGTGGGCTGATCGCCGTGGTCGCCCTGGCCTATATGGCCATCATGTTCGCTATCGCATTCTATGGCGACCGCCGCAGTACGCCGCTGCCCCCGCGCCTGCGCGCCTGGGTGTACAGCCTGTCGCTGGCGGTGTACTGCACCAGCTGGACCTTCTTTGGCGCGGTCGGCCAGGCCGCCGAACAACTCTGGGCATTCCTGCCGATCTACCTGGGCCCGGTGCTGCTGTTGCTGTTCGCACCCTGGGTGCTGCAGAAGATGGTGCTGATCAGCAAGCAGGAAAACATCACCTCGATTGCCGACTTCATCGCCGCCCGCTACGGCAAATCCCAGACATTGGCCGTGGTGGTGGCGCTGATCTGCCTGGTCGGGGTGTTGCCCTATATTGCCCTGCAGCTCAAAGGCATCGTCCTGGGCGTCAACCTGCTCATCGGCGCCAGTGCCGATGCCACCGGCAGCCGGGTGCAAGACACCGCGCTGGTGATCTCGCTGGTCCTGGCCTTGTTCACCATCGTCTTCGGTACCCGCAGCCTGGACGTTACCGAGCACCACCGTGGCATGGTCCTGGCTATTGCCTTTGAGTCGCTGGTCAAGCTGCTGGCCTTCCTGGCCGTCGGTGCCTTCGTGACCTTCAACCTCTATGACGGCTTCGACGACCTGTTCACCCAGGCCAGGCTTGCGCCGCGCCTGGAAACCTACTGGCAGGAAACCATCAATTGGCCGTCCATGGTGGTGCAGACCGGGGTGGCGATGATGGCGATCATCTGCCTGCCGCGGCAGTTCCACGTCACCGTGGTCGAGAACATCGAGCCCCAGGACCTGCGCCTGGCCCGCTGGGTGTTCCCCGCTTACCTGATCCTCGCCGCACTGTTCGTGGTGCCGATTGCCCTGGCCGGGCAGATGCTGCTGCCGGCTTCGGTGATCCCGGACTCCTTCGTCATCAGCCTGCCCCTGGCCGAAGCCCACCCGGCATTGGCGCTGCTGGCCTTTATCGGCGGCGCCTCGGCGGCCACCGGCATGGTGATCGTGGCCAGCGTGGCGTTGTCGACCATGGTGTCCAACGACATGCTGTTGCCCTGGCTGTTGCGCCGCAACAATGCCGAGCGACCGTTTGAGGTGTTCCGCCACTGGATGCTCTCGGTACGCCGGGTGACCATCGTCGCCATCCTCCTGCTGGCCTATGTGAGCTATCGCCTGCTGGGCTCCACCGCGAGCCTGGCCACCATCGGCCAGATCGCCTTTGCCGCCGTGACCCAACTGACGCCGGCCATGCTCGGCGCCCTGTACTGGAAACAGGCCAACCGTCGCGGCGTGTTTGCCGGCCTGGCCGCCGGGATCTTCCTCTGGTTCTACACCCTGGTGCTGCCGATTGCCGCCCATAGCGTGGGCTGGTCGCTGGACCTGTTCCCAGGCCTTGCCTGGCTGCATGGCAACCCGCTGGACCTGCCGATCACACCGCTGACCCAAGGTGTGGTGTTGTCGCTGGCCGGTAACTTCACCCTGTTTGCCTGGGTCTCGATCCTGTCCCGCACGCGGGTTTCCGAACACTGGCAGGCCGGCCGCTTCATCGGCCAGCAAACCAGCGCCCGGCCCAACAGCCGTTCGCTGCTGGCGGTGCAGATCGACGACCTGCTCCACCTCGCCGCACGCTTTGTCGGTGAAGAGCGCGCACGCCAGAGTTTCATCCGCTTTGCCTACCGCCAGGGCAAGGGCTTCAACCCCAACCAGAACGCCGACGGCGACTGGATCGAACACACCGAACGCTTGCTTGCCGGCGTCCTGGGCGCCTCTTCGACCCGCGCCGTGGTCAAGGCGGCCATCGAAGGCCGCGACATGCAGCTTGAGGATGTGGTTCGCATCGCCGACGAAGCCTCGGAGGTGCTGCAGTTCAACCGCGCCCTGTTGCAAGGCGCAATCGAGAACATCAGCCAGGGCATCAGCGTGGTCGACCAGAACCTGCGCCTGGTGGCCTGGAACCGCCGCTACCTGGAGCTGTTCAACTACCCCGACGGCCTGATCAGCGTAGGGCGGCCCATCGCCGACATCATTCGCTACAACGCCGAACGCGGCCTGTGCGGCCCGGGCGAGGCCCAGGTCCACGTTGCCCGGCGCCTGCACTGGATGCGCCAGGGCCGCGCGCACACCTCCGAGCGCCTGTTCCCCAACGGCCGGGTTATCGAGCTGATCGGCAATCCCATGCCCGGCGGCGGCTTCGTCATGAGCTTCACCGACATCACCCCCTTCCGCGAAGCCGAGCAGGCGCTCAAGGAGGCCAACGAGGGCCTGGAGCAACGGGTGACCGAACGCACCCACGAGCTCTCCCAACTGAACCAGGCCTTGACCGAAGCCAAGAGCCACGCCGAGGCCGCCAACCAGTCCAAGACTCGCTTTCTGGCTGCCGTCAGCCATGACCTAATGCAACCGCTGAACGCCGCGCGACTGTTCTCCGCCGCCCTTTCCCATCAGGGCGAAGGCTTGTCGGCAGACGCCCAGCAACTGGTCCAGCACATGGACAGCTCGCTGCGTTCGGCCGAAGAACTGATCAGCGACCTGCTGGACATCTCGCGCCTGGAAAACGGCAAGATCACCCCCGATCCCAAGCCATTCGCCCTCAACGAGCTGTTCGACACCCTGGGCGCCGAGTTCAAGGTGTTGGCCCAGCAACAGGGCCTGGATTTCCGCCTGCGCGGCAGCCGCCTGCGGGTGCAGAGCGACATGAAACTGCTACGGCGGATTCTGCAGAACTTCCTGACCAACGCCTTTCGTTACGGCAAAAGCCCGATTCTGCTGGGCGTGCGTCGCCAGGGCGACAAGCTCTGGCTTGAGGTCTGGGACCGCGGCCCCGGCATTGCCGATGACAAGCTGCAGGTGATCTTCGAGGAGTTCAAACGCCTGGACAGCCATCAGACCCGCGCCGAAAAAGGCCTGGGCCTGGGCCTGGCGATTGCCGATGGCTTGTGCCGGGTGCTCGGCCACCCGCTGGAAGTGCGCTCCTGGCCCGGCAAAGGCAGCGTATTCCGGGTCAGCGTGCCCCTGGCCACCGCCCCTGCCACGGCGGTGGTTACCCCGACCGAACAGGCCGGCCAACCGCTGGCGGGCCTGCAGGTGCTGTGTGTCGACAACGAAGACAGCATCCTCATCGGCATGAGCAGCCTGCTCAGCCGCTGGGGCTGCAAGGTGCACACCGCCCGCAACCGCCAGGAATGCGACGCCCTGCTTGAAGAAGGGCTGCGCCCGCACCTGGCGCTGGTCGACTATCACCTCGATGACGGCGACACCGGCACCGAACTGATGGCCTGGCTACGCACCCGCCTGGGTGAGCCGGTACCGGGGGTGGTGATCAGCGCCGACGGGCGCCGCGAGATGATTGCCCAGGTCCACGCCGCCGGCCTCGACTACCTGGCCAAGCCAGTCAAGCCGGCCGCCTTGCGCGCCCTGCTCAATCGGCATCTGAGCCTGGTCCAGTAAGGGCGCTGGCGGTCAGTGGGTCGCCTTCGCTCATGGCCCGTTCCAGCAGATCGGCCGGCAGGCTCTTGCTGGCCCGGGCGCCGAGCAGCTTGAGCTGCTCGCTGCGGCTGATCAGGTTGCCACGCCCTTCGCAGAGCTTGTTGCGCGCCGCGCTGTAGGCCTTGTCGACCTGCTGCAGGCGGTTGCCCAGCTCGTCCAGGTCCTGGATGAACAGCACAAACTTGTCGTAGAGCCAGCCGGCACGCTCGGCGATTTCCCGGGCATTCTGGCTCTGGCGCTCCTGCTTCCACAGGCTGTCGATCACTCGCAGGGTGGCCAGCAAGGTGGTCGGGCTGACAATCACGATTTGGCGGTCGAAGGCTTCCTGGAACAGGTTCGGCTCGGCTTGCAGCGCAGCGGAAAACGCCGCTTCGATCGGCACGAAGAGCAGCACGAAGTCCAGGCTGTGCAGCCCTTCCAGGCGGTTGTAGTCCTTGCCCGACAATCCTTTGACGTGGTTGCGCAACGACAGCACATGTTGCTTGAGCGCCGCCTGGGCAATCTCGCTGTCGTCGGCGGCGACATACTGCTGATAAGCGGTCAGGCTGACCTTGGAATCGACCACCACCTGCTTGTCGCCCGGCAGCATGATCAGCACATCGGGCTGGAAGCGCTCGCCGTCGGCACTCTTGAGGCTGACCTGGGTCTGGTATTCACGCCCCTTCTCCAGGCCCGCGTGCTCCAGCACCCGCTCAAGGATCAGCTCGCCCCAGTTGCCCTGGGTCTTCTGGCCCTTGAGGGCCTGGGTCAGGTTGGTGGCTTCATCGCTCAGGCGCAGGTTCAGTTGCTGCAGGCGCTCCAGCTCCTTGGCCAGGGAGAAGCGCTCGCGGGCTTCCTGCTGGTAGCTGTCTTCGACACGCTTTTCAAAGGCCTGGATGCGCTCCTTGAGCGGATCGAGCAGTTGCCCCAGGTGCTGCTGGCTGGTCTGGGCGAAGCGTTGCTCGCGCTCATCGAAGATCTTGGTGGCCATTTCGGCGAACTGGGCGCGCAACTCATCGCGTGAGCCCTGCAGGTCAGCCAGGCGCTGCTGATGGCTGTCCTGCTGTTCGCGCAACTCGGCGCTCAGGGCCGCACTGTGGGCATCCAGGCGCCGCAGCTCGGCTTCACGGGCGGTGCGCTCGAGCTGCCAGGCATGGGCGGCATCGCGGGCGTTGTCACGATCGATCTGCAGCAATTCCAGCTCACGGGCCTGGGCGGCGAGGGTCGCTTGCTTGGCAGCATTGGCCTGGCTCAGGTCGCTGATTTCGTCGCGGCTGGCGTCGAGTTGAGCAAGCAAGCCTTCCTGGGCCATCTGGGCACTGCTCAACCGCTCCTCCAGCAAGGCCGCCTGCGCTTCACGGGCGGCGAAGCGGCGCTGCTGCTGAAACACCCACCCCAGGCACGGCACGGCGGCCGCCACGATACCCAGCACGATACTGGTCAGATCCAACGCCATTGCCACCTGCACACCCCCAACTGAAATCAACGGTTGAGCTTATCAGCCTTGTCGCTCACCTGTGTCAGGCGTCTGGCAGTTGCTTGAGCAGGCGTCGGGCTTCCTGGGAGCCCTGTGTAGCGGCCAGTTCAAGCCAGTAACGGGCCTGCTCGGGTTCGTTGACCTGGGGTTGGGCGCACAGCCGGCCGTATTCGAGCTGGGCACGGCGGTCACCGGCGCGGGCGGCCTGGCGCAGCAAGTCGTGGCCGATACGCCGGTCACGGGCGTTGCCGCAGTCTCGGCAGAGCATTTGCCCCAGCCGGCTCTGCGCCACCACCACGCCTTGGCGCGCCGGCTGCTTGAGCAGTCGACCGGCAAAATGCTTGACGTTGGGGTTGTCTCCCAGGCGCGGGTTGTCGAGCAGCCACAAGGCGACCTTCAAAGAGAAGCGCTTGGGCTCTGGCAAGGGCGGTTGAACAGGAGAAATTGCAGGAATTTTGGCGCGAAACTTCATGACCAACAGCGAAGGCAACTCGAGAGGCGCGCCACTCTACTCCATTTTTCAGACAATGACTGGGCGTTTCCAAAACTTTTTTCAAAATATTTCTGTGTTTATTTATTGACGCCGAAGTGGGATTTTTCACCCCATCAGAAACCGACCTGAAGATTGTAGGACACGTCGGAAAAAGCTGGCACGCCCGTCCTAGAGCAAGCGCTCGGGACAATCCACAGAAGCTGTGGATAACTCGGTGGACAACCCCCTTATGGACCCCTCAAACCCCTATGGAATGGGGCTTTGGCTCAAACTGTCGATTTTTTCACCAGCTCAAATAAGTGTTTTTTTTCATTGACTTAAGTTCCCAGCCAAGTCATTGGCAGCCCCAGGCGATGCTGTTGCAGGGCTGTAACATCGAATGCTCCATGTGTGTACAAGCGACCCAGAGAAAGGCAGTTCCCTGCACGAATTTGGCACGTTCACAGCGCCAACCCCCTGGAAACAGCTCTTCACAGACGCCCTGAAACGCGACATACTGGCCGGCTCCCCGAAAGAAAAGCCCCAACGGCTTGCCAAGTCTCGGCCCTTGCTGTAGTCTTGCCGCCGTTAGTACCAAGCTGAAAGTCAATTCTGGCCAAAGCAGTCCTTGCAGTGCCCTACCCACCCCGGGATAGCGCCTGTTGAAACCAGGACCGGCCCACTTGATGGTTCCCAGGTAAATCACTTCTTACTCTGACCGAACCACCCTGCAGATTGATCAGGATCTTCACCCGCGGAATCAGAACCTCGACCCGGTGTGTTGCCTGCCCTCTGACGTACCTACCAGTCAGCCCCAGCGCCACATGATAAATGCGCCCAAAACTGGCTGCCCTGTTCCGGACAGGTTCATCGCCCAGGCCTAAATGCCAGCGTTACTGGAACGTTTTAAGTGTGCACGGATCGAAACCGTGTCTATTGCAGGAACATCTAATAACTATGACTCATACACACCACACTCAGGCTGCGATTCGCACCCTCTCCCAGGCATTTGCCCCACTGAACTGCTTGATCCTGGCGTCGCGCAAAGGCGGCTTCAGCTTCACCCTGGTCAATGAGCACGGCATTGCCCGTCACAGCGAGCGCCTGTACCCCGAGCAGTACAGCGAAGCCGAGCCGCTTCAAGCGGTCATCGAGCGCACTCGCCAGGCCCTGGTTGCCTGATCCGCGCTTCGCTGCAACAGCTCAAGCCCCGCCCTCTCGCGGGGCTTTTTTATGCCCGCCCGTAGGAGCGGGCTTGCCCCGCGAGCGGTGTCGGCTTTGAGCGCGCAATCGCGGGGCAAGCTCGCTCCTACCAGGGTTTTGTTAATTGCTGCAGGGCATATGATTTATAACTAAAAGCCGCAAATGTTTTAAAAACAGACCTTTACGGCACGAATATGACACTACACTTCAACTCAAGCGGCATAGGCCGCTTCCGGCGGGCCTGACCGACTCACCAGCTGCCAAGCTCCAGCGTCCGCCGGCCAAATTCCAGTTCGAGGGCATTATGGGTATCGCCGCGAGCGAGTTGAGCCAGTTTGTGATCCGCCCAACCCTGATCTACCTGGGCCGTCACTGCGCAAGCGCCGAAGCATTGTTACTCGGTGTTGCCGCCAGCCAGTCCGCACTTGGCTCTGCCCTGCATGATCGACGTGGCCACGGCTTGTACCGCATTGGCGAGCTGCGCCATCAATCGCTGTGGGACCAATTCCTGGCCCGCGACCCGGACCTCGCCAGCCTGGTCCGGGGCCTTGCCAGCCAGCACGCCTTCCTCAGCGGCCCGCACCTCGAACTCACGGTAAACCTGCGCTACGCCACCGCCATTGCCTGGATGTTGATCGAAGAACAGGCGCCAGAACTTCCTCCTGCCGATGACTTGCTCGGGCTTGCGCGCATCTGGCGCCAGACCTTTCACCCCCAGGGTCGCCTGCGCGATTTCACCAGCGCATGGCAAACCTGCATCGCTCCTGTGACTCTTCAGGCCTGCTGATAGTCACTGCACACCTCAATCAGAAAATACCTGCCATTTTGGTCGGATTGTCCTACAAAACCGCTCTATCTCCTGCGATACAGCCTATAGCGCTGTGGGCGAAATGTTGGTAATTTCCGCCCCGGAGATCCCAAGGAGTTCTAATAATGAAAAAAGTAATGCTCAAAACCTCTCTCAGCCTCGCCGTCACACTCGCCTCGACTCAACTGTTCGCCAGCGGCTTTGCCCTCAACGAACAAAGCGTCAGCGGCATGGGCACAGGTTTCGCGGGTCGTTCTTCTTCTGCCGATGATGCCAGCACCGTATTCGGCAACCCTGCCGGTATGTCGCGCCTCAAACGTGAACAAGTGACTGTCGGCGCCGCCGCCGTCATCGCCAAGTCCGACATCTCGGGCAGCGGCTCCTTCCCAGGCAGCAACGATGGCGACATGGTGCCTTTCGTTGGCGTGCCCATGGGCTACTACGTCAAGCCAATCGATGATCATTGGACCGTCGGTTTCGGCGTCTATGCCCCGTTCGGCCTGATGACCGAATACGAAGACGAAGCACAGAGCCGCTACTGGGCCAAGAAGAGCTACGTCGAAGTCATCACCTTCCAGCCTACTGTCAGCTACGCCTTCAACGACAAGGTCTCGATCGGTTTCGGCCCGACCTTCAACCGTATCAAGGGCGAACTGAGCTCGAACATCCTCAATCCACGTTCGCTGGGCTCCAACGACGGCGAAGTGAAGATCAAGGGTGACGACACCGCCGTCGGTTACAACATCGGCGTGCTGGTACAAGCGACCGACAGCACTCGCCTGGGCCTGACCTACCACTCGATGGTCGACTACAAGCTCGAGGGCAACACCAAGGTCAACTCGGCCCTGATCGGCCCGTTCAGCGGCAGCAAGTTCGACGCCGAACTGAAGATCAAAACCCCGGAATCGGTAGACTTCTCGGTTACCCACGAGCTGGATGACCAGTGGACCCTCTACGCGGGCAGCACCTGGACCCGTTGGAGCCGCCTGGAAGCGATCACCGTCAACAACGAAGTACCTGCTCCGCTGGCCGGCCAGTTCGGCACCATCAGCGAAGAGCAGAACTGGCACGACACCTGGGCCCACGCCATCGGTGCTTCGTACAAGCTGAACAAAGAGTGGGTACTGCGCACCGGCTTCACCGTTGACCAGTCGCCGACCAACAACCACGACCGCTCGCCACGCATCCCGACGGGCGACCGCAGTGTGTTCAGCCTGGGCGCCGGCTACAGCCCGACCGAAGACATGACCATCGACCTGGCCTACTCCTACCTGTGGGAAGAAGACACCAAGGTCGACCTGGCAAGCCCGAGCAAGGGTGCCTACAAGGCCAAGTACGAGAACAGCGCTCACGGTATCGGTGCTTCGCTCACCTACCGCTTCTGATTCAACGCTGGCAACACAAAAGAACCGCCGTTATCGGCGGTTTTTTCATGCCTGCTCACACGGCCAGCTTTGCGCAAGATTGCTCTGCAGATAGTCCATGAACACCCGCACCTTGGGGGTCATGGCAAAGCGGTCGGCCACGCACAGGTAGATGTCCATCGGTTCGGTATGCGCATAGGGTCGCGTCGGCTGGGAGTATTCAAACAGCGGCACCAACTGCCCGCGCTCGATGAAGGGACGCGCGACGAACTCGGCCAGGCGTGCGATACCGCCATGGTTGACCGCCATCTGGGTCAGCACGTCGATGTCGTCACTGATCAGCACATTGCCAAACTCGGCATCAAAGCGCAGGCCATCGCGAACAAAGCCCCAGCGCAAGAAACGTCCGTCGACCGGGTAGCGGAACACCAGGCAGCGATGTTCCGCCAGTTGCTCGGGCGCCGCGGGCCATCCCGCTTGGGCGAGGTATTCGTTCGAGGCGCAACAAATGAAGGGCACCCGGGCGATCCGCCGTGCCAGCAGCCCGTCTTCAAGCTGGGGCTTGATACGAATACTGACGTCCACGCCTTCCTGGACATGATTGACCCGCCGATCATTCGTAATCAGCTCAATCGAAAGCTGCGGATAGCGGGTGCTGAAAGCAGGAATCAGCGGGGCCAGTACATGGCGCCCGAAGGCCGACGACGAAGCGATGCACAAGCGGCCCTTGGGTTCGCACTCAGGCGTGGTCACCGCCAGCTGTGCCAGCTCAAGGTCGCGTTCGATATGCTTGACCTTCTCGTAATAGAGCGTGCCACTGGGGGTAAGCGCCATGCTGCGCGTGGTGCGCGACAGTAGCCGGACATCCAGGTGCGCTTCCAGGCGGGCGATATTCTGGCTCACGGCGGCCGCGCTCAAGCCCAGGCTCCGGGCACCACCGGCAATGCTGCCGGCTTCCACCACCTTGATGAAACTCTTGATCGAGCCCAGCAGATTCATGCAGTCCGGTCCGGTATTCGTAAGAATCCCTTTATAAAGACCTAAGCCTGCCTCGTCTACCCTAGCGCTCGGCAGGCTTGTTAGGCTTCGCAGCCCACCGCCTCACAAGGAGCCAGCATGACCACACAGACCCGCAGCCGCCGCAAGCTTGGCGTTCGCGCCACCCCGTATGTGTTTGCCTTTTACATGTCAGCGATCATGGCCCTGCTGATGTGCTTCGTGATCACTGCCGCCAACGGCGGTATCGACGATCACTACCTGGGCAATGTGCTCAAGGCCTACCAACTGGCCATGCCGGTCGCCTTTGCCTGTGTGCTGGTGGTGCGCCCGATCGTGCTCAAGCTGGTCGCCTGGACCGTTCATCCGCACCACTGACACCGCGCTTCACGGCTGCGAAGCGATGGCTTTCTCGATAGCGGCCGTGAACTCCGGATCATCCGGCCTGGTCAGGCTTGAGAAGTTGGCGATCACCTTGCCCTGGCGATCGACCACGTATTTGTAGAAATTCCACTTCGGCGCAACGCTCTGCTCGGCCAGCGCCTTGAACAGTGGCGTAGCGTCTTTGCCGCGTACCGGCTGGGCCTTGGTCATGGTGAAGGTAACGCCGTAGTTGGCATAGCAGACCTTGGCGGTCTTCTCGGCGTCGGCGTCCTCCTGCTTGAAGTCGTTGGACGGTACGCCCAGCATTTCCAGGCCCTGTTCGTGGTAGGTCTTGTAGACCCCTTCCAGGCCCTCGAACTGCGGGGCGAAACCACAGTAGCTGGCCGTATTGACCACCACCAGCGGCTTGCCGGCAAAGCGTTGGCACAGGTCGATCTGCTCCTTGCCACGCAACTCCGGCAGGCTGCCCTTGAGCAGCGCCGGGCAGTCGGCGGCCTGCGCAGAGGCTGCGGCCATCAGAGTGAACAGTGGAACCAACATCCAGCGTGCGCGCATCGTCTTCTCTCCCTTGAACCGGCGTGGAAACCCCAGATTACTCCTAGCACACGCCCATGCCCAACTGCATCAATGCCAGGCCGCCCTCATGCCAGCCCCACCAGACCAGCGCCAACAGCAGCAGCGCTGCCAGGGCGAGCAGCCCGCGCAGGGCAAACCGGCTCATGCCGCTTGCGCCTGCAGGCGCGCGACAGGGCGCTCGCGCACCGGCCAGTTAAGCGCCGCAGCCAGCAAGCTGAGCAAGATCGAGATCTGCCAGACCAGGTCGTAATTGCCGGTCTTGTCGTACACCACACCGCCCAGCCATCCTCCCAGGAATGCGCCCAGCTGATGGAAGAGGAACACGATGCCACCGAGCATCGACAGGTTACGCACACCGAACAGGGTCGCCACCGTGCCGTTGGTCAACGGCACCGTCGACAGCCACAACAGGCCCATGGCAATGCCGAACAGGTAGGCGCTGTACTGGGTCACCGGCGCCCAGAGGAACAGCACGATCACCACGGCGCGCAGCAGGTACAACGCCGTCAGCAGACGCGGCTTGGACATGCGCCCACCCAGCCAGCCGGCGGTGTAGGTGCCAACGATATTGAACAGGCCGACCAGCGCCAACACCGTGGTACCGATGGTGGCCGGCAGGTGCTGGTCGACCAGATAGGCCGGCAGGTGCACACCAATGAACACCACCTGGAAGCCGCAGACAAAAAAGCCCAGGGACAGCAGCCAGAAGCCTGAATGCGAACACGCCTCGCGCAGGGCCTGGCCGAGGGTCTGCTCGGCACCATGGCTGGGCAGCGGTCGATCCTTCAACAGGCCCACCAACGGCACGATGAACGCCACCAGCAAGCCCAGCACCAGCAAGGCCGCCGACCAGCCCAGCCAGCCGATCAGGCCCAGGGTGCCCGGCAGCATGGCGAACTGGCCGAAGGAGCCGGCAGCACTGGCGATGCCCATGGCCATGCTGCGCTTTTCAGCAGGCACGGCACGACCGACCACACCGAGAATCACCGAGAACGAGGTCCCGGACAGGCCGATACCGATCAACAGGCCCGCACTCAACGACAGGGTCAACGCCGAGTCGGACATCCCCATCAACACCAGCCCAGTGGCATAGAGGATACCGCCGACGATCACCACCTTCGCCGCGCCCAGGCGATCGGCCAGGGCCCCGGCAAACGGCTGGGCCAGGCCCCAGATCAGGTTTTGCAAGGCAATGGCAAAGGCGAATACCTCACGGCCCCAGCCAAAGTCGGCGCTCATCGGCGCCAGGAACAGGCCGAAGCCATGCCGCACCCCCAGGGAGAGCGCCAGGATCAACGCAGCCCCCAGGAGAATCCAACCACTGGTTCGCCATACCGATGTCATTATTGTTCTCTCCAGAAAGCAGCAAGGGTTTTACGGGTATATACCCGCTTATAGTCGTAAAAAGCTCAGGACAACAGCTCCAGCAGGCGTACCAGTTCATCGCGCTGGCCTTCACCCAGGGTCTCGACCAGGCATTCCTGGGCCTGCTCCCAGGCAGGTTCTGCCGCCTGCAAGCGCGCCGCGCCCTGCTCGGTCAGCAGTACCAGGCGATTGCGCAGGTCCCGTCCTTCAGCCAGCGCCACCAGGCCTTCGGCTTCCAGCACCTTGAGGTTGCGGCCCAAGGTGCTGCGGTCCAGCCCCATGGCCTCGGCCAGGGTCGAGATGCTGGGCTGATCGAGCCGGCGCAGGTGCCGCAGCAGGGAAAACTGCGCGACATTGATCCCGAAGCCTTCAAGGGCTTCGTCATAGTGTCGGCTGACCCCACGGGCCGCACGACGCAGATGGGTGCAGATGCATTCACTGGTCAACATAATGCGTGTATATACCCGCAACGCCTGGACGGCAAGCTTTTCCTGTCCGGCTACAGCGCCAGAGTGATCAGCACCACCAGCTCTAGCAGCTCCACCAACGCCCCGGCCGTGTCGCCGGTGGTACCGCCCAGGCGGCGGATCAGCAGCTGGCGCACGGCGAAAAACGCCAGCGCCGCTGCCACCAAGACCCACACGCCCTTGAGCCCCGCCACCAGCACACACGCGCCTGCGCTGGCGAGCAGCACCCACCCGGCACTGCGGCGTGGCAGGTGATCGGCCAGCGCCTGCCCCAGGCCACCGGCACGCACATAAGGGGTGGTGAGAAACAGCCCAAGCAACGCCGCCCGACCGATCAACGGCGCCAGCAGCAACAGGATCCCCTCCCCGTGCTCGATCAACGCCAGCAAGGCGCAGAACTTGAGCAGCAGCACCAGCACCAGGGTGACCACGGCTATCGGCCCGCTACGCGGGTCCTTCATGATCAGCAAGGTGCGCTCGCGATCCCCAAAGCCGCCCAGCCAGGCATCGGCGCTGTCGGCCAGGCCATCCAGGTGCAACGCGCCACTGAGCAACACCCAGGCGCCGAGCAGCAGCGCGGCATGCAGCAACAGGGGGCTGCCATTGAGCAAGGTGTTAAGCCCCCACAGCAGCCCACCGAACAGCACGCCTACCAGCGGGTAGCAGAGCAGCGAACGGCCCATCTGCTCGGGCGCGGGCATCCCCGGCAGGCGCACCGGCACGCTGCTGAGAAACTGCAGGGCAATCCAGAAGGGCAGCATGTCAGTGCGCCTCGCGCAGGGTGCCGTCGGCATCCACGTGCAACCGGCACAAGGCACCATGGCCGACTTCGACCTGCAACAGCTGCTCGCGCGGCAGGCCACGGGCCTGGGCCAGCAACAGCCGCATCACCCCGCCATGGGTGACCAGCAACACATGCTGGTCGGCATAGGCACGCTGCAGCTGGGCGACGGCTGCCTGTACGCGCTGGGCAAATGCGCTGACCGGCTCGCCTCCAGGTGGCGTGTAGCTGTACGGATCAGCCCAGAACTGCCCCAGTTGTTGCTCATGGGTCAGCATCAGGTCAGCGGCGCTGCGCCCTTCCCACTCGCCGAAATGCAGCTCCTGCAACCCCGGCGCCCACTGCACCGGCAACTGCCATTGCCCACCCAGGGTGTCGGCAAACCGCGCACAGCGCTGCAAGGGCGAGCTGACCAGGGCATCCCACGGCCCTTTGCCGGCAACGGCCGCGTGCATCTGCTCCCAGCCTTTGGCGGTCAGTGCGTCGTCCAGGCTGCCGCGCAGGCCGCCGCCCAGCTCGGTTTCGCCGTGTCGCAACAGGTCAATGATCATGCCGGGCGGTCCGCCACGGCGGCTTCGGCGAAGGTTGCCATTTGCCCGTGCAGGTCACAGGCCAGGCGCAACACCGGCACCGCCAACGCTGCGCCGCTGCCTTCACCCAGGCGCAAGCCCAGCTCCAGCACGGGCTCGGCGTCCAGTTCAGCGAGCACACGCCGATGGCCGGGTTCAGCGCCGCGATGACCAAAAAACAGCCAGTCACGGGACGCAGGGTTCAGCCTCACCGCCACCAGCGCGGCAACCGTGCAGATAAAGCCATCGACCAGCACCACGACACCCGCCTGGGCACAGCCCAGGTAGGCACCGACCAGGGCTGCGATCTCAAAACCGCCCAAGCGCAGCAATGCCTCGAATGGATCATTCGCCAGGGCGCCATGCAGCAACAGCGCCTGTTCGATGACCTCGGCCTTGTGCCGTACACCCGCGGCATCCAGCCCGGTGCCCGGCCCACTCAGCTCGATGGCCGGACAGCCGAGCAAGGCGCAGGCCAGGGCGCTGGCCGCGGTGGTGTTGCCGATGCCCATCTCACCGCCAATGAACAATTGCGCGCCCGCAGCCGCGGCGCGCTGGGCACTCTCGCGCCCGCCCTGCAACGCTTGCACAGCTTGCTCGCGGGTCATGGCCGGGGCCTTGGCGAAGTTCGCCGTACCCGGCCCGACCCGCAAGTGCAGCACGCCCGGCAGCGTCAGCGCCGGGTCGATGGTGCCCAGGTCCACCACCTCCAGCCGGGCATCGAGCTGGCGGGCCAACACGCTGATGGCCGCGCCTCCGCCGACGAAGTTCTGCAGCATCTGCCCGGTCACTGCCTGGGGATAGGCCGAGATACCTTCGGCGACCACCCCATGGTCACCGGCGAAGATCGCGATGTGCACCTTGCCCAGGCTCGGCTTGAGCTGGCCCTGCAAACCGGCCAGTTGCACGGCGATCTGCTCCAGGCGCCCCAACGAGCCGGCTGGCTTGGTCAGCTGTTGCTGGCGTGCCAGCGCCTGCTCGCGAGCGGCTTGATCGACGGGACGGCAGGCTTCAAGCCACCAGGTCTGACTCATAGTGCATTTCCTTTGAGGGTAAGGGGCAAGCCGGCAACCGTAAGCACCACGCGCTGGCAGCGCTCGGCGATGGCCTGGTGCAACCAGCCGGCTTCGTCGACGTAGCGGCGGGTCAGCTCGCCCAGCGGCACAACGCCCAGGCCACTCTCGTTACTGACCAGAATGATCTCCCCCGGCAGTTCAGCCAGGCATTCGAGCAGCGCTGCACGTTCCCGGGCCAGGCGCTCGGGGTTGTCCAGCATCAGCAGATTGGTCAGCCACAGGGTCAGGCAGTCCACCAGCAGGCAGCGGTCGGCGCGGGCATTGCTTCGCAGCACGTCAGCCAGGGCCAGGGGTTCCTCGATCAGGCCCCAGCTGGCGGGCCGGCGTTCCCGGTGCAGCTGGACCCGGGCATTCATTTCGCCATCCAGCGGCTCGCTGGTGGCGATGTAGGTCACCGGCAAACCACTGCGCTCGGCCAGTTGTTCGGCCAAGCGGCTCTTGCCCGAGCGAGCGCCACCGAGGATCAGGTTGAGCATGTCAGTTCAGTCCGCAGAGTTGACGTAGGTGCGTGGTATCCAAATGCTGCTCCACGAGGTCAGCCAGGCGCTCGATATCGCGTTCGCGCAGGGCCTGATAGTCGACGTGCTCCACCTCGTGCAGCCCGGCCCAGCGCAGCAGCGCCGCGCACGACTGCGGGTCCTCGAACAGACCGTGCAGGTAAGTCGCCAGAACCTGCCCGTCGGCACTGATGGCGCCATCGCTGCGACCGTCGGCCAACTGCACGGCAGACCGCTCCAGGGCCGCGCCCCGGGTGACACCCGCATGAATTTCATAGCCGCTGATGGGCACCTGCTCCAGCTGCAAAGTGCCGGAAACGTTGCGCAGCTGCTTTTCGGCTTCCAGCACCGTGACGAAGTCGAGCAGGCCCAGGCCTTCACTGCTGCCTGCCGGCCCTTCGAGGCCCAGCGGATCTTCCACGCGCCTGCCCAGCATCTGCAGGCCACCACAAATGCCCAGCACCTTGCCGCCGTAGCGCAGGTGACGGCTGATCGCCTGGTCCCAGCCACGGGCACGCAACTGCGCCAGGTCACCGCGCACACTCTTGGAGCCGGGGAGGATGATCAGGTCGGCCGGCGGGATCGAATCACCCGGGCCGATGAACTGAAGGTCCACTTGCGGGTGCAGGCGCAGGGGGTCGAAATCGGTGTGGTTACTGATGCGCGGCAGCACCGGCACGATCACCTTGAGCGCACGGGCGACCTTGTCACCCTGGCGCTGGTCGATACCGTCCTCGGCTTCCAGGTGCAGGTCCATCACATAGGGCAGCACGCCCAGCACCGGCTTGCCGGTGCGCGCCTCAAGCCAGTCCAGGCCCGGCTGCAACAGGGCGATATCGCCGCGAAAGCGATTGATGACGAAGCCTTTGACCCGGGCCTGTTCGCTGGGCGAAAGCAGTTCAAGGGTGCCGACCAGGTGCGCGAAGACGCCGCCACGGTTGATGTCGGCAATCAGGATCACCGGGCAATCCACCGCCTCGGCAAAGCCCATGTTGGCGATGTCGCCAGCGCGCAGGTTGATCTCTGCCGGCGAGCCCGCCCCTTCGACCATCACCACCGGGTACTGGGCGCTCAGGCGCTGATGGGAATCGAGCACCGCCTGCATGGCGATGACCTTGTAGTCGTGGTAGGCCACCGCATTCATGCTGGTGACTGCCCGGCCGTGGACAATCACCTGGGCACCGGTGTCGCTGTTGGGCTTGAGCAACACCGGGTTCATGTCAGTGTGCGGCGCAAGCCTGGCGGCCTGGGCCTGCACGGCCTGGGCCCGGCCAATCTCGCCACCGTCGGCGGTCACGGCACTGTTGAGCGCCATGTTCTGGGGTTTGAACGGCACCACTGCCACGCCCTGGCGTAACAGCCAGCGGCACAGCGCGGTCACCAGGGTGCTTTTGCCGGCATCGGAGGTGGTGCCCTGCACCATCAGGGTACTCATGGATGTTCCTTGCTGTAGTCGTTGAAGGCCTGAAGCAGACGCTGGAAGTCTTCGTCCGTGGCCGGCAGGCCAAAGCGCAGGCTGGCCGGGGTGGTGAACAGCCGCAGCAGAATGCCGCGCCGGGCCATGAACTCATGCAGGCGGGCGGCGTGTTCGGTGACCCGGTACTGAAACAGATCGCAGCCGCCCGTGGGGGCAAAGCCTGCGGCGCTCATCACACTGGCCAGGCGCCGGCTGGCGTCGGCACAGCGCGCGATCTGGCTGCGGTGCGCGGCGTTGTCGAGCAGGCAGGCCTGCCCCAGCATGCGGGTCGGCCCGCTGACGGTCCAGGGCCCGAGCAGCTCGGCAAGCCGCCGCAGCAACGGCGCCTCGGCCAGCACAAAGCCCAGGCGCACACCGGCCAGGCCAAAGAATTTGCCGAACGACCGCAGCACGATCAGCCCGGGCCGCCCGGTGTGGGCAGCGATGCTGTGCGGCGGGGTGTTGTCCATGAAGGCTTCATCCACCAGCAACCAGCCGCCGCGCCGGGCCAGGCGCTCATGCCAGGCCAGCAGTTGCTCGGCGGGCACCAGGCGGCCGGTGGGGTTGTTCGGGTTGACCACCACCAGCACATCGAGGCTGTCGAGTGCCTGCTCGATCTGCTCCTCTTGCAGCTCGAGCAAGCGATGCCCGGCACGACGCCAGCCTTCGGCATGCTCGGCGTAACACGGCGACAACACACCGACCGTGCCCAGCGCACGCAACTGCGGCAAGGCCTGGATCGCCGCCTGGGAGCCGGCGACCGGCAACACCGGCGCCGCACCGTAGTAGGCCGCCGCAGCCTGCTCCAGCCCATCGTCGGTTTCAGGCAGGCGCGCCCAGGCGCGCAACGGAATATCGGGAATAGTGAATGCCCAGGGCGCGATACCGCTGGAGAGGTCCAGCCACTCTTCCCGGGCAATGCCGTAGTGCTGGATGGCGCGCTGCAGGCGCCCGCCGTGTTCAAGCATAGAATTCTGCCCCCAGGCACAACAGCAACAACCACAACCACACGCCCTGGCACACCAGGCGCCAGCCGCGCTCGATGGCATCGGCATCGGCCACCGGGCCTTCACCCAGTTGCGGGCGCTCGTGCAACTCGCCGTGGTACACCGCCGGGCCACCCAGCTCCACCCCCAACGCCCCTGCCCCGGCCGCCATCACCGGGCCCGCGTTGGGGCTGTCCCACAAGGGCGCCTGGCGCCGCCAGCATGTGAGCGCCAGGCGGGTCTTGCCCAACAGCGCATACGTCAGCGCCACCAGCCGTGCCGGCACATAGTTCAACACATCATCGATACGCGCCGCGGCCCAGCCAAAGCGCTCGAATCGTTCATTGCGATAGCCCCACATGGCATCCAGGGTGTTACTCAGGCGATAGAGCACCACGCCCGGCGCACCGGCCACCACAAACCAGAACAAGGCGGCGAACACCGCATCGCTGCCGTTCTCCAGCACCGACTCGGTGGCGGCGCGGGCCACGGCAGGCTCGTCCAGCTCGCGGGTTTCGCGACTGACCAGAAACCCCACGCGCCGCCGTGCTTCCTCCAGGTCGCCACGGCGCAAGGCATCGGCCACCGGCGTCACATGCTCACCCAGGCTGCGCAGGCCCAAGGCGCAATACAGTGCCAATACCTCCACCAGCCAGCCGATATAGGGCAGCCAGGACAGCAAGGTAGCCAGCAGCGTCAGCGGAATCACCGCCAGGAACCAGGCCGTTACACCATGGCTGCGCCAGCCACGGCCACCGGCATTGAAGCGCTGCTCCAGGCGCCCGGCCAGCCGCCCGAAGGCCACCAGCGGATGTCGACGCTGGGGTTCCCCCAACAGCGCATCCAGCGCCACGCCGGCAACGGTCAGCAACGCCACACTCATCAAGACTCTCCCCACTGGTTTTCAAACAGCATGTCGCTCAACGGCCGCGCCGTGGTCCAGCCTTCGAGCACCAGCATCGGCGCCGGATAGAACGCCTCGACCGGTCCCAGGCACAGAATCGCCAGCGGCTTGGCGCCACGTGGCATGCCCAGCAGCTCGGCGAGCGCCTGCGGCTCGAACAGCGATACCCAGCCCATGCCCAGGCCTTCGGCACGCGCGGCCAGCCAGAGGTTCTGGATGGCGCACGACAGCGAAGCCAGGTCCATTTCCGGCAAGGTCCGCCGGCCGAAGATGTGTTTCTCGCGGTCATCCATCAACGCCGCCACCAGCACCTCGGCGCAGTCGTTGATGCCTTCGACCTTGAGCTTCATGAAATCGTCGGAGCGCTCCCCCAGTGCCTGGGCGGTACGCACCCGTTCTGCCTCCACTTGCTGCTGGATGCGCTGGCGCAGGCTGCGGTCGGTGATGCGAATGAAGCGCCACGGCTGCATCAGGCCGACACTGGGGGCCTGGTGCGCGGCTTCAAGCAAGCGCGCGAGCAGCTCGGGCGCCACTTCACCCTTGATGAAGTGGCGCATGTCGCGGCGCTCACCGATGGCGCGGTACACCGCGGCGCGTTCAGCGTCGGTAAAGGCATGCTCGCTCATGGTGCCAACAGCGCCGCCGACGCCTGGGGGTTGGAGGCAAAGTAAAAGTGCACATAGGAGGCCGTCAGCCGCCCACAGCGGTACACCGCCTCGGCGCCGCGCCCGCCGTTGGGGCTCTGGCCCCGGGCAATCGGCTCAAGCGCGGTGCTGGTCAGGGAGTGGTGATAGGTGTGCCCGCGCAGGGTGCCTTCCGGCAGTTCGACCGCCTGCAGGGCCAGTGCCGCCAGGCGCTTTTGCATCACCGCCTCGCCGGCCAGCAGGCCCAGCAACTCGGCGCGCTCGCCAGCGACATCGGTCAGGGCATCCAGGAGGTAGAGCATGCCACCGCACTCGGCGAGCAAGGGCTTGCCCTGCTGATGATGGGCGCGGAGGGAGGCCAGCATTGATGTATTGGCGGCCAGCGCCTGGTGGTGCAGTTCCGGATAGCCGCCAGGCAGGTACAGGCTGTCGGCAGGCGGCAGCTCGCGGTCATGCAGGGGCGAAAAAAACACCAGCTCCGCGCCCATGGCCCGCAGCAGATCGAGGTTGGCACCATAGGTGAAGGCGAATGCCTCGTCGCGGGCCACGGCAATCGTCACGCCGTCGAGCAACGGCTCGATCACCTGCTCGGTGGGCCCGGCAAATGCCACGGCGGGCGGCAGCGCCGACTCGCAACTGGCACCCAGGGCCGCTGCCGCAGCGTCGAGGCGTGCATCCAGGTCATTGAGTTCGCTGGCCTGGACCAGGCCAAGGTGACGGCTCGGCAGCTCGATGCCGGTCTCCCGCGACAGGCCACCGTACCAACGCAGCCCCTCGGTCAGGCTGCCTTCCAGCAACTGGGCATGGCGCAGGGTGCCGACCCGGTTGGCCAGCACCCCGGCAAAGGGCAGGTCCGGCTGGTAACGCGCCAGCCCCAGGGCCAGGGCGCCGAAGGTCTGGGCCATGGCCGTGCCATCGATCACCGCCAGCACCGGCACGCCGAAGTGGCGGGCCAGGTCGGCGCTGGACGGCGTACCGTCGAACAGGCCCATGACCCCTTCGATCAGGATCAGGTCGGCCTCGCCCGCAGCTTCCCACAGCAGGCGCCGGCTTTCCTGTTCGCCGACCATCCACAGATCGAGCTGGTACACCGGGGCACCGCTGGCCCGCTCCAGAATCATCGGATCGAGAAAATCCGGGCCGCACTTGAACACCCGGACCCTGCGCCCCTGGTTACGGTGCAAGCGCGCCAGGGCGGCGGTCACGGTGGTCTTGCCCTGCCCCGAGGCAGGCGCTGCGATCAGGACCGCCGGGCAGTGCCGGGTGTCGGTCATAGCTCGACGCCCTTCTGGGCACGGATGCCGGACTGGAACGCATGCTTGATCATGCCCATCTCGGTCACGGTGTCGGCCAGTTCGATCATTTCATCCTTGGCGCCACGGCCGGTGACGATCACGTGCTGCATGGGCGGGCGCGCCTGCAGGTCACTGAGCACCTGGTCCAGGTCCAGGTAGCCATGCTTGAGGGCGATGTTCAGCTCATCGAGCACCACGAAGGCAACGCCGGGGTCCTGCAGCAACTGGCGCGACACGGCCCAGGCCGCTTCGGCGGCGGCGATATCCCGCTGACGGTCCTGAGTCTCCCAGGTAAAACCCTCGCCCATGACGTGGTAGCGCACCTGTTCGGGAAAGCGTCGGAAGAACAGCTCTTCGCCGGTACTGTTGCGGCCCTTGATGAACTGCACCACGCCGCACTGCATGCCGTGGCCCATGGCCCGGGCGAGCATGCCGAAGGCTGAACTGCTCTTGCCCTTGCCGTTGCCGGTGAGCACCAGCAGCAGGCCGCATTCATTGGGGGCGTTGGCGATACGCTCGTCGATTACCGCCTTTTTGCGCAGCATGCGCGCCAGGTGGCGTTCGTCACGCTCGGTGGATTCAGTCATCGAAGTCTCCGCAAACCACTGTCGGCCCGTTCGCAACGAGCGTAGCAGCACGTGGCTGCAAGGTTCGCGGCAAACAGAGGACGACAGATGTATGGAAATGGCAGACGAAGAAAGGCGCAGGGCTGCGGCGCAAGCCGAAGAAACCGCGCATCACCCTCCGTGATGCCGTTGACTGTTTCAGGCCGGTCTCCGGGCTTGTGAGCGGGGCCATGAACACCCGGGACCGCGCGCCTTCCCGGGTGGACTCACCCAGTGGCCATGCGCGGCCTTGACTCACTTACCGTTGCGGGGGCAGCGCCGGACTCGCACGCAATTGCGTACCCACCGGCTTCCCTGTTTCACCCTGCCAGGCCTTGGCCCGCAGAGCACCTGAAACAAGTCGCGAAGGTTAGAGGGTTGCACCCGGAGCGTCAATCGAAGGCGCCGGGGGAACCTCCATCGCCTGGGTGCCTCTACCTTCAACAGAGGTCAACTTTCGAGGCACACGACATGACCACGACCCGGATTGCATGGCTGCTGGCGGTGACTGCCGCGCTGGGCGGCTGCGGCGAGACCGCCCGACTGGACGTCAGTGACGGGTTCGGCCCGTCGCCGCAACTGCCCGAGCCGAACAAAACCCTGATCCCCACGGTCAACGTGGCGCCGGCGATCGGCTGGCCCGAGGGCGCGAAGCCTGCCAGCGCACCGGGCACGCAAGTGGCGGCCTTTGCCGAAGGCCTGGACCATCCACGCTGGCTCTATGTGTTGCCCAATGGCGATGTACTGGTTGCAGAGACGAACGCGCCACCCAAGCCAGAGGACGGCAAGGGCATTCGCGGCTGGGTGATGAAGAAGGCAATGAGCCGCGCCGGTGCCGGTGTGCCCAGCGCCAACCGCATCAGCCTGCTGCGCGACAGCGATCATGACGGGGTCGCCGAGACCCGCACCACATTCATCGAGAACCTCAACTCACCGTTTGGCATGACCCTGGTCGGCAACCATTTATATGTGGCAGCCACTGACCGCTTGCTGCGCTTTGACTACCAGCCCGGGGCCACCTCGATCAACGGCCCCGGAACGCCGGTCACCGACTTGCCTGGGGGGCCGCTGAACCATCACTGGACCAAGAACGTGATTGCCAGCCGCGACGGTAAAAAGCTGTACGTGACCGTGGGTTCCAATAGCAACGTCGGTGAAAACGGCATGGATCAGGAAGAAGGCCGCGCCGCCATCTGGGAAGTCGACCCGGCCAGCGGCCACAAGCGCATCTTCGCCTCCGGCCTGCGCAACCCCAATGGCATGGCCTGGGAGCCACACAGCGGGCAACTGTGGACGGCGGTCAACGAACGAGACGAAATCGGCAGCGACCTGGTGCCCGACTACATCACCTCGGTCAAGGACGGCGGTTTTTATGGCTGGCCCTACAGCTACTACGGCCAGCACCTCGACCAGCGAGTGAACCCGCAGGACCCACAATTGGTCGCCAAGGCCATCGCCCCGGACTACGCCGTGGGGCCGCACACTGCCTCGCTGGGCCTGACCTTCGCCGAACCCGGTGTGCTGCCACCGCCGTTCGACCAGGGTGCATTCATTGGCCAGCACGGTTCCTGGAACCGTAAGCCACACAGTGGCTACAAAGTGCTCTTCGTGCCCTTCAGCACCGCAGGCACACCGGCGGGCAAGCCGATTGATCTGCTGACCGGGTTCTTGAACGATGAAGGCAAGGCCATGGGGCGGCCGGTGGGGGTGATCAATGATCAGCGTGGCGGGTTGTTGGTGGCGGATGATGTGGGGAACAAGATCTGGCGGGTGAGCAAGGCCAAGTAAGCGTCGCGGGCCAAGCCCGCGACTACAAGGGGGATGCCGTCAGGGGTTACGCGCCAATGCCTGCGGCAACACCCGCTTGGCATTGAGGTAGGCCTTCTGCCAATAGCTGTTGGACAGGTAGTCCAGCCGCACCGTACCGCCTGCCGACGGGGCATGAACGAAGCGCCCCTCCCCCACATAGATGCCGGCATGGCTCACCTGTGAACCGCCGCTGGTGGCAAAGAACACCAGGTCACCCGACTGCAGGGCATTGCGCTCGACTGCGGGCGCGCGGATGCCGATCATTTCGCGGGTGGAGCGAGGCAGCGAAATGCCGGCTGCATCGCGATAGACGTAGCCGATCAGGCCACTGCAATCAAACCCCGAAGCCGGTGTATTGCCGCCCCAGCGATAGGGCGTGCCCACCAGGCCCAGTGCGCGAAACAGCACGTCTTCTGCGACCGGAGAGAAATAGACTTGAGGCGCCATGACGACGGGCTCCACCACCTTGGGCGGGGTCGGGGCATGACTTGAGCAGGCACCGAGCAGTGCCAGCAGGGAAATTAAAGCGAAGCGCGCCTTCATCGCCATGGTCAGAACATCCTGTCTGAAGCCGTCCGGCGGGAGGGCCGGAAATAGTTGAGAATTTAGATTAGACGCTTTCTGTAAACACGCACGGCGACGCGCTTTTCAGCTACGTCGCCGTGAGTAGTACACGAGCTTGATCAGTTACGCGAAATAGTGGTCGCGGTCGGTGCCATCGCCAGTGCGCGTTTTGCTTCGATGAAGGTCTTGCTCCAGTAGCGATCACCGAGCTTGTCGATGCGCACGCCACCGCTGCGGCGGCTGCTGGAGTGGATGAACTGGTCATCGCCCAGGTAGATACCGGCGTGGCTGACACGGCCACGGCCGTTGGTGCTGAAGAACAGCAGGTCACCCGGCTTGAGGTTGTTGCGCGAGACCAGCGGGGCTTTGACGTTGATCATTTCGCGGGTGGAGCGCGGCAGGTTCATGCCGGCCTCTTCGCGAAACAGATAACCGATGAAACCGCTGCAATCGAAACCGGTGTTCTCGGAGGTGCCGCCGAAACGGTAACGGGTACCGATCAGGGACATGCCGCGTTCGAGAATGTTGTCAGCCAGGGCGGGCAGCTGGTACGGCTTGCTGCTGGCGAAGTCCTGGAGTTCTTCTTCGGTAGCCAGCTCTTCCTCGAACACCGATGCGGTGGAGGATTTGGACAGAACCTGAGCGGATACCGGTTGTTGAACCTGCTGCTGCGATGTTGGACCTTGGGTCGCGCAGCCAAAAAGCAGGGTCACGAGTGCGAGGGGCACGAGGGGTGCGAAGCGATTTAGCATGGGCACGACCGTGTCTTGGGTTTGATAGAGGGGGAAACTATGCCTTCTATCGGGTCGATTTGCAAATTCAATCGAAAAAAATGTGACTTTTATGTGGCGAGGCTCTGGGGCGCCCTTCCCCAGCCATTTACCAGCCCAGCGTTTCCTTTAAAAACGGGATAGTCAGCTTGCGTTGCGCCTGCAGGGAAGCCTGGTCGAGACGCTCGAGCAGATCGAACAGCGCGCTCATGCTGCGGGTACCGCGGGTGAGGATGAAGTGCCCGACTTCGTCGGTGAGGTGCAGGCCGCGTCGCGAGGCGCGCAGTTGCAAGGCACGCAGCTTGTCTTCATCCGACAAGGCGCGCATCTGGAAAATCAGCGCCATGGTCAGGCGCGACTTGAGGTCAGCCAGCTTGATCGGCAGCTCCCGCGGCGAACTGGAGGCCGCCAGCAACAGGCGACGGCCACTGTCACGCAGGCGATTGAACAGGTGGAACATGGCCTCTTCCCACTCTGGCTTGCCGGCAATCACATGCAGGTCGTCCAGGCAGACCAGTTCGTACTGTTCGAGGTTATCCAGGAGTTCGACACCACGGTCGAGCAGTTGCGCCAGCGGCAGGTACACGGCGGGTTCGCCCAGTTGCTCGAAACGCAGGCAAGCCGCCTGCAGCAAGTGCGTACGTCCGACACCTTGCTTGCCCCAGAGGTAGATCAGGCTTTCGGTCCAGCCGGCGTCGGCTTCGCAGAGTCGCTCGACGTAGCCCAATGCGGCGGCGTTGGCACCCGGGTAGTAGTTGATGAAGGTGGCGTCATCTCGCAGACGCACACCTAGGGGCAACTGGATCGGTTTCATGCTGGCTGGGCAGTTCCGAAGAACCACAAGGGGCCTTTTGTGAAAAGTCTGCAAAGTTTATACCCGTGGCGCCAGTCGCACAATCAGCGCGGACCACAAGTAAAATCAAAGGCTTGCATCGACGACTGGCGAGCGATGCTAGCCCTTGGCTATCAACCTAGAGATCCGGGTCTATTTCACCGCCGTAAATATCCGACTCTTTATAGAGGTCGTGCATGTGTCGCAGCAGCACCATGATCACCGCGGCCACCGGCAACGCCAGCAGTACTCCGGTAAAACCGAACAACTCGCCACCGGCAAGAATGGCGAAAATCACTGCCACCGGGTGCAGACCGATTCGATCCCCTACCAGCAACGGCGTCAGCACCATGCCCTCCAGGGCCTGGCCAACCATGAACACAGCGGCGATCCCGAGCAATGGATAGGGATCACCACCGAACTGGAACAACCCGGCGATCATCGCCGCGCCAATGCCGACAATGAAGCCCATGTACGGCACGATGGCCGCGAGCCCCGCCAACACCCCGATCAACAGGCCCAGCTCGAGGCCCACCAGCATCAGGCCGGAAGCATAGATAACACCCAGCGCCACCATCACCAGTAACTGGCCACGAACAAACGCACCCAGCACTTCATGGCACTCACCCGCCAGCGCCACCGCCTGCGCTTCGCGCTGGCGCGGCAAGAGGCCGCGGATCTTGGCCATCATCAGGTCCCAGTCGCGCAATAGATAGAAGCTGACCACCGGAATCAGCACCAGGTTGGCCAACCAGGCCAGCAGCGCCAGCCCCGAGGCCGTGGCATGGGAGAGGATCATGCCGACGATGTCGGAGGTCTGCCCCATGTGTCCGCTGATGGCGGCCTTGATCTTGTCGAACTTCCAGAAGCCCTCGGACAACCCCAAACGGGCCTGTATAAAGGGCAAGGCTTCATGCTGCAGCCAATCGAGCATCTGCGGCGCCAGCTCGTAAAGGCGAACCAGTTGCTTGGCCAGCATCGGCACCAGCACCAACAGCAACAGCGTGAACAACAGGGTAAACAGCGCAAACACCACCACCACGCCCCAGGTACGGGACAGCCCTGCCCGCTCCAGGCGATCGACCAGCGGGTCCGCCAGGTAGGCCAGCAGAATGCCGACCAGGAACGGCGAAAGAATCGGGTGCAACCAGTACAACAGCGCAGCACACAGCAACGCCACGCCGAGCCACACCCAGCGACGCATATCAATCATTAAAGGCTCCAGCCCAGATCAGCAATTACCAACGAAAACGCAGCCCGTTGAATGGTTTTGGCGCCGCAGCCTGGGTCGCCCCAGAGTTGGCCGGATCAGCGGCAGGTGCCGCGACCGGTGCCTCGGCGGGCAGCTCCTGTAGTTTGGCCAGGCCCAGCTGAGCGCGCAATTGATCGCTGTTGCCGGTGACCTTGTAGGTCAGGGTGTCGCCCTCGACCAGCTTGATCCGCGCACCATAGGGTTCCAGCACCCGGCCCAGCTCGGCGTAGCGCTCAAGGTTCATGCCCTGGACCTGCACCTGCATATCGCTGCTGGCGCCGGGACGGGTGACAAAGCGTGGCGCCAGGCGGCTGCTCACCGCCAGCATGACCGCATCGGCGAGGCCCGCCTGGTCGGCGGCTTCGACGTTGCCTTGTTCATGCTGATCGCCCAGCCACAGGCGCCAGGTGCCCTGCCACTTGCCGTCGGCTTCACTGGCATGCACGGCCAGCAGCGCGTCGGCGCCATAACGTTCGGACGCCCCTATCAGCGGTGCCGGGTCGGTGCCTTCGAGGTTCTTGGCAGTCGCCACCAATTGTTCATTCAGATCAGCCAGTGGCAGGCGCAGCGGCAGGCCGCGGTGCTGGGCAGCACGACGCAAGGAGGCGGCACTGCCTTGGCCATCACCCACCAGGCTCGAGCCTTCGGTGCTGTCGTTCAACCACCAGGTCAGGATCGACGGCCGGTTGTTGCCCCACAGCGCCAGGCCCGCCTGGCGCAAGGTGCGTTCGGTACTGCCGGGGTCGAAGTCCACCAATACGGTTTCAGGCGGGCCGGCCTCGAAGCCGAACTGGCTGATGATCTGTTGCGGGTCCTTGCGCAGCCCTGCCAGGGCCGGGCTCTGCGCCGCCTTGGGGTCGCCGGTCAGGCGCAGCACGAGGGTTTCAAGGGCTTTTCCGGTCGCCTCGGTGCGGGCTTCGGCACCCTGGCCATTGACCGGTTCACGGACTTGATACAGGCCGGAGACAGATTCTGCCTGGGCCGACAATCCAAACAAGGCAAGACAGCCAACGGCCAGGTATTTACGCAAATGCATGGAGGATTCCTGTCCTGGTAATAAAGAAGCGCTGCGCATAGCCATGTGCGGGTATGACAGCAGCACCCTGCAAAACATTCGGCCAGGGCCATAATTTCGCCTCATCGCCTTTGCTATACCTTATACAGCCTATGCCCCGGCAACCAGTCGCGGGCTGTCAAAGCGTCTTTTTTAGCTGTTCTTGGCCCCTGCCGTCGGCCTGAGGATGGCCGCTACCGGGCAACCCTGATAAAATCGCGCGCCTTCGCAGACCGGCGACGGTCAGGCAGCCGGATTACCCTCCGCCTTGCCTGGCAGGTCACGGTCGATTCCCCCGAATCCCTCCCCCTAAAGGCCTGGATCATGAGCAAGCAACCCTCCCTGAGCTACAAGGACGCCGGTGTAGACATCGACGCCGGTGAAGCATTGGTCGAACGCATCAAAGGCGTTGCCAAGCGCACGGCGCGCCCGGAAGTCATGGGCGGCCTGGGCGGTTTTGGCGCCCTCTGCGAAATCCCGGCCGGCTACAAACAGCCGGTTCTGGTCTCCGGTACCGACGGCGTCGGCACCAAGCTGCGCCTGGCGCTGAACCTGAACAAGCACGACAGCATCGGCCAGGACCTGGTCGCCATGTGCGTGAACGACCTGGTGGTCTGCGGCGCCGAGCCGCTGTTCTTCCTCGACTACTACGCTACCGGCAAACTGAACGTTGACGTCGCCGCCACCGTGGTCACCGGCATCGGCGCTGGCTGCGAACTGGCAGGCTGCTCGCTGGTAGGCGGTGAAACCGCAGAAATGCCTGGCATGTATGAAGGCGAAGACTACGACCTGGCCGGCTTCTGCGTCGGCGTCGTGGAAAAGGCCGAAATCATCGACGGCTCCAAGGTTGCCACCGGTGACGCGCTGATCGCCCTGCCATCGTCCGGCCCGCACTCCAACGGCTACTCGCTGATCCGCAAGATCATCGAAGTATCCGGTGCCGACATCGAGAACATCGCGCTCGACGGCAAGCCGCTGACCGAACTGCTGATGGCCCCGACCCGCATCTACGTCAAGCCGCTGCTGCAGCTGATCAAGGAAACCGGCGCGGTCAAGGCCATGGCCCACATCACCGGTGGCGGCCTGCTCGACAACATCCCGCGCGTTCTGCCAAAAGGCGCCCAGGCTGTTGTTGACGTTGCCAGTTGGGAACGTCCGGTCGTATTCGACTGGCTGCAACAGCAAGGCAACGTCGACGAGCACGAAATGCACCGCGTGCTGAACTGCGGCGTCGGCATGGTCATCTGCGTAGCCCAGGACCAGGTCGAAAACGCCCTGAACGTTCTGCGCACCGCCGGCGAGCAGCCATGGGTCATCGGCCAGATCGGCGTTGCCGCCGAAGGCGCAGCCCAGGTCGAGCTGAAGAACGTCAAGGCGCACTGATGCCGAGCAAGCCTTGTGATGTCGTGGTGCTGCTGTCTGGCACCGGCAGTAACCTGCAAGCCTTGATCGACAGCGTCCGCACCGGCGAAAGCCCGGTGCGGATCCGCGCGGTCATCTCCAACCGTGCCGACGCCTACGGCCTGCAGCGTGCGCAGCAGGCCGGCATCGACACCGCCGTACTCGACCACAAGGCCTTCGAGGGCCGCGAGGCCTTCGACACGGCGCTGGTGGAACTGATCGACGGCTACCAGCCACAGCTGGTGGTGCTGGCCGGTTTCATGCGTATTCTCAGTGCCGGCTTCGTCCGTCACTACCAGGGTCGCCTGCTGAACATCCACCCGTCCCTGCTGCCCAAGTACAAGGGCCTGCACACCCATCAACGCGCCCTCGAGGCAGGTGACAAGGAGCACGGCTGCAGCGTGCACTTCGTGACCGAGGAACTCGACGGCGGGCCGCTGGTCGTACAGGCAGTAATACCGGTAGAGTTGGATGACACGCCAGAAACCCTGGCGCAAAGGGTTCACCGCCAGGAACATCAGATATACCCGCTGGCCGTGCACTGGTTCGCCGAAGGCCGTTTGCGCCTGGGTGAACACGGTGCTCTACTGGATGACCAGCCCCTGGCGGCTAGCGGCCACTTGATTCGACCCTAGGAGATAATATGCGTCGTGCCCTGCTCTTAGCTCTTGCCGTGCTCGCACTGCCGCTGCAGGCAGCTGATCTGAAGCCCTTCTCGGCCAGCTACACCGCCGACTGGAAACAGCTGCCCATGAGCGGCACCGCCGAGCGCAGCCTGGAAAAGAACGCCAACGGTACCTGGAGCCTCAACTTCAAGGCATCGATGATGATCGCCAGCCTGACCGAGCAAAGTACCCTGCGCCTGGACAAGGACACCTTGCTGCCACAGACCTACCACTTCGAGCGTGGTGGCCTGGGCAAAGCCAAGAAAGTCGACCTGGACTTTGACTGGACCAGCAAGAAGATCACCGGCTCCGACCGTGGTGACGCGATCAACCTGCCACTCAACCGTGGCGTGCTGGACAAGTCCACCTACCAACTGGCCCTGCAGCACGACGTTGCAGCCGGCAAGAAGAGCGTGAGCTACCAGGTGGTCGACGGCGACGAAATCGACACCTATGACTTCCGCGTCCTGGGTACCGAAAAAGTCACCACCAAGACCGGCCAGGTCGATGCCATCAAGGTCGAGCGCGTACGCGACCCGAGCCAGAGCAAGCGCATCACCGAGCTGTGGTTCGCCAAGGACTGGGACTACCTGCTGGTGCAACTGCGCCAGGTCGAAACCGACGGCAAGGAGTACGTGATCGTGCTGCAAGACGGTACGGTCGACGGCAAGTCGGTCAAGGGCAACTGAGTTACCCGCTGCATCCCGAACCCCGCCCCGTGCGGGGTTTTTTGTGCCTTCTACGTAGGAGCGGGCTTGCCCCGCGATAGCAATTCGACAGACACATCGGATCGCGGGGCAAGCCCGCTCCTACAGGTGCATGAAAGATGTTTCATGGGCCGAGCATTTACTTAGCCAGCTATCAAACCCTATAAAAGAGACCTGCGACACGGTGCCGCAGTTAACTGAAAGTGGAGTTTGCAGATGACTGTCAAAGTAACTGAGCGCGACGAAAGCAAAATGACTTACGAAAGCCTTGCAGCGGGCCTGCGCATCTGGGATGTGCACCAGCAAAACGAATGGGTCGGCATGTTCCACAATGAACATGAAGCCCACAATTACCGTATCGAACTGGAATTCCTCGAAGCCAGACAGCAACAGGAATAACCCCCTCCAGAAAACACAAACCCCGCCGAAGCGGGGTTTGTCGTTGTTACCACATCAGATCGTCAGGGATCACATAGGCGGCGTAAGGATCATCGGCATCCGGTGCTTCCACCTGGGTGTTGAGCAGGACGATGCGCTTGGGGTCGCGCTCCTGGATCTTCAGCGCTGCTTCGCGAGGAATCACTTCATAGCCCCCGCCGTGGGCAACGATGGCCAGCGAACCGCTGCTCAGCTTGCTGCGCATCAGGGCGTTGACCGACAGGCGCTTGACCTTCTTGTCGTCGACGAAGTTGTAGTAGTCCTCGGTGGTCAGCTTGGGCAGGCGCGCCACTTCGATCAATTGCTTGACCTGCGCGGCACGGGCTTTCTGCTCGGCCTTCTCCTGCTGCTGGCGGTTGAGCTCCTGGTCGCGCTTGGCCTTTTCAGCCATGGCTTCGCGGGCCAGACGCTGCTGGGTGTCGTCGACTTCGACCTGGCCTTTGTGCTCCAGGCGTTTTTGCTTCTTCTGCTCTTTACTGACCTGCTTGACCTGCTTCTGGTTGACCAGACCGGCTTTGAGCAATTGGTCGCGAAGGGAAAGGCTCATCGTTCACTCACTTATGTGCTTCAGCTCAGCCGCAGCTGGGCAGGTTCTTTTCTTGACGTTTGGCTTCGCCCCAGAGCGCATCCATGTCTTCGAGGGTGCAATCTTCAATCGGACGGCCCATGTCGCGCAATGCCTGTTCGATGAAACGAAAGCGTCGTTCAAATTTCTGGTTGGCCCCGCGCAGGGCATTTTCCGGATCGACCTTCAGGTGCCGGGCCAGGTTGACGGTGGCGAACAACAGGTCACCCAGCTCGTCGGCCAGCGCCACACTGTCGTTATCGGCCATGGCCTGGAGCACTTCATCGAGCTCCTCGCGTACCTTGTCGAGCACCGGCAACGCATCCGGCCAGTCGAAACCGACCTGGGCGGCGCGCTTTTGCAACTTGGCGGAGCGGGACAGCGCGGGCAAGGCCGCCGGCACGTCATCGAGCAGCGAAAGCTGTTCGGGTATGCCCTTCTCTGCCCGCTCCTGGGCCTTGATCTCTTCCCAGCGCTGCTTGACCTGGGCTTCGTCGAGCTTGGGTGTATCCAGCGGCGCATACAGTTCGCCGGTGGGGAACACATGCGGATGACGGCGGATCAGCTTGCGGGTGATGCTGTCGATCACGCCGGCGAACTCAAAGCGGCCTTCTTCCCGAGCCAATTGGCTGTAGTAGACCACTTGGAACAACAGGTCACCCAACTCACCCTGCAGGTGCTCGAAATCGCTGCGCTCGATGGCATCGGCCACCTCGTAGGCTTCTTCGAGGGTGTAGGGAATGATGGTCGCGTAGGTCTGCTTGAGGTCCCACGGGCAGCCGTACTGCGGGTCACGCAGGCGGGCCATGAGGTGGAGCAGGTCGTCTAGGGTGTACATCTTCGGTCTCTGCTGTGGTCGTAGCGCGGGGCAAGCCCGCTCCTACAACCACGGTAGGAGCGGGCTTGCCCCGCGATAACAACTTTAAGGCGTACGGTTACGCCGCGTCTCGATAATGTTCGGCAACTGCGAGATCCGCCCCAGCAAGCGCCCCAGCGCGTCCAGGCCCGGAATCTCGATGGTCAGCGACATCAGCGCGGTGTTGTCTTCCTTGTTCGAGCGGGTGTTGACCGCCAGTACGTTGATCCGCTCGTTGAGCAGGACCTGGGAGACGTCACGCAGCAAGCCCGGACGGTCGTAGGCGCGGATGATGATATCCACCGGATAGGTTTGCACCGGCACCGGGCCCCAGCTGACCTGGATGATCCGTTCCGGCTCGCGCCCCGCCAGCTGCAGCACCGAGGCGCAGTCCTGGCGGTGGATGGTCACGCCACGGCCGACCGTGATGTAGCCGACAATCGCATCGCCCGGCAACGGCTGGCAGCAGCCGGCCATTTGCGTGAGCAGGTTGCCGACACCCTGGATCTGGATATCGCCGCGCTTGCCCGGCTTGTAGCCGGTGGCCTTGCGCGGCACCAGCTCGACGTGGCCGCTGCGCTCAGGCTCGACCAATTGCTGGGCCGCATTGACCAGGTGCGCCAGGCGCAGGTCGCCCGCCCCGAGGGAGGCGAACATATCTTCGGCAGTGCGCAGGTTGGCCTTGTCGGCGAGCCGGTCGAAATCCACCTGCGGCAGGCCCAGGCGATTGAGTTCACGCTCGAGCAGGGTCTTGCCAGCGGCGACGTTCTGGTCGCGCGCCTGCAGCTTGAACCAGTGGACGATCTTGGCCCGCGCCCGCGACGTGGTGACATAGCCCAGGTTCGAGTTCAGCCAGTCACGGCTGGGATTGCCGTGCTTGCTGGTGATGATCTCGACCTGCTCACCGGTCTGCAGGCTGTAGTTGAGCGGCACGATGCGCCCGTTGATCTTGGCGCCCCGGCAGTTGTGACCGATTTCGGTGTGTACCCGGTAGGCGAAGTCCAGCGGCGTGGCGCCCTTGGGCAGGTCGATGGCATGACCGTCCGGGGTGAAGACATACACGCGGTCCGGCTCGATATCGACCCGCAGCTGTTCGGCAAGGCCACCGATGTCACCCAGCTCCTCGTGCCACTCCAGCACCTGACGCAGCCAGGAGATTTTCTCTTCATAGTGGTTGGAGCTCGGCTTGACGTCGGTGCCTTTGTAGCGCCAGTGCGCACAGACACCCAGCTCGGCCTCTTCATGCATGGCGTGGGTGCGGATCTGCACCTCGAGCACCTTGCCCTCTGGGCCGATCACCGCGGTGTGCAAGGAGCGGTAGCCGTTCTCCTTGGGGTTGGCGATGTAGTCGTCGAATTCCTTGGGGATATGCCGCCACAGGGTATGCACGATCCCGAGCGCGGTGTAGCAATCGCGCATTTCCGGCACCAGCACGCGCACCGCCCGCACGTCGTAGATCTGGCTGAACTCCAGGCCTTTGCGCTGCATTTTGCGCCAGATCGAATAGATGTGCTTGGCCCGGCCACTGATGTCGGCCTTGACCCCGGTGGCCAGCAGCTCGTTCTGCAGCTGATTCATCACGTCGCTGATAAAGCGCTCGCGGTCCAGCCGCCGCTCGTGCAACAGCTTGGCGATCTGCTTGTACTGGTCGGGCTCCAGGTAGCGGAAGGAAAGGTCTTCCAGCTCCCACTTGATATGACCGATACCCAGGCGGTGCGCCAGCGGCGCGTAGATGTCGAAGACCTCGCGGGCGACGCGATGACGCTTCTCATCGTCAGCGCCCTTGACCGCGCGAATGGCGCAGGTCCGCTCGGCCAGCTTGATCAGTGCCACACGGACATCATCGACCATCGCCACAAGCATCTTGCGCAGGTTCTCGACCTGCGCCTGGGAGCCGAGCACCAACGATTGACGCGGGCTGAGGCTGGCGCTGATCGCGGCCATACGCAGCACGCCGTCGATCAACTTGGACACCACCGGGCCAAAGCGCTGGCCCACTTCGGCCAGGGTCACCTTGCCTTCACGTACCGCGCGGTAGATCACCGCTGCGACCAACGAATCCTGGTCGAGCTTGAGGTCGGCAAGAATTTCGGCGATTTCCAGACCGGCCTGGAAGCTTGAGGTACCGTCGGCCCAGGAATGCTTGGCCGGGTTGCCTTTCTTCTCGACTTCCTGGGCGAACTCGCAAGCCTCCTTGAGGGCTTCACGGTCCAGCGCCAGGTCGACGCTCACCACATGATCCAGCCATGCTTCGAGATTGATACTGCCGTCGGTGTTGACCGGCTGGTGCACTCTCACCTGTACCATCTTTGTTTACCTTTCCCTACAGCGCATACGTGATGCGCTTGATCTCACTGGTGCTGCCCCTGCCGGACCCAAGGTGCAGCGCCGAACGCGCCAGTCTTGCTAGCCCGCCTCGAATAACGCCATGGCTTCGACATGCGCCGTCTGAGGAAACATGTCGAGAATCCCGGCACATTTTAACCGGTACCCCTGCCTGACCAGCTCAAGCGTGTCACGGGCCAGGGTCGCCGGGTTGCACGATACATACACCAGACGTTTCGCCCCAAGGTCTGCGATTTTTCTCACAACCTCGTAAGCACCGTCTCGGGGTGGGTCCAAGAGTACCGCAGAAAAGCCTCCAGCGGCCCAGCCAGAGGCAGACAAAGGCTGCGATAAATCGGCCTGAAAAAATCGGGCGTTATGCAAATTGTTGTTGCGGGCATTGGCCTCTGCCCGCTCCACCATCGCCTGCACACCTTCGACCGCGACCACTTCACGCGCCTGGCGGGCCAGCGGCAGGGCAAAGTTGCCCAGGCCACAGAACAGGTCCAGTACGCGCTCATCCGCTTGCGGTGCCAACCAGGCCAGGGCCTGCTCGATCATTGCCGTATTGACCTGGGCATTGACCTGAACAAAGTCGCCCGGCCGGTAAGCCAGTTCCAGGTCCCACGGTGCCAGGGCGAAACCCAGGGTCTGACTGGCATCGACCGGTGAAGGTTCACCTTCGCCTTGCAGCCAGAGCTGCACCTGGGCCTCGCTACAAAATGCCTGCAGACGGGCCAGGTCGCCCTCGCCCAACGGGCCGGTATGACGCAGCAACAAGGCCACGGCCGTGCCGCTGAACAACTCCACATGACCGACCACCTGCGGCTTGCTCAAGCTCTGCAAGAGCAAAGGCAGGTGACGCATGATCGACTGCAAGGGTTGTACCAGTACCGGGCAATCATCAATGGCGACGATGTCCTGGCTGGCTTCGGCACGAAAACCGACGTCGAGCTTCTTCGCCTTGGCATCCCAGCGCACAGCTACCCGGGCGCGACGCCGATAGCCAAACTCGGGACCGCTCAGCGGCGCCGCCCACTGCTCGGGCAACACCCCGGCAACCCGCTGCAACTGATCGGCGAGCAGGCGCTGCTTGAGGGCCAGTTGATCAGCGTGGGGCAGGTGCTGAAGATTGCAGCCGCCGCAACGGTCGAAGTGCTTGCAGGGTGCTTCGCGGCGATCCGGGCTGGCCGTGAAGACCCGCTCCAGGCGTGCTTCAACGACCTTGCCGTGGGCATTGAGCACCCGCGCCTCGACCTCTTCCTCGGCCAGCGCACCGCTGACGAACCAGGTACGCCCTTCGAGAAAGGCAATGCCACGGCCGTCACCGGACAGGCGCTCGATACGCAAGCGCTGCTTCTTGCCCGTGGGCACTTGGGGGGTGCGGCTGCCACCGGCCGGCTGAAAGCGCAGGCCGCTGTTACGTTTACTTTTGGACATCAGTTCGCCGCGTCAAAAATGCCAGTCGACAGGTAACGGTCGCCACGGTCGCAAATGATCGCCACGATGACGGCGTTTTCCAACTCGCGGGACAGGCGCAACATCGCCGCCACTGCACCACCGGAGGACACGCCGCAGAAAATGCCCTCTTCCCGTGCCAGGCGACGCGTGGTTTCTTCGGCTTCGCTCTGGGCCATGTCGACCACGCGATCAACGCGATCGGCCTGGTAGATCTTGGGCAGGTATTCCTCGGGCCAGCGACGGATACCCGGAATCGCCGAGCCTTCCATTGGCTGCAAGCCAACGATCTGCACGGCCGGATTCTGCTCCTTGAGGTAGCGCGAGCAGCCCATGATGGTGCCGGTGGTGCCCATGGAACTGACGAAATGGGTAATGGTGCCCTGGGTCTGACGCCAGATCTCCGGGCCGGTACTCACATAGTGGGCTTCAGGGTTGTCGCCATTGCCGAACTGGTCGAGTACCAGGCCCCGGCCTTCAGCCTGCAGCCGATCGGCCAGGTCGCGGGCGCCTTCCATGCCTTCTTCCTTGCTGACCAGGATCAGCTCGGCGCCGTAGGCGGTCATCGCGGCCTTGCGTTCGGCACTGGAGTTGTCGGGCATGATCAGGATCATCTTGTAACCCTTGATCGCCGCCGCCATGGCCAAGGCGATCCCGGTGTTGCCCGAGGTCGCTTCGATCAGGGTGTCGCCCGGTTTGATCTGCCCGCGCTCTTCGGCGTGGGTGATCATCGACAATGCCGGCCGGTCCTTGACCGAACCTGCCGGGTTATTGCCTTCAAGCTTGAGCAGGAGGGTATTGCTGGTCTGGCCGCCAATGCGCTGCAGGCGGACCAGAGGCGTGTTGCCGACGCAGTCGGCGATGGTTGGGTACTGCAAGGTCATGGCGTAGTTCGCAATCCAGACTGCGGGGGCGTCTATCATACCGGCAAACCGGTTTCGCCCATATCACGCAATGTGTTGGTGTTATAGCTCCCAGCTATAAGCTGTAGGAGCGGGCTTGCCCCGCGGGTGCATTGCCTGCAAGACGCTGATCGCGGGACAAGCCCGCCCCTACCGGTAAAAGAATGTTCAGCCGCAGGCCTTGCCCGGTGTTCTGTGCCCAGAGCCGTCCGCCCTGACGCACAATGGCGTTGCGCGCGATGCTCAGCCCCAGTCCGAAACCACCATCCCCCGGACGCGAGCCGTCCAGCCGGGTGAACGGTGCAAAGATCCGCTCCAGATCCGCCTCAGCGACTCCGCCGCCCTGATCTTCCAGCCACAGCAACCAATGGTCACCCTGACGATGCCCATCCAGGCGGATCACGCCGTTGGCCGGCGAATGTCGAATGGCATTGCGCAAAATGTTCTCGAAGGCCTGGGCCACGCTATTGAGGTTGCCTTTTACCCAGCAGGACGCATCCAGGGCGCAATGCAATTGACTGGAAGGCCAGGTACTTTCAAAACACGCATCTTCGGCCAGCATTTCCCACAGGGCCTGGACCTGGATCGGCTCCTTGCTCGGCGGCGCCCGCTCGGTATCGAGCCAGGCCAGTTGCAGGGCATCCTCGACCAGGCGCTGCATGCAGTCGACTTCACGGCTCAGGCGTTCACGCAATTGCTCGGCATCGCCTTCCCCCTCGCAGGCCACGCGCAGGCGGCTCAACGGTGTACGCAGTTCATGGGACAGGTCACGCAACAATTGTTGCTGAAGCGCCACGGTGCCTTGCAGGCGCTCGGCCATGTCGTCGAACGCCCGGCCCAATTCGCCCAGTTCGTCCTGGCGGCTGGTCGTGCTGCTGGCCACTCGTGCCGACAGCTGATCGGCGCGCCAGGCATTGGCCTGCTCGCGCAACTGGATCAGCGGCATGATCAACATGCGGTACAGGCCCACACAGAACAGCAGGGTGAAGAGCCCGGGAATGATGCCGTTGGTCATGATCTGCCAGAACAAGCGGTACTGCCCGGGGAGCAGCCGTTGCGGCAACTCGATGACCAGCAGCCCCTGCTCCGGGTGCTCCAGAAAAGGCAAGCGCATCCAGGGCAAGCCCGTCACCCGTCGACTCACTGGCCAGTCGATACCGCGCAGAAAGGTCATCTTGCGGCTTTGTTCAGGCGTCAACGACGTGCTGCCCAACGACTGCAGATCAGGGCCGACCACCGCCATCCAGGTCGATTCCTTCTCGGCCATGGCCGCCAGCCACTGATCCACCCCAGATTGACCACCCCGTTCCCAGGCCTGCTCGGCTTCGGCGGCGTAGGCGGTGAGGGTCGCCCTGGCCTCTTCGGATAGATAGGCGTTCTGGGTCTCCATGTGCCGGCCCCAGGTCCAGCTCAGGCCGATCATCAGCAGGCAGAAGCCGACCAGCAGAATCGCCAGTTTCCAGAACAATGAATGACGATTGGGCACCTTAGCTGACCTCGCTGGCGCTGAGCACATAGCCTTTGCCCCAGACGGTACGCACCTCTCGCTCCTGGTAACCGATGGCCTTGAGTTTGCGGCGGATCTGGCTGACATGCATGTCCAGGCTGCGGTCATGACGGGCATAACCGCGCTGCAGGACCTGCTGATAAAGGAAGGGTTTGCTCAGTACTTCTTCATGGCTACGGTGCAGGATGTCGAGCAGCCGGTATTCGCTCAAGGTCAGCCCGGCCCACTGCCCGGCGCAACACACGTCACTGGCTTGCTCATCGAACTGCAGCTCGCCGCTACCTGAGCTGACAGGCTGTTGATGCCGACGCTCCAGCGCCACCCGCCGCAAGATCGCTTCGATACGCACCTTGAGTTCCGCCATGCTGAAGGGCTTGGGCAGATAGTCGTCGGCGCCGCGCTGGAACCCGGTGATGCGGTCTGCCTCAGCCCCCAGGGCAGACATCAGGATCACGGGTATCGAGGTGCTTTCCCGCAGTTTTGCCAGCACATCCAGGCCGTTCAGGCCGGGCAGCAGGATGTCCATCAACACCACGTCAAACCGCGACTCGCGCGCAACATCGAGCCCTTCGCGACCGTTCTTGCACCAGGTGACCGAGAAGCCGCCACGCTGCAGCTCTTCGTGCAAATAGGCGCCCAGGACCGGGTCGTCCTCGATGGCAAGAATGTTAGAAGCATTAATGGCTACGGGATTCATTGGCGGGTGCTAGCGATTCTCAATAACGCGATTATTGGGGAATTGCTTCCTCCAGGCAACCTGTAACTGTTCATGAACACGGCCCCCGTGCATCCAGCTACGCCAAAAGTAGATACAAATGAGTGCATTGCACTGAAAGGCGCGGTACTTTTCCGACTTGGCCTGTCAGCTACGCCTGACCGTGGCTTACAGCAACTGCCGGGCACAGGAGAGTCGCGTGCTGAATCATTTGGGAATCCGAAGCCGCGTGCTGCTGCTTGCCCTGTTACCCGCCAGTCTGATGGCGTTGGTACTGGGCAGCTATTTCACCTGGCTGCAGCAAAGTGAGCTGCAAACCCAATTGCTGCAACGCGGCAAGATGATTGCCGAACACCTGGCGCCGCTGGTAGCCCCGGCACTGGCTCGCCATGCCCCTGTGCAACTGGAACACATTGCCGCCCAGGCTCTGGAGCAGACCGACGTACGCGCCGTAGCCTTTCTTGGCCCGGACCGCAACACCCTCGCCCATGCCGGCCCCACCATGCTCAACCAGGCACCCGCCGGAGGCGGCACACAACTGCTGCAGCGCACGGGCAATGACGCGACCCGCTACCTGTTACCGGTGTTCGGCTACCACCGCGACCTTGCTGGCGAGCATGTTCCAAACGAAGCCGACAAGTTACTGGGCTGGGTGGAAATCGAACTGTCCCACGATGGCACGCTGTTGCGCGGCTACCGCAGCCTGTTCACCACCCTGCTGCTGATTTTCTTCGGGCTGGTCGCCACCACACTGCTGGCCATGCGCATGTGCCGCACGATCAACGACCCGATCAGCCAGATCAAGCATGCCGTGACCCAACTCAAGGATGGCAACCTGGAGGAGCGCTTGCCGCCCATGGGCAGCTACGAGCTCGATGAGCTGGCTGCGGGCATCAACCGCATGGCCGAAACCCTGCACAACGCCCATGAAGAGTTGCAACACAGCATCGACCAGGCCACCGAAGACGTGCGCCAGAACCTGGAAACCATCGAGATCCAGAACATCGAGCTGGACATGGCCCGCAAGGAGGCCCTTGAGGCCAGCCGGATCAAGTCCGAATTCCTCGCCAACATGAGCCATGAGATCCGTACGCCGCTCAATGGCATCCTCGGCTTTACCCACCTGCTGCAAAAAAGCGACCTGACCCCGCGCCAGCTCGACTACCTGGGCACCATCGAAAAATCCGCCGGCAGCCTGCTGGGGATCATCAACGAGATCCTCGACTTCTCCAAGATCGAGGCCGGCAAGCTGGTGCTCGACAGCATTCCGTTCAACCTGCGCGACCTGATCCAGGACACCTTGACCATCCTCGCGCCAGCCGCCCATGCCAAGCAGCTGGAGCTGGTCAGCCTGGTCTACCGCGATACGCCGCTGTCGCTGGTCGGCGACCCGCTGCGCTTGAAGCAGATCCTGACCAACCTGATCAGCAACGCCATCAAGTTCACCCGCGAAGGCACCATCGTTGCCCGGGCCATGCTTGAAGAAGAACATGACGACAGCGTGCAGTTGCGCATCAGCGTCCAGGACACCGGCATCGGCCTGTCCAGCCAGGATGTGCGGGCGCTGTTCCAGGCCTTCAGCCAGGCAGACAACTCCTTGTCGCGCCAGCCAGGCGGCACGGGCCTGGGGCTGGTGATTTCCAAGCGCCTGATCGAGCAGATGGGCGGGGAAATCGGGGTCGACAGCACGCCCGGGGAAGGTTCGCAGTTCTGGATCAGCCTGCGCCTGCCCAAGGCCCGCGACGATGCCGAGGACATGCCGCTGCAACCGCTGCTCGAACGCCGGGTGGCGATTGTCGATGCCCACGAGCTGGCCCGCCAGGCGCTGGTGCATCAGCTGGAAGATTGCGGCCTGAACGTCAGCACCTTTATCTCCATCGACCCGCTGCTGCACGCCGTGGCCAACGCCCGCATGGCCGGACAACCCTTCACCCTGGCCGTACTGGGGGTGAACCTGGACAGCGTGTCGCCAGAGCGACTCGGCCAGTACATCGCCCAACTGGAGCGCCTGGACTGCCAGGCACTGGTGCTCTGCCCGACCACCGAACAGGCGCTCTACCACCCCTACCTGCCCAACGCCCACAGTCAGTTGCAAGCCAAGCCGGCCTGCACGCGCAAGGTGCGCCGGGCCCTGGTGGAGCTGGTCCAGCCGCGGCGCAGCCACGAGATCAAAGTCAGCACCAATCAACCCCTGCCCAAAGTGCTGTGCGTGGACGACAACCCGGCCAACTTGCTGCTGGTGCAAACGCTGCTCGAAGACCTCGGTGCCGAGGTGCTGGCGGTCGACAGCGGCTACGCCGCAGTACAAGCGGTGCAAGACGAACGCTTCGACCTGGTGCTCATGGATGTGCAGATGCCGGGCATGGACGGTCGTGAATGCACCGAACAGATCCGCCAGTGGGAAACCAGCCAGAGCGGGCCACCCTTGCCCATCGTCGCCCTCACCGCCCACGCCATGGCCAATGAAAAGCGAGCGCTGCTGCACAGCGGCATGGACGACTACCTGACCAAGCCGATCAGTGAGCGCCAACTGGCCCAGGTGGTGCTCAAGTGGACGGGGCAGACCCTGGGGGCGACTCACCATGAGCGCCTGCAGGAGCGCATCCCCGACAGCAGCGAACTGAAGGTCCTGGACCCGGAGGAAGGCCTGCGCCTGGCCGCTGGCAAGCCGGACCTGGCCGCCGACATGCTGGCCATGTTGCTGGCTTCGCTGGAGGCCGACCGCGAAGCGATCCGCGCAGCGCGTGACGCGGCAGACCGTAACGGCATGATCGAGCGGGTTCACCGGCTCAACGGCGCCTCGCGTTACTGCGGGGTACCGCAACTGCGAGCGGCCTGCCAGCGCAGCGAAACCTTGCTCAAGCAGGATGACCCCGAAGCGCTGCGCGCCCTGGACGAACTGGACCGGGCCATTACCCGCCTCACCGCCCAGGCACGCCTGAGCGCTTGACCCCTGGCTGACCTGAGGCAAGGCGATGACCTTGCCCGGCGGTTAGACTCTCCGCCAACCGATTCAGGAAGATCCCATGCGCGTATTGTTTTTCAGCAGCCAGTCCTACGACCAGGACAGCTTCACCCAAGCCCCGGCAGCGGATGGGCTTGAACTGCACTTTCAACCGACACGCCTGACCGAAGACACCGCGGCCTTGGCCAACGGCCACGAAGTGGTCTGCGCCTTCATCAATGACGATCTCAGCGCCCCGGTGCTGGAGCGCCTGGCCGCCGGCGGCAGCCGTCTGATCGCCCTGCGCTCGGCCGGTTTCAACCATGTCGACCTGACTGCGGCCAAGCGCCTGGGCCTTGCCGTGGTACGGGTGCCGGCCTACTCCCCGCATGCGGTCGCCGAGCACGCGGTGGCGCTGATCCTGGCCCTCAATCGACGCCTGCACCGCGCCTACAACCGCACCCGCGAAGGTAACTTCGCCCTGCACGGGCTGACCGGCTTCGACTTGCACGGCAAAACCGTCGGCGTGGTCGGCACCGGTCAGATCGGTGCGGCCTTCGCCCGCATCATGGCCGGATTCGGTTGCCAACTGCTGGCCTACGACCCTTACCCCAACCCCGAGTTGCTGGCCCTGGGGGCGCGCTACCTGGAATTGCCGGACCTGCTGCGCCAGGCACAGATCATCAGCCTGCACTGCCCGCTGACCGAACAGACCCGCCACCTGATCAACCCGCAAAGCCTGGCCGACCTGCAACCGGGCGCCATGCTGATCAACACCGGCCGCGGCGCGCTGATCGACACCCCGGCGTTGATCGAGGCCTTGAAGGACGGTCAATTGGGCTACCTGGGCCTGGATGTCTATGAAGAAGAAGCCCAGCTGTTTTTCGAGGACCGCTCCGACCAGCCGCTGCAAGACGACGTGCTCGCGCGCCTGTTGACCTTCCCCAACGTCATCGTCACCGCCCACCAGGCGTTTCTGACCCGCGAGGCGCTGGCCGCGATCGCCGCGACGACGCTGGAGAACATTACCCGCTGGGCGGCAGGCAATGCGCAAAACTTGGTCGAGGGTTGATGCTAGGATACGCGGCAGATTTGGAGGACCCATGGTCGAACACGATTTCCGCTACACCCTGTTTAACCCGCAACACACCCTGATCGAATGCCGCGCCCTGGTGCCGGGTCGCTATCAAGTGACCGGCAACGGCGGCTCGATCAAGAAGAACGACGTCCTGCTGGTGACCCTCAAGGGCAGCAAGGATTTGTCCATGCGCCTGACCGTCGAAACCGTCCGCCACCTGATCAACCCGACCGGTCAATGGGTCGCGGTGGCCAGCGGGCCGGTGTTCGGCGAACTGGCGATCCATCAGTGGCAGGTCAACTGCGACAGCTGCCAGGCCAGCCTGGACTTCGAGTTCGCCGTGGACGCCAAGCTCGGCAAGAAAGCCCAGCAACCGGCCGCCAGCGCGCGCATCGCCGAGCTGGGCTGGACCAGCCGTGGCGACAAGCACCTGTGCCCCGCATGCAAGGAGTCAGCCCAGTGAAAACGCTGTTGCTCTCAGCCCTGATCGGCACGGCCCTGCTGGGCTGCGCCGCTGAGCCGATGAAGCTGGAACAGGAACGCAGCTACTTGCTGGAGTGGATTGGCGAACGTCCGCTGATGGATTACAGCCACCTGACCCTGACGCTTGCCGCGGATGGTCGTGCCTATGGCAATGGCGGCTGCAACCACTGGTTCGCGCCTTACCAGCTTGACGGTGACAAGCTCACCTTCGGCAAGGTCGGCAGCACCCGCAAACTCTGCGCACCGGCACTGATGGAGCAGGAAAAACGCTTCCTGCAGGCGCTGGAGACCGTGCAGCGCTGGGACGTCTCGCCGATCGAGCAGGTGCGCTTCTGGCCTGCCGAGGGCAAGCCGCTGCGGTTCTGGCCTGAAGAAGGCTGAAGCCATCGCGGGGCAAGCCCGCTCCCACAGTGGGAGCGGGCTTGCCCCGCGATAAAAGCCATCAAGCCCCTTTGAGGGCCTTGATCTTCTCGTTCAGGCCTTCAAGGGTCTGTTCGCCCATCAATTGCTCACGCACCTTGCCCTTGTCGTCGATGATGTAGGTCACCGGCAATGCCTCGCTGCGTGGCAACTCGTAACGCTCGGCCGGGTCCTCGGCCAGTACGGTGAAGCTGATGCCCAGGGCCTCAGTGGCCTTTTTCAGCTCCTCCCCCTGCAAGCCATCGAAGTTCACCCCGAGCACTTTCACGCCCTGGGCCTGCCACTGCTTGGCAGCGGCGTTGAGTTCCGGGATTTCGGTACGGCACGGACCACACCATTCAGCCCAGTAGTTGAGCACCAGCCAGTGCCCGTCGATCTGCTCGGCTTTTACAGTCTGTCCGTTCTGGTCCAGGCCATAGTCTGCACCGCAACCACCGAGCAACAGGCTCGCGGTGATGGCCAGTGCTGCTGCCAAACGCCTTGTCATGGGTCAATCCTTCTCGAAGATTCAAGCAAAATGCGAAGTCGCTGCGGTTAGAATAGCCGCCACACCCTGCTGGATGCGACCCGAACATGACCGACCTGACCCTCTATCACAATCCGCGCTGCTCCAAATCCCGTGGCGCACTGGAATTGCTTGAAGCCCGCGGCCTGGCCCCGACCGTGGTCCGCTACCTGGAAACGCCGCCGAGTGCCGCCGATCTCCAGGCCCTGCTCGGCAAGCTGGGCATCAGTGCGCGCCAGCTGCTGCGCAGCGGTGAAGATGAGTACAAGGACCTGAACCTGGCCGATGCCAGCCTGAGCGAAGCGCAGTTGATCGACGCCATGGTCAAGCACCCGAAACTGATCGAGCGCCCGATCCTGATCGCCGGCGACAAAGCCGTGATCGGCCGGCCACCAGAGAAGGTGCTGGAGATCCTGCCGTGAGTGCGCCCTATATTCTGATCCTGTTCTACAGCCGCCACGGCTCTACCAGCGAAATGGCCCGGCAGATTGCCCGTGGCGTCGAGATGGCCGGCCTGGAAGCACGGATCCGCACGGTTCCGGCGATCTCCACCGAGTGTGAAGCGGTGGCCCCGGACATCCCCGACACCGGCGCGCTCTACGCCTCCCTGGATGACCTGCGCCACTGCTCGGGCCTGGCCCTGGGCAGCCCGACGCGGTTTGGCAACATGGCAGCGCCGCTCAAGTACTTCATCGACGGTACCAGCAGCCTGTGGCTCAGTGGCGGCCTGGTCGGCAAGCCGGCGGCCGCGTTCACCTCCACCGCCAGCCTGCACGGCGGCCAGGAATCGACCCTGCTGTCGATGCTGCTGCCGCTGATGCACCACGGCATGCTGATCATGGGCCTGCCCTACAGCGAGTCGGCGCTGCTCGAAACCCGCGGCGGCGGTACCCCGTATGGCGCCAGCCACCACGCCGGGGCCGATGGCAAACGTGACCTGGACGCCGATGAAATCTCCCTGTGCCGCGCCCTGGGCCAACGCCTGGCCAGCACCGCCAAACTGCTGGAGAACGGTCGTGGCTAAAAAGCCCAAGGTTCTGCCCTCGATCGAGTGGCTGGCACCGCGCCTGCGCCTGAGTCGGGCGCTGAGCCTGGCCAGCTTTTTCGGCCTGATCGCCCTGCTGACCCTCAACAACCTGCTGTTTGCCGACCTGCACGGTGCACGCACCGGCGTGATCCTTGCGGTCGAGCTGGTGCCCTTGGCGCTGCTGCTGCCGGGGATCTTGCTGGGCAACGCGCGCGCGCACGCCTGGACCTGCTTCGTGGTCAACCTGTACTTCATCAAAGGGGTACTGGCCGCGTTCGACCCGGCACGGGCGGTATTCGGCTGGCTGGAAGTGGCGATCAGCCTGGCGCTGTTTATCAGTGCCCTGCTGTACGTGCGCTGGCGGTTTCAGTATGACCGGCGGTTGGCGGGGGAAGGCTGAACTGAATGCATCGCGGGGCCCCACAGGCCCCGCGATGCACCTTCAATGATTGACGGTATGCGCCAGCATCACCGACAACTGGCACAGCGGCCGCCCACTTTCGGCATGCCACTGGTTGAATGCCGCCTGCACCTGAGCCAGGTCACGCTGACTGGTCGGCGGTTTGTCGATGATGTCCTGGGCAATCAGCGCCGCAGCCATGTCGTTGGTGGGGATGAAGGTATCCTTGCCAACCATGCGCAGGAAGCGCGGCGCTGACAGCCCACCCATCTGATTGCCATGCTTGGCCAGGTACTTCCACAGCCCAACGACATCGGTCACCGGCCAGTCGGCGATGAACGCGCCAAAGCTGCCGTGCACCTTCTCGACGTCCAGGATCATCTGCGCATTGCGCGGCACGCTCTTGAGCTTGCCCAGGTGGCGGATGATCCGCGTGTCCTGCATCAGCCGCTCCAGGTGCTCAGCCCCCATCAGCACCACTTTGTGCGGATCGAAGCCGAAGAACACCTGCTCGAAGGCCGGCCACTTGGCATCCACCAGGCTGTGCTTGAGCCCGGCGCGAAACACCCGCAGGGCCAGGGTAGAGAGGTAGCGGTCGGCACTGATGGCGCGCAACTGCTCCGGCGTTTTCACCTGGGGCAGGTGCGCTTCAAGCGCGGCAGCCGAACCGAAGCGGTTCAGGCAGTACTCGTGCAGCCATTGGTAATCACGCATGCCGGTCAGATGTTCAGCACGTCGAGAAAACGTGCAGGCGCCGTCTCGTCGATCTTCAGGTTGACGAAGTCGAACAGGTTGCGGTCAGCCAGCTGCGACGGGACGACGTTCTGCAGGCCACGGAAGATGCTCTCGGTACGGCCCGGGGTCTTGCGCTCCCACTCCACCAGCATGTCCTTGACCACCTGGCGCTGCAGGTTTTCCTGGGAGCCGCAGAGGTTGCACGGAATGATCGGGAATTCCCGCATGTCCGAGTAGGCCTGGATGTCTTTCTCGCTGCAGTAGGCCAGCGGGCGGATCACCACGTTGCGGCCGTCATCGGCGCGCAGCTTGGGCGGCATGGCCTTGAGGGTGCCGTTGAAGAACATGTTGAGGAAGAAAGTCTCGACGATGTCGTCGCGGTGGTGCCCCAGGGCCATCTTGGTCGCGCCGATCTCGTCGGCGAAGGTGTACAGGGTGCCACGGCGCAGGCGCGAGCACAGCGAGCACGTGGTCTTGCCTTCCGGGATCAGTTCCTTGACCACCGAGTAGGTGTCTTTCTCGACGATGTGGTACTGCACGCCCAGCGACTCCAGGTACGCCGGCAACACGTGCTCGGGGAAGCCTGGCTGCTTCTGGTCCATGTTCACCGCGACGATCTCGAATTTGATCGGCGCCACTTTCTGCAGGTGCAGCAGAACATCGAGCATGGTGTAGCTGTCTTTGCCGCCGGACAGGCAGACCATGACCTTGTCACCGTCTTCGATCATGTTGAAGTCGGTGATGGCTTCGCCGGCGAGACGACGCAGGCGTTTTTGCAGTTTGTTCTGGTTGACCGAAAGGGTGCCCATAGCGCTTGAAATCCGCGAGGTGTGACAAAAGCGGCATATTTTACGCACAAACCGTCGGCAGGCGTAGGGCAATCCGATAAAGACTGCAAGGTGATTAGCCGAGCGCCTGACAGCGCGATTTGCTCTAAAAAGCCGGCTTTAAGCGGCGAACTCCTTCCTATACTGCGACATAAGGCCACACCAAAGGTGACCTCGATCCTCTGGCCCCCAACCCTTGGGGTCGCAAGCGCTCCTCTGGGGGGCGATGGCAACAACGAAAGGAGTGACTGGCATGATCCATCACGTTGTTGGTCTATTTACCCATCCTGATCAGGAATGGAAGGAGATTCGTGGCGAGGAAGAAAGCATCAGCCACATGTACCTGACCCACACCCTGATACTGGCGGCGATCCCGGCGGTATCGGCGTTCATCGGTACAACCCAGGTCGGCTGGGTCATCGGCGAGCGCGCTCCGGTCATGTTGACCCAGGACAGCGCGCTATGGATGACCATCATGTCGTACCTGGCCATGCTCGGTGGCGTCGCGGTCATGGGCGCGTTCATTCACTGGATGGCACGGACCTACGATGCCAATCCGAGCCTCGCCCGCTGCATCGCATTTGCCACCTATACCGCAACGCCGCTGTTCATCGGCGGCCTGGCGGCACTGTACCCACACCTGTGGCTGGGGATGGTCGTCGGCACGGCAGCCGTGTGCTACACGGTCTACCTGCTCTATGTCGGACTGCCGACCTTCATGAACATCCCTTCGGACGAAGGGTTCCTGTTCTCAAGCTCGGTACTGGCGGTCGGCCTGGTGGTGTTGGTCGCCATCATGGCCTTCACTGTGATCATCTGGGGACTGGGCGTGGGGCCCGTCTATACCAACTAAAACCAATTACTAGAAAAGCAGCAACATAGGCGCAGTAACCTTCAGGCCGCCGCAAGGCGGCCTGATGCTGTGCGCTGACAGGTGGCTCGGCAGCGCTGCATGGGTTGCGGCATAATTGCCGGCCAGGAGTGTTCCCCGATATGCCCGAACTGCTCAAATCCCGCGTCGAAACCTGTTACCAGCAAGCCGAAACCTTTTTCAAACGCCCCTTCGCACGCCCCGAAGTCAGCTTCAAGCTGCGTGGCCAGAAGGCCGGCGTCGCCCACCTGCATGAGAACCTGCTGCGCTTCAACCTGCAGCTGTACCGCGAGAACAGCGAAGACTTTCTCAAGCAGACCGTGGCCCACGAAGTGGCCCACCTGGTCGCCCACCAACTGTTTGGCGACCGCATCCAGCCCCATGGCGAGGAATGGCAACTGATCATGCGCGGGGTCTATGAACTGCCGCCCAATCGCTGCCACAACTATGCAGTGAAGCGCCGCACGGTAACCCGTTACATCTATCGCTGCCCGTGCCCCGAAAGTGATTTCCCCTTCTCGGCCCAGCGCCATAGCCTGGTGCGCCAGGGGCGCCGGTACCTGTGCCGGCGGTGTCGGCAGACCTTGGTGTACAGCGGCGAAATGCGTCTGGAATGACGGATGTATCACGGGGCCAGCCGGCGCCCCTATAGCGCTCACAAAAAAGCCCATCCGAAGATGGGCTTTTTCATTTCCTCACTCGCCGGTTAGCGGGTGGACACTTCAGCGACACCCAGGTCATCGACCGGGCCGACCTCGACCAGCGGCGAACCACCGGAAGCCAGTTCGGACTGCAGCTTGTCTTCGTCCAGCTCGTTGACCCACTTGGCCACGACGACGGTGGCAACTGCGTTGCCGATCAGGTTGGTCAGGGCACGGGCTTCAGACATGAAGCGGTCGATACCAAGGATCAGCGCAAGGCCGGCAACCGGCAGGTGACCTACCGCCGACAACGTCGCGGCGAGCACGATGAAACCGCTGCCAGTCACACCAGCTGCACCCTTGGAGGCCACCAGCAGCACCAGCAGCAGGGTAATCTGGTGAGTGATGTCCATGGTGGTGTCGGTTGCCTGGGCGATGAACACCGCGGCCATGGTCAGGTAGATCGAGGTGCCGTCGAGGTTGAACGAATAACCGGTAGGGATCACCAGGCCAACCACGGATTTCTTCGCACCCAGGCGCTCCATCTTGGTCAGCATGCGCGGCAGGGCCGACTCGGACGACGAAGTACCCAGCACGATCATCAGTTCTTCACGGATGTAGCGGATCAGTTTGAGAACGCTGAAGCCGTGGGCGCGGGCGATCCCCCCCAGAACCACGAGGATGAACAGCACGCAGGTAACGTAGAAGCAGGCCATCAGGTAGCCCAGCTGTACCAGCGAGCCAACGCCGTACTGGCCGATGGTGAAGGCCATGGCGCCGAAAGCACCGACCGGCGCCAGCTTCATGATCATGTTGATGATGTTGAACATGACATGGGCGAAGCGGTCGATCAGGTCCAGCAGCGGCTTGCCGTAGGCACCCAGGCGATGCAGGGCGAAACCGAAGATCACCGAGAACATCAGCACTTGCAGGATGTCGCCGTTGGCGAACGCACCAACCACGGTGTTGGGAATGATGTTGAGCAGGAAGCCGACCGTGGTCTGCTGTGCGCCGGCGGCGGCATAGGCGGCCACGCTGCTGGCGTTCAGGGTGCTGACGTCGATGTGCATGCCAGCGCCAGGCTTGACCACGTTGACCACGACCAGGCCGATGATCAGGGCGATGGTCGAGACAATTTCAAAGTAGAGCAGCGCGTAGCCACCGGTCTTGCCGACCGATTTCATGCTCTGCATGCCGGCGATGCCGCTGACAACGGTGCAGAAGATGATGGGGGCGATGACCATCTTGATCAGTTTGACGAACCCGTCACCCAGTGGTTTGAGGGCAACGCCGGTTTCGGGGTAGTAGTGGCCCAGCAGGATACCGATGGTGATCGCTACTAACACCTGGATATACAGCGATTTGTACAGTGGCTGACGCGTCGTCATGGCTAATTCCTCAAGTGTACCGAACGATCCTTCCCAGGACCTGGGCAGTACCTAAAGCGCGAACCCTCCTGCACTGGAGGGATTTGTTGTGTCGAGCTGCCTGGCAGAACTCTGCTAGGGCAATAGCAAGCCCGATGCCAAAATGCGCTTTATCGGTGCAAGCCCCGTATTTGCTGGGGCCGGATGCACAAGGAGGTTGCAAGGATGCCGGGCAACTTGGCGGTTTTCCGCCCGACACCTTTTGCAAAAGAATGATGTTGGCGGTAATCCGCCCAGGGTGATGGCGACTCAGTCCAGGGGAAAGCGAATGCGAAATGCAGCCCCGCCCAGCGGCGAGTCTTCGAGGTTAAGGCTGGCGTCGTAGCTTTCGATGATGTCCTTGACCACTGCCAGGCCGATGCCCTGCCCCGGGTTCTGCCGATCCAGACGCTCACCGCGCTGGAGGATGCGCTCGCGCTGATCGGCAGGTACGCCCGGCCCGTCATCCTCGACGCACAGTTCGACATACGACGGTCCGCTGTGCAGGCTGATCCGCACCCCGCCCAGGCAAAGGCGGTAGGCGTTCTCCAGCAGGTTACCGAGCAGTTCGAGCAAGGCCCCCTGCTCCATGGGCACCTGGGCCTGGTCAGGAACATCCAGGCTGATACTCACCTGCTTGTCGCGGTAGACCTTGGCCAGCGTGCTGCACAGGCTTTCGAGCAATGGCCGCAGCGCCACCTGGTGACGTACCAGGCCACTTTTGCGCAAGCTGGCACGCTGCAGCTGATAGTCGATCTGCTGGCTCATGCGCTCGATCTGACTTTGCAGTATCCGCGCCTGCTCGCGGTCTTCGCGGCGCTCCCCCATGCTTTCGCTCACCCCCTGCAGCACGGTCAGGGGCGTTTTCAGGCTGTGCGCCAGATCACCCAGGGAGTCGCGGTAGCGACGACGCTGATCGCGCTCACTGTGCAGCAAGCGGTTCAATGAACCCGTCAGGCGCAGCAGCTCACGCGGGTGCTCGGCGCTGAGTTCATCACGGTTGCCCGCTTCGACCTCATCCAGTTCGCGGCTCAACTGGCGCAGCGAGCGCAGCCCCCAGGTCAGCCCGGCCCACAGCAGCACCAGCAAGGCCAACAACGCCGCCCCGAAGCCCAGGTACAGGCGCTCGCGCAGACCATTGAGGGTTTGCTGGTATTCGCGCACCGGTTGCAACGCAACAATGCTGAAGGCCGCCGACTTGCCGCCCAGCAGCTTGACCTCCACGTCATAGACGAAGAACTCCTCGCCATCGGCCTGGCGAATCCGCGCGAATTCGTTGCCACGCCCGTCATAGCGCGGGATGTAGTTGATGTTCTCGTTGGCGGTGGCGCGCGAACGCCAGACCAGCCTGCCCTCGCGGTCATAGATGTAACCGAGCAGACGGCTATCGGGCAGGTTGAATTTCTCGTCGGGCAGCAGCTCGGGCATCTGCAACTGATGATTCTCGATGCGCGCCGCCGAAATCAGGGTGGTCACATCGGACGCCAGGCGCTTCTCGATGGACTCCTGCAAGGCCAGGCTGAAAGCCTTTTGCAAGGCAGGCAGCAGGCCGAGCATGAACAACACCGCCAGTAGCGCAGCGGCTACCATCAGCCGCAGCCGTAGCGAGCGAATCACCGGCAACGCTCGGTGAACAGGTAGCCCAGGCCCCGGACGGTATCAATGGGCTTGAAGCCGGTGGTGCCCTCAAGTTTGCGACGCAAACGACCGACCAGCACCTCGATCACATTCGGATCGCGCTCATCGTCATCCGGATAAAGCTGCTCCATCAGGCGCTCCTTGGCGACCACCTGCTGGTGATGGCGCATCAGGTACTCAAGGATGCGGTACTCGTAGGCGGTCAACGCCAAGGGTTGCTCGTCGAGTGTCGCCTGCTTGCGATTCAGATCCAGCAGCAAGGGCCCGGCGGCGATGGTCGACTGGATAAAGCCGCTGGAGCGGCGCAGCAAGGCATTGAGGCGGGCTTCCAGCTCCTCGAACTGGAACGGCTTGACCACATAGTCGTCGGCACCGGCAGCCAGTCCCTCGACCTTGTCCTGCCAGTTACCCCGGGCAGTCAGGATGAGAATCGGAAAACTCTTGTCCATCGAGCGCAGCTGACGGATCAGGTCCAAGCCACTCATGCCAGGCAGGCCCAGGTCGATCACCGCCAGGTCATGGTTGAACTGCTCGACGTGGTAGAGCGCCTCCTCGGCGTTGGCAACCGCCTCGACCACATGCCCGCTTTCCGTCAAGCGGCTGTACAAGTGATGACGCAAGAGTGCCTCATCCTCGACCACCAGCAGTTTCATACGCTCCTCCCTATACGACCCGGCACACTCGCTCAAGAATAACAGCGAACCGGCCATGCACCTGCAGGCCGGTTCGGACATCGCCAGACAAAATCAGAACGCGTAGTTGGCCGAGAGGTAGGTCTGCGCGCTGCTGTCCAGGCGCAGGGTGCCGACTTTCGGGCCACCGTGCTCGGCCAGTTCGGTGCTGGCGTTGCTGCGCAGGTAACGGTATCCCAGCTCGACCGAGGCGTTGTCGCTGACTTGTTGCAGCAGGCCGGCTTGCAGGCCGATGGCATAGCCGGTGTCGGTATCGCGGCTATAGCCGGACGACTCCTGGCTGAGCTTGGTCAGGCCGGCGCTGGCACCGCCGAAGAGCTTGGTGCTGGTGCCCAGCGGGTAGAACACGTCGTAGCTGCCCAACAGATTTTCCTGGCGCAGCTTCAGGCCGCTGTGGTCGTTGGAGACGTTGTCGTAGGTGAGGTAGTAGCGGCGCTGGTCGTTCATCTGGCCGAGGCGTACTCCCCAGGTGCCATCCTTGTCGATGATGCCGTTGCTGTTCAGGTGGTCGGTGTTGCTGCTGAGCAAACCGGATTTCTTGATCTTGTCGCTGGTCTGGCCGTAGGTGACGCCAGCGAAGGTAGAGTCACTAGCCTGGGCAGTTGCGGCAGCACCAAGGAACGCGACAGCGAGGAACAGCGAGTTGAGTGTTTTCATCGTGTTTACTCCAGTTGAGGCCCGGTGTGGGTGTGGGCGCTAGAGTAAGCAGAGGGTCCTGAACGGCCGCTGAACCCTGCCTGAACCTCGGCTGAACAACTCGGCTGGAAAGCTGGTGATGGCCGCGGCACAATGCTGAACATGAACCGACTCCCCGCCTGCTGTACCCCCCTGCAGAATCACTGGCCCCTGCCCCGCCCCGTCCCTGGTGCGGTACTGGTCAGTTGCGCGTTCGACCCCACCCAGCTCGGCCACGACGATTTCGCCCGCGCCAGCATCGAGCAAACGGCCAGCCTGCAGCGCTCGGTGGCCAAGCGCCAGGCCGAGTACCTGGCCGGCAGGGTCTGCGCCCGGGCGGCGTTGCAACAGCTGGATGGTCGCGTGTATGTGCCCGGCACCCACGAGGACCGCTCCCCCATCTGGCCGGCCGGCATCAGCGGCTCGATCACCCACGGTAAAGGCTGGGCCGCTGCCGTGGTGGCGCGCCAAGAGGACTGCCGGGGTCTAGGCCTGGATCAGGAGAGCCTGCTCAGTGACGAGCGCGCCACACGCCTGGCCGGCGAGATCCTCACCGAGGCCGAGCTGCAGCGCATGGACCCGCAGCAAACAGGCCTTGTGGTCACGCTGACCTTTTCACTGAAGGAAAGCCTGTTCAAGGCGCTGTACCCGATCGTGCTGCAGCGCTTTTACTTCGAGCATGCGGAAGTGCTGGAATGGTCCGCTGACGGCTACGCCCGCCTGCGCTTGCTGACAGACCTGTCGCCGCAATGGCATCACGGCCGGGAGCTGGAAGCGCAGTTCTGTCTCCAGGGCGAACAACTGCTCAGCCTCGTCGCGGTCTGATCCTCAACCCGGCAGCGGGCAATGCTCACAGTGCCCAACCCAGTCCACCTTGTAGCTCAGGCAGCAGGTCCGCCGACGCCGCTTGCCTGAGGCGTCCAGGCCGACCGCGGCAAACAGCGGGCTGCCCGGCGTGGTAAGCAAGCGCCCGAGGCCTGTGTCGCACCCGGCCAGGGGCAGCAGTTGATCCAGGCAGTCGCCGGCATTTCCCCACAGGACCGCCGACTGCAGCGCACCAAGCACCCCCAGACGCTGCACCAAGGGCTCCAGGTGCTGGCTGCCAACCTCGTCCAGCCCTTGGCAGTACCGCCCTTGCCCATTGAGCGCTGTCGGCAACCCACGGGCATCCAGCGCGACAACAGTTTCGGCAAACACGGGCAGCCTTGCATCGCCAAGCAGCGTCTGCCAGACCGTCGCGAAGTAGTACTTCGACCACTGCGACACCAGCACCGGGCGCTGGGCGGGCATCAATTGCGGGCCATACAGATCGAGCAGCAGTTGATCGAAGCGCAGCGGTTCCAGTACCTGATCCAGGCGCACCGGCTCACTCATGCCGGGTCCTGCTTGCGCGGCCAGCTCAGGCTGAAACGCGCACCGCCCAGCAACTCGCTGCGCCCCACCGATGCCCGTCCCTTATGCCAGTAGATGATCCGGCGCACGATCGACAAGCCCAGGCCGTGCCCGCCCGAGGCGCGGGTGCGGCTGTCATCCAGGCGGGTAAAAGGCGTGAAGATACGATCCCAGACACTTTCCGGAATACCCGGGCCATCGTCTTCGACGTCAATGCGACAACGCTGCGCCCCCAACTGATAACTGAGGCTGACCTGGGACTCGGCATGGCGCATGGCATTGCTGACCAGATTCTGCAGCGCACGATGCAAGTAGCGGGGTTCGGCCTCGACCCAGGCACCTTGCCCGTCCGACGCCTGCTCCCCCACGTGGCAAGGCCCGCGCACCACCCTGACGTCGCTGCGCAGGGGGGACAGCTCATCGATGACCTGGTCGAGCAGGGCATCGAGATCGACCCGCTGGAAATTCAGGGCAGGCGCCCCTTGTTCGAGGCGCGCGTAGGTGAGCATCTCGTCAACCAGCTTGTCCAGCTCCTGAATATCGCCATCCATGCCGCTCAAGTACTTTTCCCGCGCCTGGTCATCGCGCGCGGTGGCGATCATTTCAAGACCGAAGCGCAGCCGCGCCACCGGCGTGCGCAACTCGTGAGAGACGGCGCGCACCAACTCACGCTGGATGCTCAGCGAACGCTGCAGATGCGCCGCCATACCGTTGAACGCCGCGGCCAGGCGCCCTACCGAGTCGGCATCATCATTCGCCACACGGGTTTCCAGGCTGCCCTGGGCGATGCGGGTGGCGGCAGTTTCGAGGTCGGACAGACGCCGTTCGAGCTGGCGTACCAGCAAATAGACAATCAGCCCGATCAGGCACAAACCAAGCACGGCGATCAGCGCCAGCAACTGCGGCGGGTACGGGTTCATCTGGTACAGCGGGCCCAGCTCCAGCACCCAGGGCGTGCCAACCATACCGGCGAACACCCGGATAGAGTCGCCATCCTTGCCCAGGGCCATCACCGTGTCGCCTTCATCGACACGCCGACGCTGATCCTCATCCATATCGGTCTGTTCGAGCCGGCGCAGGCCCAGCTCAAAGCCGAAACCCTTGTTCTGCTTGAGCTCGGCCAGGCGCTGGCGCTGCTCGCCGACCGGAAAGCGCACCAGCTCATCGGCCAGCAGGTAAATAGTGGCTCGCGCCAGTTGCTCGCTGATCTGCTGCACTTCGCCGATCAGCAGCAGCTCCTGGGTACCCACCTGGCGCATGACCTTGGCTGCATGCGGCCCGATCTTCTCCACCAACACCTGCCCACGCTGCAACTGACTGCGTTGCCCGCCTTCCAGGCCCGCCGCGCTGAAGGTCTGCAGCTCCAGCGGAATCCCCAACAGGCGCTCCCAGATCAGCAGGGCGCGCTTGCGCTCGACTTCGCCAAGGGGCGCCAGGTTATCGGCCATCAGGGTGAAGGTACCGTGGGCCAGGCGCTCACGGTATTGAGCGGCGCGCACCTCGTTGAGCAGATGCACGCTGAGCACGCCGAGCACCGCCACCAGCACCAGCGCGGCGAGCATCCCGCCATAGATGCGCAGGAAGATCGAATTCATCGCACCTGGCCCATAGCCTCGGCCGCCTCGCGCACGAACAGGTAACCCTTGCTGCGAATGGTCTTGATCATCCGGGGGTGCTCCGGGTCATCGCCTATTTTCGGGCGAATCCTGGAAATACGCACATCGATGGAGCGGTCCTGGCCGTCATAGCCCACGCCACGCAGGGAAGTGAAAATTTCTTCCCGGGACAAGGTGCGCCCGGCATTGCTGACCAGCAGCCAGAGCAGGTCGAATTCCGCGCTGGTCAGCTCGATCCCGTCATCCTGCAACCAGGCCTCGCGCAGGATGTTGTCCACCCGCAGCGGTCCGAACTGCAGCACCTGCGGTGGCTCGCTGTCGGCCGGCACCTCACTGCGCCGCAGCAAGGCAGTGATCCGCGCCAGCAACAGGCGCGGGCGCACCGGCTTGCACACGTAGTCATCGGCTCCCAGGTCCAGGCCCTGGACCTGGTCCAGGTCATCGCTGCGCGCCGTGAGCATAAGGATGGGCCCGGGGTAATGCTGACGGACCTTGCGGCAGATGCTCAGGCCGTCCTCGCCCGGCAGCATCAGGTCGAGGATCACCAGGTCCGGCTGGCTGGCGATGATCCGCGCGGCCGCCTTCGCCCCGTCACCTTCGACATCGACGTCGAAACCGTTGGCCTGCAGGTACTCACGGGTCAGATCGGCCAAACGCTGGTCATCCTCGACGATCAATACCCGACTGCGCTGCTGCTCCACGGCTCACCTCAACGGCTTGTTGTTATTTAGAACGTACCCCTGGGTGCAACTTCACCAAAAGGCAACATCGGCTCCGGATACTACGTCGGGCACCGACGCCTGCCAACCATCGTCACGAGCGGCATATGACCACGGTCGCGATCGCTCGGAAGGTCATCAGATTTGTGGTAGGGTGCGCGCCCGAAAATTCCGAGCCGAGTCACCGTGCAGGTAAAAAAAGGGTGACGGACGGTCACTTGGCGCTAAGACGCGGCCTACAAGGCGTTTGCCAAAATCACACACAAAATACGCACAAGTTATCCACAGCGCCCGACCTTGCAATACCCCCCGGACCGCATTATCTTGTATCGCTATCGCAAACAAACACTACATCTTGGGGTTTGACGAAAATTCCAAGCACAAGTAGAGCAAAGAACTCAAGCCCTCCAGCAGTGCTTTTTTTGCTTGAACTTTAGAAGAAATCTGCAGCCAAACCGCTCCTGCGGAGGCGACCGTTGCAAGCCCTTTGGAGGGCGTTGTTTCGGGTATGGGTGTTGCAAGTCTTTGCTCACCCGACAGCAACAGTTTTGAGTCATGCATTCAAAACCTTTGACTTCGGCCAGGGAGCGGCACTCAGTTGCCCTTTAATTCCTGATCTGTCCCGAAGTGAGTATGCCCGACCTGTCCGGCATGCCGGAGCATCGTGTTCCCGCGTGTCGCCAGGGTCGGTTGTTGGGCTTTCGGACGGAACGGCGGGCGCCTACAAGGCGCCTAAATAAACATAGAGAACGTGGAGACACCCATGCAAACCGACACAACTCGCGAGAACCCGCAGGCCAAGGCGCCGCAGGCCGCCGATTCGAATCTGGATCTGGCTGCCACCGCCCCAGGCCAACTGCGCGTGATCAAGCGTAATGGCACTGTCGTCGCCTACACCGACGACAAGATCACCGTGGCTATCACCAAGGCGTTCCTTGCAGTTGAAGGCGGCACCGCTGCCGCTTCGTCGCGTATCCACGACACCGTTGCCCGCCTGACCGAACAGGTCACCGCTACCTTCAAGCGTCGCATGCCATCGGGCGGCACCATCCACATCGAAGAAATCCAGGACCAGGTCGAACTGGCCCTGATGCGTGCCGGCGAGCAAAAAGTTGCCCGCGACTACGTCATCTACCGTGACCAGCGCGCCAAGGAGCGTGCCACCCGCGGCAGCGCCGACAACGCCGCCGTGCAGCCGCACCCGAGCATTCGCATCACCCTGGCCGACGGCAGCCTCGCTCCACTAGACATGAACCGCCTGAACACCATCATCTCCGAGGCCTGCGAAGGCCTGGCAGAAGTCGATGGCGACCTGATCCAGCGCGAAACCCTGAAGAACCTGTACGACGGCGTGGCCATCAAGGACGTCAACACCGCCCTGGTGATGACCGCCCGTACCCTGGTCGAGCGTGAGCCGAACTACTCCTTCGTGACCGCCCGCCTGCTGATGGACACCCTGCGTGCCGAAGGCCTGGGCTTCCTGGACGTGGCCGAAAGCGCCACCCACCACGAAATGGCCGACCTGTACGCCAAGGCCCTGCCGGCCTACATCGCCAAGGGCGTCGAATTCGAGCTGCTCAACCCTGCCCTGGCCGACTTCGACCTGGACAAGCTGGGCAAGGCGATCAACCACGAGCGCGACCAGCAGTTCACCTACCTGGGCCTGCAGACCCTGTACGACCGCTACTTCATCCACAAGGATGGCGTGCGCTTCGAGCTGCCTCAGGTGTTCTTCATGCGTGTGGCCATGGGCCTGGCGCTGGAAGAGAAAGACAAGGAAGCCCGTGCGATCGAGTTCTATAACCTGTTGTCGTCCTTCGACTACATGGCCTCGACCCCGACCCTGTTCAACGCCGGTACCCTGCGTCCACAGCTGTCGAGCTGCTACCTGACCACCGTGCCGGACGACCTGTCGGGCATCTACCACGCGATCCACGACAACGCCATGCTGTCGAAATTCGCCGGTGGCCTGGGCAACGACTGGACCCCTGTGCGTGCACTGGGCTCCTACATCAAGGGCACCAACGGTAAATCCCAGGGCGTCGTACCCTTCCTGAAAGTGGTCAACGACACCGCCGTCGCCGTCAACCAGGGTGGCAAGCGCAAGGGCGCTGTCTGTGCCTACCTGGAAACCTGGCACCTGGACATCGAAGAATTCATCGAGCTGCGCAAGAACACCGGTGATGACCGTCGTCGTACCCACGACATGAACACCGCCAACTGGATCCCTGACCTGTTCATGAAGCGCGTCTTCGATGACGGCAAGTGGACCCTGTTCTCGCCTTCGGAAGTGCCAGACCTGCACGACCTGACCGGCAAGGCCTTCGAAGAGCGCTACGAGTATTACGAAGCCCTGACCGAGTACAACAAGATCAAGGTATTCAAGACCGTCCAGGCCAAAGACCTGTGGCGCAAGATGCTGTCGATGCTGTTCGAGACCGGCCACCCATGGTTGACCTTCAAGGACCCGTGCAACCTGCGCAGCCCGCAGCAGCACGTGGGCGTGGTCCACAGCTCGAACCTGTGCACCGAGATCACCCTGAACACCAACAAGGACGAGATCGCGGTCTGCAACCTGGGCTCGATCAACCTGCCGAACCACATCGTCGATGGCAAGCTGGACACCGCCAAGCTGCAACGCACCGTGAACACCGCCGTGCGCATGCTCGACAACGTGATCGACATCAACTACTACTCGGTGCCGCAAGCGCGCAACTCGAACCTCAAGCACCGTCCGGTCGGCCTGGGCATCATGGGCTTCCAGGATGCGCTGTACCTGCAGCACATTGCTTACGGTTCCGACGCTGCCGTCGAGTTCGCCGACAAGTCGATGGAAGCGGTCAGCTACTTCGCCATCCAGGCATCCTGTGACCTGGCCGACGAGCGCGGCGCCTACGAGACCTTCCAGGGCTCGCTGTGGTCCAAAGGCATCCTGCCGCTGGATTCGCAACAGATCCTGATCGAGGCCCGTGGCCAGAAGTACATCGACGTCGACCTGAACGAGTCGCTGGACTGGGCGCCGGTCCGTGCCCGCGTACAAAAAGGTATTCGTAACTCGAACATCATGGCCATCGCGCCAACCGCGACCATCGCCAACATCACTGGCGTATCGCAGTCCATCGAGCCGACCTACCAGAACCTGTACGTGAAATCGAACCTGTCGGGCGAATTCACCGTGATCAACCCGTACCTGGTTCGCGACCTCAAGGCCCGTGGCCTGTGGGACCCGGTCATGATCAACGACCTGAAGTACTACGACGGTTCGGTACAGCAGATCGAGCGCATCCCGCAGGAGCTCAAGGAGCTCTACGCCACTGCCTTTGAAGTGGAAACCAAGTGGATCGTCGACGCCGCCAGCCGCCGTCAGAAGTGGATCGACCAGGCCCAGTCGCTGAACCTGTACATCGCCGGCGCTTCGGGCAAGAAGCTGGACGTCACCTACCGCATGGCCTGGTACCGTGGTCTGAAAACCACCTACTACCTCCGTGCCCTGGCTGCGACCAGCACCGAGAAGTCGACCATCAACACCGGCAAGCTCAACGCCGTATCCAGCGGTGGCGACAGCGCCCCGGTCCAGGCAGCAGGCCCAGCGCCAGTGCCAAAGGCCTGCGCGATCGACGAGCCGGACTGCGAAGCCTGCCAGTAACGATTGCACGGAAGGAGCGGGGTTGCCCCGCAATAAGGCAACCCCGCTACCTTACCGACCAAGCCCAATAAAAAAGGCCGGAGCTATCCGGCCTTCTCCGAGGAGCCCCGCTCCCGGAAGCATTCCAAGTTTTGCGTGCACTGCTGTACCCAATGCAAGCAACGCAACCAAGATCCACCGGCCATACTGAACATGGCCCTCAAGCAGGAGCACACCATGCTGAGCTGGGACGAATTCGACAAAGACGAAGGCGAAGAAGCCGCCAAAGGCACCAACGCCACTCAAGCCGCTGCCGCTGGCATCGACAAGCTCGACAGCGCAGGCGGTGTCGCCGCACTGGAAGCCCGTGCCGTGACCGCTGCCGACTCGGACGCAGTAAAGCGCGCCAAGGCCGCCCTGGACGACCTCGACATCGCCGAAGGCCTGGCTGAGCTGGAAGGTTCTGCCGCCCGCGTCGCCGTCGACGAAAAGCGCATGATCAACTGCCGTGCCGACCTCAACCAACTGGTGCCCTTCAAGTACGACTGGGCCTGGCAGAAGTACCTGGACGGTTGCGCCAACCACTGGATGCCGCAAGAGGTCAACATGACCGCGGACATCGCCCTGTGGAAGAACCCTGAAGGCCTGACCGACGACGAGCGTCGCATCGTCATGCGTAACCTGGGCTTCTTCTCCACGGCCGACTCCCTGGTTGCCAACAACCTGGCCCTGGCCGTGTACCGCCTGATCACCAACCCCGAGTGCCGCCAGTACATCCTGCGCCAGGCCTTCGAGGAGGCGATTCACACCCACGCCTACCAGTACTGCATCGAGTCGCTGGGCATGGATGAAGGCGAGATCTTCAACATGTACCACGAGATCCCGTCGGTCGCGAAGAAAGCCGCCTGGGGCCTGAGCTACACCCGCGCGATCTCCGACCCGGAATTCAACACCGGCACCGTCGAGACCGACAAAGAACTGCTGCGCAACCTGATCGCCTACTACTGCGTTCTGGAAGGTATCTTCTTCTACTGCGGCTTCACCCAGATCCTGTCCATGGGCCGCCGCAACAAGATGACCGGCGTTGCCGAGCAGTTCCAGTACATCCTGCGTGACGAGTCCATGCACCTGAACTTCGGTATCGACGTGATCAACCAGATCAAGATCGAAAACCCGCATCTGTGGGATGCCGAAATGAAGGAAGAAGCCTCGCAGATGATCCTGCAGGGCACCCAGCTGGAAATCGAATACGCCCGCGACACCATGCCACGCGGCGTGCTGGGCATGAACGCCGCGATGATGGAGGACTACCTCAAGTTCATCGCCAACCGTCGCCTGTCGCAGATCGGTTTGAAGGAAGAGTACCCAGGTACCACCAACCCGTTCCCATGGATGAGCGAAATCATGGACTTGAAGAAAGAGAAGAACTTCTTCGAGACGCGGGTTATCGAGTATCAGACTGGCGGGGCGCTGAGCTGGGATTGATTTCTCGCTCCGTAGGTTTTCATGATCGGCTGAAATTTTTTCAAGATCGGCTGAAACCATAGCCTAAAACGCAGAGCCACCTCAGCCGCAAGCTGAGGTGGCTTTTTTCTGCATCGACAAAAGCTCGAGCAAGGTGAACAGGAGGAAACGCCATAAACTGAGAGTGCTCGAAAGATACTGTCAGTGATAAAGCCCGTACTCGATACACTGCAGAAACACAGCGTTCGCTAGACCGTGTCTGAGTCAAAGAGCCCAAGCCCTTCGCTAAACTTTAGTGAAGGGCGATGTGACGGTAACTATTATTCTGCAGGGCTAGAATGTACAACGCTCCTATTGTCCTGCCAAAAAGCATTGCGATCTAAATAGTTTTGCAAAAACTGCTTCAGTCGCGGATTTTCAGGACCATGGAAAATTTTCTGCGGAGAACCACAGACGGCGATCTTGCCTTGATCGAGAAACGCCACGCGGTCTGCGACCTGAGCTGCAAAACCCATCTCGTGGGTGACGACGACCATCGTCATACCGTCAGCAGCGAGGGACTTCATGACTTGCAGTACCTCTCCGACCAGCTCCGGGTCGAGAGCAGATGTAGGCTCGTCGAACAACATGATATGAGGCTCCATGGCAAGCGCACGAGCAATGGCAACGCGCTGTTGTTGACCACCGGAAAGCTGCGCTGGAAAGGCTTCGGCCTTGTGTGCTAGCCCCACTTTATCGAGCATGCTCAAACCCTTTTCCCGCGCTCGAACCATAGAAAGTTTGCGAACCCTCAACAACGCCTCAATGACATTGCCCAGCACATTCATATGGGGCCACAAATTAAATTGCTGAAAAACCATACCGACGTTGCGCCGTACATGGTTCAGTCGACTTCGACTGCAGAGTTTACGTTGTGAGCCAGCCAGCAAACCTAGCAACTGCCCCTCAATGTGGATCTCACCTTCGTCGTATTGCTCGAGGAACGCCATACAGCGAAGCAACGTACTTTTTCCCGATCCGGAGGGGCCGATCAGGCACACCACTTCGCTATGGTGGATGTCCAGGTCGACACCCTTAATGACTTGCAAATTGCCAAACTGTTTACCAACCCCGCGCAGCTTTAGAATCGGTTCGCCGTTCACAGGAAAAGTGTTCATGCTCTTACCTCATTGGATATGACGGGTGGCTGATCACCACTCTCATGGCATCTTTCGCCGCTATTTCATTCAGCGGCGCATCGGTCACAACACTTCGCGAATCATGAAGCGCCCCACTCGTTTCTCCAGCCACATCCCAGCTCGCGAACACAGCTCGATCAGGATTAGGTAACTGACGCCCAGCACGAACAGGGTCTCCACGAAGGCAAATGTGGAAGAACCAATCCCAGTCATGATCATCGTCAGCTCAGGAATTGTGATGATCGACAGCACAGCGGTTTCCTTGCACAGGATGGTGATTAGGTTGACCAGTGCGGGCAGGATAATCACCAGCATCTGCGGCATCTCGATGCGAACCATACAGGTCCAGCGACTGATGCCCTGACAGTCAGCGGCCTCCAGGTGACTCTTGGGAATCGACAGGAAACCGCTACGAAAAATCTCAGCGAAGTACACGCTGCCATAGATGCCCAGGCCAATCACACCGGCTGTCACAGGCTGCAGTTCTACGCCCAGACTGGGTCCGCCGTAATACAGAAGGAACAACTGAACCAGAAACGGCGTGCTGCGGATCAACTCTACGTAGATTCGCAATACCCCGCGTAGCAGTGCACCACCGAATATTTGAAGCATGGCTACTAACAGACCCAGCATCAGCGCAAGCACTACGCCACTGGCCCATGCTACGAGTGTGATGCTGAAGCCGCTGGCGATATCGGGCAGGTGATCGGTAATAATCGAAAGATCGAAACTCATGCTGTCTTACCTCCCATGCGCCGTTCCAGCCAGCCCCCGCAACAGGCCAAAGGCAAGTTGATCAGGCAATAAAAAGCAGCCAGCAACAAGTAATTCTGGAGAAACAGATAATCGCTGGCGGCCAGGTTTTGGGCTGTACGAGTCAGGTCGGCAATACCCACCACCGAAATAAGCGAGGAAGCCTTGACCAGCAGGATCATTTCGTTGACCAGTGCAGGTAACGTGAGGCGCACGGCCTGCGGCAGCTTGATCCTAAGCAACATTTGTAGCGGACTAAGCCCCAGCATCCCGGCAGCTTCCAGCTGACCTCGCGAAATAGCGAGAATGCCGCCGCGCAGAATTTCCGCGATGTAAGCTCCGGCAGCCAGCGACAAACCAATGATCGCTGCGGTCATAGGCGAAATGTTCGGCAGGCCGATACGTGGCAAAAAGTAGTAAATGAACAGCAACTGGACCAGCAGCGGAATACCGCGAAAAACGAAGATATAGCTACCGCCCAGGCGACTGAACAGCCGCCGGCGCGACAACCGCAGGCTACAAACACCGACACCAATCACGAAGCCAAAACCCAGCCCCGCCAAAGCAGCTTGCAGCGTGACGATCAGGCTCGCCGCCAGTAACGGAACATTCTGGATCAATGTATGCCAATCGAAAATCATGGCGATCACTCCACACGAACAAAATCAAACCAACAGGCGCTCTGGCGTCCCCTTCACCCGACAAAGGAGTGCGGAGGAATCGACGAACGTCGCGACAGGCAAAGTAGTTACCAACTCGGATGGACCTCTGTCGTCGGCACCGGCATCTCGGCCCCCAACCATTGCTTTTGCAATGCGGCCAATCGACCGTCGTCATGAAGCTTTAGCAGTGCTTGATTGATTTCGGCGATCAGGCTATTGGAGTCTTCCCCCTTGCGGCCGACGTAAGCAAAGTACGAAGGCTTACCAAACGGCGGCTGCACCACTTTGAATACTTGCGAACGCTGAGAGGCAATGAAAGAAATGTTGGGCAGTGAATTGGCCACTGCGGCGATGCGACCGGCGCTCAGGTCAGCGTAAGCCTGATTGTTGTCGACATACTCTCGGATGGTCACCGGTTCCGGCAGCGTGGCAGCGAATGACTTGAGATCTTCCAGCATGGCCGAGCCCTTGCCGGCACCAACGACTTTGCCGGCAATGTCGGCAGGTTTTTTGATGCTGCCATCGTTGGCCCTGACCATCAGTGCCACCGTGGCTTCAGCCACTGGCAAGGTGTAGCTGTAGCGTTCCTTGCGCGCCTGGGTGATGATGAGCGGACCGCCAACCAGGTCAAACTTGCTCGCTTCTAGCCCAGGCAATACCCCCGCCCAAGGTAGGTCCAGGAAACGCACCTTGACCCCCAATTTCTCACCGATTAGCTTGAACAGTGCCGGATTGAAGCCTTGTTGTTGCCCTTTTTCCAGATAGTCGAAAGGGGCGAATTGCATTTCCGTACCGATAACCAGCTCGCCGGCCTTTTTCACTTCGGCCCACTGGTCAGCCTGGGCAACGAGAGGTGCCAGGTTCATGAGTACAACGGCAAAGAAGCCGGACAGGGATTTGTAATGATTGCTATAGCGTTGCATCGAGTAGCTCCTCAGAAGTTTGTGGCGCTTTATTAATTGTTGTTATTGCTTCGATGAATTAGCAGCAAGGTAGTGGCGACCTCAACAGGTCGTAGTACGGAGTCAAGGCTTTCGGCGAAGCGTGGAAGTTCAGGTCGGCTTAAAGCAGTAAGCCGCCAGCTTGTTGCCCTCGAGGTCACGTGCGTAGGCGGCATAGGCATTCGGTGCCCAGCTCCTCGGCCCTGGTGCACCTTCGTCAGTGCCACCGGCAGCCAGGGCATCAGCGTGGAACGCATCGATGGTGGCGCGGTTTAGTGCCTCAAAGCTGACCGTCACACCATTGCCGACAGTGGCCAGGGCGCCGTTTGCCGGCTTGAGGACGAAAAACGAGGGTGACTCCTCGCCCCAGATCGAGCCGTTGTCCACCAGACCGGCGATGCGTTTATGGCCCACTTTGCCCAGTACGCTGTCGTAGAAAGCACGGGCTTTATTCAAGTCATTGGTGCCAACGGTTACGTGAGTAGAAACGCTCATTTAGTGTTTCTCCTGTATGACTGTTAATTGCCGTTGTGTCTGGCAGGTGGGTAAATCTGCGCAGGGGACGTTATGTCACATTCGCCAAATCGTCCAGGTGCGAGACACGCGTGATCGCTATGCAATCTCCACCGTCACTGCCGACACTGGCCGACTGCAACAGAGGAGAATGTCGCCGTTTTCAGGCACCTCCAGTGGCAACTCGAAATACTCGATCGAACCACTGTGCAGCCTTACTCGACAGGCATTACAAAGTCCGGCCCGGCAGTTGAACGACGGGGTCAAACCGGCCTGTTCAGCGAGGTCAAGCAACGAGTGGCAGTCAGGACTCCAGGCAATGCGGGTGCCGGACGGTAAGAACTGCACGGTCAAAGCCTCGTCTGCCAGAACTTCCGTGGCAGGCAACACCTCTGTCGCCGGGGCTGCGATCGAAGGGCGGACTTCATCCTCTTCAAGAACGGTAGCGGGGCCGAAAAACTCGTAATGGATACGGGCCTTGTCGACACCCAGGCCACGCAGAAGACGCCAGTTCGCTTGCATGAATTGACGGGGACCGCACAGATAAAAGTCATAGTCATCAAGGGGCAGAAGAAACTGCAGGGTTTCTCGACTGACCAAGCCCTGGCTATGGAAGGCATTTCTGTCGATATCGTCGGTACTTGGTTGTCGATAACAAAAGTGCGCTTCTATCCCTGGACGACTCATTGTCAGCGCCAATACTTCATCACGAAAAGCATGCATGGCGCCGTTTTCGCAGGCGTGGATAAAATACACCTGGCGTTTCGAGTCAGTGCTCAAGCTATGTAGCATGCTGACCATCGGCGTTATGCCCACCCCCCCACTGAACAGCACCACAGGCCGCTGGCTTTGCTCATCAAGCACGAAGTCCCCTGTCGGTCCCGCGATATCAAGCAGGTCGCCTACTTGCACCTGCCCATGCAAATAGCCTGACCCCTGGCCCGGTGGTAGATCGGGGCGATCGAAGGGGGCGGGTTCGCGTTTCACTGAGATTCGCAGGCGAGAATCGCAGGCTTTGCCCGATAGGCTGTAGTTGCGAAGCAGTGTGCCCCCGCCCTCCCCTGGCAGGCGAACGACAATGAACTGACCCGGACGAAACTGCTTATTCGGGACCGGATCGTTGGAGACAAGCAGGAATGATGTGACGACCTCACTTTCCTGACGTTTCTCAACAACCCGGTAGGATGCAAAGCTCTTTTGAGATAGCGGCAATTTCATACTGGCGCTCATCTCAAGCCTCCAGCTCAACCGACCTGGTGTCGAGTTGCGTCAGCGGAACCAACGGGCTCGCGTTCTCTAGCGCTATCATCTTGTCGAGCGCTCTTCGAAACCGTAGCGGTCCTGAGTCGGTGACCAGGTCGATGTTAGGCGTGTGTTTCTTCTCCATACCTCGTTGTACAGAGGTCAAGACAACCCGATCCTCGCTGAAAGCGAAACGCACGTCTTCATCAAACTGACGTGATACCTCTGCGTTGTCTTGATCGAAGTTGCGCATCTGAAACCAAAAGTACCGGGTGTTTGTCTCGTCGATCGGCGTCATGAAGTTGTAGGAACTCATCAGGAACACCTGATCATGCAGTGGCCCCTCATCGGAGCCCGTTCCCGCCGGCGTGAACAGCGACTTGATAATGGCGCAAGAAGGAAAGTGGACCTCGTAGTGCTGTTTGCGATCGCAACGACCGCTGAACTTCACGAACTTGGCATAAAAAGGCGCCACTTCGACATCGCGCATCCAGCGAGAAACCGTTACACCTACATCTGTGACAGAGGTATTCAGCGGCTCCTCCTCACAGGCAGAATTGCCAAACGAGGTCTGATGTACCCAAGCCACATGCGCGGGATCAAGTAGGTTGTCAGTCATATACAGGTAATTGCATTCGACGGTCATGTTGCCACCGCGATTGATGCCCCAGCCCGGATCACCCCACTCCTGCACCTGAAAGATCTTCCCCGGGTCGGCCAGCTCAGCATCCCCCATCCAGATCCAGATCAGCCCATAGCGCTCGGCGAGTGGATAACTACGTACTTTGGCACCTTGTGGAATACGGTTGCTGCCTGGAGCACGGACACAGCTGCCAGAGCAATCGAAGGTAAGACCGTGATAACCGCATTCGATCTGGTCGCCTATTTTGCGTCCCATCGACAACGGCAATTTGCGGTGCGGGCAAGCATCCTCAAGTGCGACGGGAGTGCCATCAAGCTTGCGATAGAGCACGATCTGCTCACCGAGGATTGTGATCGGGTAAAGGCTCATCGCCAGCTCAGTTTCTTCGACAACCACGTACCAGGCATTGCGCAAAAACATTGTGGGATCCTCTTATTGTTGTTCGCCGCTCTTGCAAAAAAGCGCTTCTGACACGTCCAGAATACGAGGATATTTTTATTTGAAAAGATGAGGAAAAACGTTATTTCATTTAGTTATTCTAAATGATCTTAGAATCAAAACAGATCGGAGAAAGCGTGATGAACCATTTGCCCTCTCTGCGCGCATTGGAAATTTTTGAAGCGGTTGGCCGTTATGGCGGCATCACAGAGGCAGCCAGACGCCTGGGCATCACGCCGGGTGCTGTCAGCCAACAGATGAAGTTGCTCGAAGAGAGCCTGGGTCTGAGCTTGACCCTCAAGGTTGGCAAGCAAATCCACCTGACTGCCGCCGGGCAGCGATATCACAAAAGCTGCACGACGGCCTTTGAAAGCTTGCGGATTGCACACACTGAGGTCGAGCGCTCTAAAAATCCTACGAATATTCGGATCAGCGCCATGCCCTCACTGCTGTCTCAATGGCTGGCGCCACTAGTTTTCACTTGGCAAGACAGGCACCCAGAGCTCGATGTGTTCCTCGAAGGCACGCATGAAGAGCCTTCACCCGAGGGTTACGAATTTGACTTCCGCTTTACCTACAGCGACCGGGAGTACGTGGGGAATGCTGTCGAATTGTTTCATGATCACGTAGTACCGGTCTGCAGCCCTTCATTGCTGCGCGCCAACACGCCGCTGCGGTCGCCCGCCGACCTGCTGGCCTATCCTTTGCTGTCCATCGACTGGCTTCCGAAATTTGTTTCACCACCGTCCTGGCGAGACTGGTTTGCCGCGCAACAAGTGGAGTGCCCCCACTTACGCCAGAGTTATCGGGTTTTTTCGCTGTCGTACATGGCCCTTCAGGCAGCTGTGCGGGGCCAGGGAATTGCTTTGGGGCAATGCTCGATGATCGCCGATGAGCTGGCCTCGGGCCGCCTGATAATGCCATTTCCCAAGGCACTGCCAATGCCGACATCGTACTTTCTAGTGAGCTCGAAAAGCGCCTATGAAAAAGCTCACTGCCGTGACTTTCAGCGCTGGTTAATAGCCCGTGGGCGTGAGCAGATGTCCATCAATGCCCGCCTCTTGGGGCTGTCGGGGTGATGCCGCACAATATCCTTGGTTCCTTATCTGCGCATAGGCGTATCTCTCGCAGCTCGGTAAACTATCCAGCGAGCTTGTCGGGGTGATTTTTCAATTCAGGAATAAACGTGACCAAATCTATTGAGGATAATGCATCTCTCGAGTCATTTTCTCTCGAGAGCCCCTCCCCTCTGTATGCGCGAGTCAAGCAAATCATCATGCAGAAGATTCGTTCCGGTGCCTGGCTGCCCAATTCCAAGGTACCGTCTGAAAGCGAATTGCTGAACTTGCTGGGGGTGAGTCGCATGACCATCAACCGGGCCCTACGTGAGCTGGCCATTGAAGGCGCGCTGGTGCGGATGCAAGGGGTTGGCACCTTCGTGGCGGAACCCAAAGGGCATGCCGCGCTTTTCGAGATTCACAACATCGCGGAAGAAATCGAAGCCCGGGGTCACGAGCATCGCTGCGAAGTGATTGTGCTCGAGGAAATGCCTGAACGAGCCCGTGCTTCAATGCCCTTTCCTCTGGAGGGGGTCAAGCATCTATTCCATTCGGTTGTAGTGCATCACGAGAATGGTGTGCCGGTGCAGATCGAAGAGCGCTTCGTCAATGCCGAGGTAGCCCCCGCTTATTTGCAACAGGACTTTACCAAGGTCACGCCTTATGCCTACCTGATCCAGCTGGCCCCGCTGACCGAAGGCGAACATGTGGTCGAGTCGATCCATGCCAAATCTGCGGAGTGCAAGCTGTTGCAAATCAAACGGTATGAGCCGTGCCTGTTAATTCGCCGCCGTACCTGGGCAGCCAAAGGCCAGGTCGGTTGTGCGCGACTGGTCTATCCTGGTTCGCGTTATCGGCTGGAAGGAAAATTCGGCAATTGATTCACGGGTCGAGCGGCCCCTGCTTGCCGCTCGATAAGCCCATTGTTGCAAGCCTTCAGCTGATGCTGTTACCGCCGTTGCTAGAAGTGGCAAAAAGGTGACACCCCATCACTGCCCCACACAGATATGTTACGAATCGCTCACTCCAACACCAACACAATCAAAAATTGCAACAGAATTCCCTTCCTCCCTAGCATCCATCCATTTCCCCGTTAATTTCTAAGGTGTTGAAATAAAACACTTTATTTAAATTTTCAGTTTTTTTTCGGATAAAAAATTGGAATTTGGCCCTTCACTTGCACCTACTTGTACATACAGGTTGATATAAGCATACATATACACCTTTGTTTGCTGATGCCACCCCACTGGCCGCTGAATGAGGAGATGACCATGAACACCAAAACCACCCGCCTGCGTGACGTCGAAATCCGCGCAGCCCGCGGCAACAAGCTCACCGCCAAGAGCTGGCTGACTGAAGCGCCGCTGCGCATGTTGATGAACAACCTCGACCCGGAAGTCGCAGAAAACCCGAAAGAACTGGTGGTTTACGGCGGTATCGGCCGTGCCGCACGTAACTGGGAGTGCTACGACAAGATCGTCGAGAGCCTGACCAACCTCAACGAAGACGAAACCCTGCTGGTGCAGTCGGGCAAGCCGGTCGGCGTGTTCAAGACCCACAGCAACGCTCCGCGCGTACTGATCGCCAACTCCAACCTGGTGCCACACTGGGCCAACTGGGAACACTTCAACGAACTGGATGCCAAGGGCCTGGCCATGTACGGCCAGATGACCGCCGGCAGCTGGATCTACATCGGCAGCCAGGGCATCGTCCAGGGCACCTACGAAACCTTCGTCGAAGCCGGTCGCCAGCACTACAACGGCAGCCTCAAGGGCAAGTGGGTGCTGACCGCCGGCCTCGGGGGCATGGGCGGCGCCCAGCCACTGGCCGCGACCCTGGCCGGTGCCTGCTCGCTGAACATCGAATGCCAGCAGAGCCGCATCGACTTCCGCCTGAGCAGCCGTTATGTCGACGAGCAAGCCAAGGATCTGGATGACGCCCTGGCCCGTATCGCCAAGTACACCGCCGAAGGCAAAGCCATCTCCATCGCCCTGCTGGGCAACGCCGCCGAAATCCTGCCAGAGCTGATCAAGCGTGGCGTGCGCCCTGACATGGTCACCGACCAGACCAGCGCCCACGACCCGCTCAACGGTTACCTGCCAGCCGGCTGGACCTGGGAGCAGTACCGCGATCGCGCGCAGACCGAACCTGCTGCCGTGGTCAAAGCCGCCAAGCAATCCATGGCCGTGCACGTTCAAGCCATGCTCGAGTTCCAGAAGCAAGGCGTGCCGACCTTCGACTATGGCAACAACATCCGTCAGATGGCCAAGGAAGAGGGTGTGAGCAATGCCTTCGACTTCCCAGGCTTCGTCCCGGCGTACATCCGTCCGCTGTTCTGCCGCGGTATCGGCCCGTTCCGCTGGGCGGCGCTGTCGGGTAATGCCGAAGACATCTACAAGACCGACGCCAAGGTCAAGGAACTGATCCCTGACGACGCACACCTGCACAACTGGCTGGACATGGCGCGCGAGCGCATCAGCTTCCAGGGCTTGCCAGCGCGTATCTGCTGGGTAGGTCTGGGCCTGCGTGCCAAGCTCGGCCTAGCATTCAACGAAATGGTACGCAGCGGCGAGCTGTCGGCACCGATCGTGATTGGCCGCGACCACCTCGACTCCGGCTCGGTATCGAGCCCTAACCGTGAAACCGAATCCATGCGTGATGGCTCCGACGCCGTCTCCGACTGGCCGCTGCTCAACGCCTTGCTCAACACCGCCAGCGGCGCCACCTGGGTCTCGCTGCACCACGGTGGTGGCGTGGGCATGGGCTTCTCCCAGCACTCGGGCATGGTCATCGTCTGCGACGGTACCGACGAAGCGGCTGAACGTATCGCTCGCGTCCTGACCAACGACCCGGCCACCGGTGTCATGCGTCACGCCGATGCCGGTTACCAGATCGCCATCGACTGCGCCAAGGAGCAAGGGCTGAACCTGCCAATGATTACCGGCTAATAACGCAAAACCCTGTAGAGCAAAGCTTGCTCGCGATGAACGATAACGCAGTGTGCCAGATACACCGCCATCGCGAGCATGCTCGGCTCCTACAGAAACAACAGCCCTTTCCCGAGGAGACTTCCATGAATAGCAGCCCATTTACCCAACAACTACAGGGCGTTCGCGTGCTGGACCTGAGCCGTGTATTGGCTGGTCCCCACTGCACCGCAATGCTGGCTGACCTCGGTGCTGATGTCATCAAATTCGAAGTGCCAGGCCACGGTGATGACAGCCGTCACCTGGGTCCATTCAAAAACGGCGAAAGCGTTTATTTCGGTTTGATCAATCGCGGAAAGCGCAGTGTCGAGATGGACTTCAAGTCCGCCGAAGACCTGGCCCGTTTATATGAGTTGGTCCGTGACGCCGACGTTGTCGTGGAGAACTTCCGCCCAGGCGTGACCCGTCGCCTAGGCATCGACTTCGACACCCTCAAGCAATATAACCCCAAACTGATCTATGCGAGCATCTCCGGTTTTGGCCAGCACGGTCCGCTCTCGGGCAATCCGGCCTATGACATCGTCGCCCAGGCAATGTCCGGCCTCATGAGCGTCACCGGTTTTGCCGAGACAGGACCGACGCGCAGCGGCGAAGCAATTGGCGATCTATGTGCCGGCGTTTATGCCGCCTGGGCCATCAGCTCCGCGCTGTTTGCTCGCGAGCGGCACGCACCCGGCGCGCAATACATCGACGTCGCCATGTTCGATGTGTTGTTCAGCATGCAGATGACCGGCCTGTCCAATCTCTTTGCCAACGGCGTTGCACCCGGCCTGGTCGGTAACCGCCATCCCGTGTCGACCCCCTTCGATACCTACCGTGCGGCCGATGGTCAAGTGGTCATCGCAGTAGCAAGCAACAAGCTGTTCCAGCGCTTGTGTGAATGCATCGACAAGCCTGAGCTGGCGAGAGATCCACGCTTCGCCGATGACCCGCAACGTACGTTGAACGAGCCCGCCATGCGCGCGGAAATCGAAAACTGGACGCGTCAGCTGAGTGTTGACCAGGCCTGCGACATCCTCCTCGATGCCGGCGTACCGTCTTCTCCGGTATGGAATCTCGCCCAGGCCGCAGCGAGTGAACAGGCGCATGTCCGCCAGTTGTTGGTTCGCCCCGAAGGCGCTCCTTTGCCACTGGTGCCGCAGCCGGTTTTTTTCAATGGACACAAACCCCATGCCGTCACCTTCGCCCCCCGCCTGGGTGCCGACAACACAGCATTCGGACTGAACAAACAGGAGCTTTCCCATGAACTTTGAACTCGATCAGGTTGAACTGGCCGTCGTCGAGAGCGCTGAAAAACTGGCGCGCGAGGTCATCCAGCCACGCGCTCAGCACTACGACGAAACTGAAACCTTCTGTGCCGAGAGCCTGCAGGCGTTGGCAGAACTGGGCGGCATGGGTATCAACTTGCCCGAAGAATATGGCGGACTGGGCATCGGCAGCTTGGCCATGAGCCGCGTGGTTGAGGCCGTAGCAGGCGCTTGCGCCTCTACCGCATCGGCTTTGACCGCGCATTTCCTGGCGACCGACTCAATTCTGATTGGCGGAACCGAAGCGCAAAAGCTGGAATGGCTGCCCCGTGCAGCCAGTGGAGAATTGCTAGGTGCATTTGCCCTGACCGAACCGGCCGCAGGTTCCAATCCAGCCGACATGCGCTGCCGGGCACAGCCTGAAGATGGCGGCTGGAGAATACGCGGCAGCAAACACTATATTACCAATGCCCGCGAAGCAGGTTTCATTGTGCTCTATGCCAAGACCGATGCAGAAGCCGGGCACAAGGGAATCAGCGCTTTCATGATTCCTCAGGGTACTGCAGGAATCAGCTTTTCCAGCCCGGAAAAAACCATGGGGCTGCGCGGCAGTACGATCTATGAATTGGCTCTGGATTGCTGGTTGCCGGAGTCGGCGTTACTGGGCAGCGAAGGCGCTGGCTTCAACACGGCCATGGCCGTGCTCGATCGCGGCCGTGTCGAAGTGGCGGCCATGTCATTGGGCATTGCCAATGCCGCATTGCAGGCAAGCCTTGGCTGGGTTGGCGGACGACAGATCGGGCCCAAGCCTCTGGCTGCCTATCAGGGAACGCAATGGCGCCTTGCCGACATGTACTCGCAACTGGAAGCTGCCCGCATGCTTACCTGGAAAGCCGCAGCCCGTCGTGACAGCGGTGAGCGCTTCAGCCTTGAGTCGGCCACCGCTAAGCTGTTCGCCGCCGAATGCGCCGGTTTCGTTACTGATGCCGCACTACAACTGCATGGTGGCTACGGCTACATTCGCGACTTACCGCTGGAGCGCTATGTGCGCGATGCACGAATCCTGCGGATTTTCGAAGGAACTTCGGAAGTACAGAAAATCATCATTTCGCGAAGCATTCTCGAAACTCAGCGCTAAACGGATGAAAAACAGGGCCTGATCAAGGGCCTCCCCATTAGTGTCTCAACCCGAGATGGGTGTCGCACCCAACGACACCCGAGAGGAACCGCCATGTCCGCCTCCAAAGAAAGTGCGCAGCGCAAGACGTATATAGAACGGCGATCCATCGACTACATCCCCCAATCGGAGCGCCATGGCAGACTGCGCAGCCAGTTCACATTGTGGTTTGGTGCCAACCTGCAAGTGACCGCGATCGTCACCGGGGCCCTGGCCGTGGTGCTGGGCGGAGACGTGTTCTGGTCGTTGATCGGCCTGCTGATCGGACAACTGTTGGGCGGTGCAATCATGGCCTTGCATGCAGCCCAGGGCCCACAGTTGGGCCTGCCACAAATGATCTCCAGCCGCGTGCAGTTCGGCGTCTATGGCGCCGTCATCCCAATCGTTCTGGCTTGCTTGATGTATATAGGGTTCTCGGCCAGCGGATCGGTCCTTGCAGGCCAAGCTATCAGCCAACTGGTGCATGTCAGTGATAGCACCGGCATACTCATTTTCGCAGCGATGATCGTCGTGCTAACCGTACTGGGCTACCGTACGATTCATTTGATCGGGCGGCTGTCGAGTATCATTGGAGTGGTGTCATTTTTCTACCTGTTCTATCGTTTGCTTTCTGACCACGACATCAGCGAACTGCTTGCCAATCGACATTTTTCACTAAACAGCTTTCTGCTGGCCATCTCGCTCTCGGCGTCCTGGCAAATCGCATTCGGCCCCTATGTGGCTGACTATTCGCGCTACCTGCCGAGAACCACATCAGGCTTGAAAACCTTTCTAGCCGTTGGACTGGGATCCGTCATCGGCACACAAATATCGATGGTCTTTGGTGTGTTCGTCGCGGCGCTGGCGGGCGATCAGTTTGCTGGCCACGAGGTTTCCTACATCGTTGGCCTTGGCGCGAGTGGCTTTGTGGCTTCGCTGCTGTTTTTCAGCATTGCGTTTGGCAAGGTCACCATCACGACACTCAATGCTTACGGCAGCTTCATGTCATTGGCCACGATTGTCAGCGGCTTTTGCGGTAATCAGGAAATCTCCAAAACTTCGCGCACGATCTACATTCTGGTCATGGTCGGACTGGCGACGGCACTGGCGCTGATGGGCAGGCACTCGTTTCTGCACGACTTCTCTGCCTTCATCCTGTTTCTGCTTGCCTTTTTCACCCCCTGGAGTGCTATCAATCTGGTGGACTTCTATCTGGTAACCAAAGAGCGCTACGACATACCCGCCCTGTCCGATCCAGATGGCCGTTATGGTCGCTGGAACCTACCAGGTATTGCGGTCTACACCCTCGGTGTGTTGATTCAGATGCCATTCATTGCCACCAGTTTCTACACTGGCCCTCTGGTTGAGACATTAGGCGGGACAGATGTTTCCTGGTTAATCGGCCTAACAGTACCCGCCTTTATTTATTACTGGGTGGCACGTGAGTCGCGACAAAAAGTTCCTTCGCAACTGATTCTCCCGCAAGAGACCACCCCGGTCTGACCTCCCCGCAACAGGGCGGCATGCCCGTGCCGCCATTGTTCAAAAAACTGATCGAGCCGGATGATCGTTTTTTCCTTAACGGAGTCGCCATGCTTGCCGTCGGCACATCAGTCATTTCGCAAACCAGCGCTCGTGACCGGCTTATTTGCGCCGCGATCGAGCTCTTCGCTACACACGGTTTCCAGTCCATCGGCTTGCGTGATCTGGCGGGCTACATAGGGCTGCAAGCCGGGTCGCTGTACCATCACATCGAAAACAAACAGGGTTTGTTGTTTGAACTTATTGAATCTGCATTGACAGACCTGTTGGTCATGACCAAGCGCCGCATGAAAGGCGCCAGAACCCCTTCTGAACGTGTGCACCGCTTTGTTCAGGCCTTCGTCACCTTTTCCATGAAGGAAAAAAACCGGTTGGTATTGGTGACCCGTGAGTTCGTTAACCTCAACGAGGAACACAAACACCAAGCCGACAAATTGAAGCATGCACACAGCGTGCTATTAGGCGAGATTATCGCCGATGAATACGGCGTGAAGGGCAAACCAGATGCCGAAACCTGCTTGATCACCCATGCAGTGATTGGAATGCTCTATGGCCAGTTACATTGGAACGAAGTGAAGATAACTGAACAGCGTCTGACGGAATTGCTCACGGGTTGTATCATGCATATTATCGCAAGCAAGAAAAATGCTTAATAAGAATGGTTTTAGTCGGTCACGATTTGACTCAACCGGCCGAATGCTGGTTTCGTTGCGGAACCGCTGCCTTCTGGGGCCTTTCGCCATGTTGTTCGACCGGTATACCGATGCACGCATGATCATGCTCGGGGAAGCCTGCCACAGCATCAACTACTTCTATTGACCCCGGGCTGCTATTACCCAATGGTTGATCGTGCAACACGGCTTCAACATTGTGGCCATCGAAGCAGACTGGCCCAATGCCGAAAGTGCCGGCCGCTATGTGAGGAGGTTGCACCCTCCGCTTGGAAACGTCATATCTTCAACAGGTTCCCAACATGGATGTGGAACAACGCAGAGGTGAAGTACTTCGCGCTATGGTTATCGCAGCGATCAATACAATGATGCCCGTGGTGCTACGCTTACGCGGACAAAGCGTCATGAAGTTTGATAAAACTCCATGATCAAGGCATGGGAGGGAAGGATAATCTGGGCAAAAAGGAATGGCTTACATCGGTACCATGACACTGCGAAGGAAGCGGCACCCGATGGGTGCCACTTGAGGTGGCTTACTCGGCCTTGAAGCAGTACACGGCGAGCTTGTTGCCATCGAGGTCACGGGCATATGCAGCATAGGCATTCGGCGCCCAGTCACGAGTACCTGCATCGCCTTCGCCTTTGCCACCGGCACCGAGTGCTGCTTCGTGGAAGGCATTGATTTGCGCGCGATTCTGGGCTTCAAAGCTTACGGTCACGCCATTACCTACACTGGCCGGCTGGCCATTGGCTGGCTTGAGTACAAAGAAAGCAGGCTTATCTACGCCCCAGATCGAGCCGTTGTCACCCAGATCAGCCAGGCGCTTGAAACCCAGCTTGCCTAGTACTTCGTCGTAGAACTTACGAGCATTAGCCAGATCATTGGTACCAACAGTTACATGAGTGAAAATCGACATAAACGTCTCCATTGCAGGTGGGGTGTTGAGGGAAGAAACCGGTAGCTCATAGGAGCTACCGGGAAATCATTCAAAAGTGGACGACTGAGCGAATGCTCTTGCCTTCGTGCATCAGCTCAAAGGCTTCGTTGATCTGTTCTAGTCCCATGGTGTGAGTGATGAACTTGTCGAGCGGGATCTCGCCCTTCTCGGCCTGCGCAACATAGCTCGGCAGCTCGGTACGGCCTTTAACGCCCCCAAAGGCGCTACCGCGCCACACACGACCGGTGACCAGCTGGAAAGGACGGGTGCTGATCTCGGCACCCGCCGGGGCCACGCCGATAATGGTCGATTCTCCCCACCCCTTGTGGCAGCTCTCGAGTGCTGCACGCATGAGCTGGACATTGCCGATGCATTCAAAGGAATAATCGACACCACCATCGGTCAACTCGACGATGACCTCCTGGATTGGCCGATCATGTTCCTTCGGGTTGATGTAGTCAGTGGCGCCCAGTTCCTCAGCGATAGCGAACTTGGCTGGATTGATGTCTACGGCAATAATGCGCGTAGCCTTTGCCATCTTGGCGCCGATGATCGCCGCCAGGCCGATACCACCCAGGCCAAAAACAGCCACCGTGGCGCCCTCGTGCACCTTGGCGGTGTTGAGTACAGCGCCGATGCCGGTGGTCACACCGCAGCCCAGCAGGCAAACCTTTTCCAGTGGCGCTTCCTTTGGAATCTTCGCAAGAGAAATTTCGGGCAGCACGGTGTATTCGGAGAAGGTCGAGCAGCCCATGTAGTGGTAAACAGGCTTGCCGTTGTAAGAGAAACGGGTGGTGCCATCAGGCATCAGGCCTTTACCTTGAGTAGCTCGTACGGCCTGACAGAGATTGGTCTTGCCGGATTTGCAGAACTTGCACTCTCGGCATTCAGCCGTGTAGAGCGGGATCACGTGATCGCCGACCTGTAGGGAGGTCACACCCTCGCCCACAGCTTCGACGATGCCGCCGCCCTCATGGCCGAGGATGCAAGGGAAAACGCCTTCTGAATCCTGCCCGGACAAGGTATAGGCATCAGTGTGGCAAACGCCAGTCGCAACGATCCTAACCAGAACCTCACCTGCTTTGGGAGGCTGAACATCAACTTCAACGATTTTAAGCGGTTCATTAGGTCCGAAAGCGACAGCTGCGCGCGACTTGATCATGGTAACGGGTACCTACCGTGTGTTATTCAGGTGCCCCTACAATAGAAAAATCCGAATCGTTACGCTGATGAGAATGCCGTTTAATTCGGCCAAGCTGGCATGAAATCGGGCCAAGCACCAAATAAGAGATGCAATGATGCTCAGTTCTGACGCTGCAAAACTCCAAATTGTCGATATCGTGATTTATCCAGAGTTCAAGTCATTTGAGGCCATCGGCCCCATGACAGTCTTCACATATGCGAATAAGCACTTGGAAGCGCAAGGAAAGACGCCTGGGTACGAGGTTAGAATTGTTTCAACACAATTAGGCCCCGTTCCTTCAGACACGCTCATGTCCTTGAATGCAACGCATACTCTGGACGAAGAATCGCTTCCCCACTCGATATTGGTTGTCGGTGCGCACGACATTGAACGAATTATCGAAGAACAGTCGGAAATTGTGGCGTGGACCAAGCGTGTCGCACTGAAAGTTGAGCGCTTTGCCGCCCTCTGCTCAGGAGCGTTCTTCCTTGCAGAAGCCGGCCTGCTTGATGGCAAGCGAGCGACTACTCATTGGAGAATGGCTGAGGTCATGCAACAGAATTACCCCGGCATCCAAGTCGACATTGACTCCATATTCATTCACCAAGGAAACCTCTGGACATCAGCAGGTGTGAGCGCTTCGGTGGATTTGGCGCTAGCGTTTGTCGAGGCGGATTTCGGCCATGATCTTGCTCTGCAAGTGGCCCAGGACCTGGTGATTTTCCTGAAACGTCCCGGCGGTCAGTCACAGTTCAGTGCTAACCTGACAAGCCAGATGACTCAGGCCTCGGGAATGCGCACAGTTCAGGAATGGGTATTGAACAATATTGATCAAAAGATCAGCGTATCGCTTATGGCTAATCAGGCCTCGATGAGCCTAAGAAACTTTACGAGGACCTTCCATAAAGAGGTAGGCATTTGTCCCTCTGAGTTCCTGGAGAAAGCCCGAATTGATAAAGCACGGCGCTTATTAAGTGAGAGCTGCCTGCCGATGAAAAGTGTGGCATTCAAGTGCGGCTTTTCAACCACTGACCAATTACGTAGCGTATTTAAAAAGTACCTATCGGTAACCCCTAAGCAATATCAAGAGCGTTTCCTTGGCACCTGATCACTATTCGTACAATCAACTACCTTAGTTTCTTTTAACACATTTACTCAGGTATATGGCCCATGCGCAACAGTCGCCCATCGGGACGATGTATTGCGCATGGGCTCTAACGTCAGCCCTTGCCAGTGATCATTGGCAGGTTCAGCCCTTGTTCTTTGGCGCAGTCGATGGCGATCTGGTAACCGGCATCGGCGTGACGCATGACACCGGTGGCCGGGTCGTTGTGCAGGACGCGGGCGATACGCTCGGCAGCCTCGTCGGTACCGTCGCAGACGATGACCATGCCCGAGTGCTGGGAGAAGCCCATGCCCACGCCACCACCGTGGTGCAGCGATACCCAGGTCGCGCCGCTGGCGGTGTTGAGCAGGGCGTTGAGCAACGGCCAGTCGGAGACGGCGTCGGAGCCATCACGCATGGATTCGGTTTCACGGTTAGGGCTCGATACCGAACCCGAATCGAGGTGGTCGCGGCCGATGACGATCGGTGCCGACAGCTCGCCGCTGCGCACCATTTCGTTGAACGCCAGGCCGAGCTTGGCGCGCAGGCCCAGGCCTACCCAGCAGATACGAGCCGGCAGCCCCTGGAAGCTGATGCGCTCACGGGCCATGTCCAGCCAGTTGTGCAGATGCGCGTCGTCCGGGATCAGTTCCTTGACCTTGGCGTCGGTCTTGTAGATGTCTTCGGCATTACCCGACAGCGCCGCCCAGCGAAACGGACCGATACCGCGGCAGAACAGCGGACGGATGTACGCCGGTACGAAGCCCGGGAAATCGAACGCATTGCTGACGCCTTCTTCCTTGGCCATCTGACGGATGTTGTTGCCGTAGTCGAAGGTCGGGATGCCCTGCTTCTGGAACTCGAGCATGGCTTTGACGTGTACGGCCATCGATTGCTTGGCGGCTTTGACCACTGCAGCCGGCTCGGTCTGCGCGCGATCGCGGTACTGCTCCCAGGTCCAGCCGGCTGGCAGGTAACCGTTGAGCGGGTCGTGGGCGCTGGTCTGGTCGGTGACCATGTCAGGGCGCACGCCACGCTTGATCAGCTCTGGCAGGATTTCGGCGGCGTTGCCCAGCAGGGCGATGGAGATGGCTTTGCCTTCGGCGGTGTACTTGGCGATACGGGCCAGGGCGTCATCCAGATCCTTGGCTTGCTCGTCGACATAACGGCTGCTCAGGCGGAAGTCGATGCGGCTCTGCTGGCATTCGATGTTCAGCGAGCAGGCACCGGCCAGGGTCGCGGCCAGTGGCTGGGCGCCGCCCATGCCCCCGAGGCCGGCGGTCAGCACCCACTTGCCCTTGAGGCTGCCGTTGTAGTGCTGGCGACCGGCTTCGACGAAGGTTTCGTAGGTGCCCTGGACGATGCCCTGGCTGCCGATGTAGATCCAGCTGCCGGCGGTCATCTGGCCGTACATGGCCAGGCCCTTGGCATCCAGTTCGTTGAAGTGTTCCCAGTTGGCCCAGTGTGGCACCAGGTTGGAGTTGGCGATCAGTACGCGCGGAGCGTTGCTGTGGGTCTTGAACACGCCGACCGGCTTGCCCGACTGCACCAGCAGGGTTTCGTCTTCGTTGAGGTTGGTCAGGCTCTCGACGATCTTGTCGTAGCACTCCCAGTTACGTGCGGCACGGCCGATACCGCCGTAAACCACCAGTTCTTTCGGGTTTTCTGCGACTTCCGGGTCGAGGTTGTTCATCAACATGCGCAGCGGCGCTTCAGTCAGCCAGCTCTTGGCAGTGAGCTTGTTGCCACGGGCTGCACGGATTTTTGTATCGCGGAATTTGGTCATGCCAGGTACCTCGCTAGATTTTTTATTAAAAGATATTCAACGGATACGACGTGATGATGCGGACTTGGTCTTCATCGGGGCCTGAGTTATGGCTGATATCTTCATTTCCCCGGTAGGTCGATTGTCGAATCCTTACCGACAAATTCCTCGCTGGTCCCTCCTGAACGACGTAACGGACCTCGATGTCACGCTCCCATTCCTCACCATCACGAATGGTGTTTTCAAAGCTATAGGCGCCCTGCTCGTCTGCCCCCGTACCGTCTGCATCTTTTCCGGTCACGTAACGCACCATGAAGCCCAGGCCTGGCACACCTAACGCGGCAGCATCAAGGTCGTATTGCACCTTGTAAGACTTTTCACCGGGGGCGTTGAAGTCGGCCCACTGTGACGAGTTGGCCAGCCAGATTGAACCGGCACCTACATAACGATCCGAACTTTCTCCGCCTTGGCCGCTAATACCCAAATAATCAAATGGTGTGTTGCCATTAACCCGCTGATGAGCAACAGTAAGGCTATGGGCGCCAGCAGTCAGTTTCAGCGCAATACTGTAGGCGTCATTGTTTATCCTGCCGGCTCTCGCGTCGCCTGCATCGTCAGTTTTGTAGTAATTAATGCTGGTCGCTAGCAACAGACCGTCGCTAATAGCAATGTGATGATAAAGATCGGCGTAATATTGGTTCCATACATCTTCATAGTTCGCAGCGTGCAAGCCGCCGGACAAACTATCGCTGAAAGTGTAGTCGCCGCCGATATACGTGGCCCTATCCACCCGGGTCCAGCCGTAAGCCGTGCCCAGGTTGCCGTCACGGTTAGTGCTATTGTCGGCATTACCAGAAGTAAAGTGCCCCCCCTGCAGGGCGAGCCCCTTGATTTCATTACTGCTGAACAAGCCGCCATTGGCATGTTGCGGCATCAGATAGCCGTCCCAAGTGCCGAACACCGGGCTTTGTGGCATCAGGGTGCCGACCTTGAGTTCGGTTTCAGACACGCGCATTTTGACGGCGCCTCCCGCCATGCCATATGCGTCCTGTGCTTGGCAGGAACCCGTACGCGCATCGCAATGACTGGCGTTGCTCGGGAACACCTGACTACCACCAGTCCCCCCTCCACCATTGAGGCGTACGGCGCCATTGGCAAATGCATCCACGCCAACGCCAACAACACCTTGGGTGTAACCCGAGGTGAAGGTCAGCATCTCTGCCTGCCCCCACTCATTTATATAGTTTTGCGTACCGGGATCAGTGTTTTTGTAGTTCTTGTAAAACGCAACGTTGCGACTCTCCAAGCGCAGCGCACTGTCTTCAATAAAACCATTGGATTTAGCTTGACTGGAAACGTCCGGGTCTTGGCCAAGAGCATCTGATAGTTCTGATGCGAAAGCGTGTTGAGTCGCTGTCGCGGCAATAGCCAACGCCAGAACATGCCACTTATTAAGCTGCATGAAAGTTAATCCTTATTTTTGTTTTATTAACTTGTTTCGAGGAGTGCCATTAAAACTAGAAAGTTAGTCCACCGAGGAAACTCCCAGCCTCGGTCGCGCTCTAACCAAACGTGCTGCCTTTTCAATATCAGGTGCTAACCAGCGGTCTTCGTCATAGGGCGGGACATGGTCACGCAGGCAGCGCCAAGCAGCTGCGGTGCCGCTTCCAAACCGCTGCGCTTTGAGAAACTCGAAAGCTTGTGCCGCCAGCAGATACTCAATCGCAATGACCTGGGTAGCGTTCTCGATGACTTTAAGCAGTTTGAGGGTGGCTCCGGTACCTAGGCTCAGGTGATCCTCCTGCAGGGCGGAAGTCACAAAGTTATCGACCACTGCCGGTTGGGCAAGGTGGCGATTTTCCCCGACCAACGCCGCCGCGACATACTGCGCGATCATCATTCCCGAGTTGACCCCGGGTAGACTGACCAAGAATGGAGGTAGTCCACTGACAAGCGGATTGATCAACCGATCCAGGCGTCGCTCGGCAACACCCGCGAACTCTGCAACCGCGATGCACAGCAAATCGGCAGCCATCGCCACAGACTCACCGTGCGGGTTGGCCTGAGACAGGACACGATAAGCGTCAGGTGTGCCGACAAGCAGAGGGTTGTCTGTCGCCGATGCCAGTTCAATATTGATCTGCTGTTCCGCGTGCATCAGTTGATCACGACAAGCTCCATGAATCTGAGGGATCGAGCGAATGCTCAAGGCATCCTGCGTGCGGATACCGCGGCTGCTGGAAATGACTTCACTTCCCGCCAGCAGCGCACGCAACCTGACACCTACTTGCTTAGCACCCGGGTGAGGTTTGAGCGCCAGGACGGTCTCATCAAATGCATCGATCTGCCCCTTAAGTGCCTCGAAGCTCATCGCGCCGATGATGTCCGCCCAATCGGCCAGATTGAATGCATCAGCCAAGCCCAGGCAGGCCAAACCAGTCATGCAAGGCGTGCCATTGACCAAACTAATTCCGTCTTTGGCGCTTAACGTCAACGTAACCAGACCCGCTTGACGCAACGCTTGCTCGGCCGGCATCAACCGCCCTTGCCAGCTTACCTCGCCAAAACCCAGCAAGGCGACGCCAACGTGCGCCATGTGCGTCAAATAGCCCACTGAGCCCTGTGACGGCACGACCGGCGTAATTTGCAGGTTAAGTAGCGCTATCAGCGCTTCTATCACGCTACGGCTAATACCCGAATGGCCATGGGCATAATTGTTGACTGCCACGCATATAATGGCGCGCGTCTGCTCAACCTTCAGCGGCACCCCGACGCCACAGGCGTGACTCAACAGGGTGTTACGCGACAACTGCGCCAGTTGTGGCCCTTCGAGATTGACACTGCTGAGTGCGCCCAGGCCGGTGCTGATGCCGTAAGCCCGCTCGCCGCTCGCCACGATACGATCAACGATGGCGCGCGCATTGTCGATACGGGCCCAGGCCGAGTCACTGAGGTCCAATCGAGCACCCTCTCGTGCAACCCTAACGACTTCGCGCCATGTCAACGGTGAGTCGGCAAGGACAACCCTCCCCTGGCCCTCGGCGCTAGAGTCGGTTGATGCCGGGCCATGATTCAAGCCGTAAGTAGCGGTGTTGTTGCTCATTCCGCACTCCTCATCTGATGGCTGGCGACAAATTGGCGAAACCGCTCGGTAGGCAAACCTTCGAACAACTCAGTCGGCGTGCCTTGGGCATCAATTTGGCCCCCCTGCATGAAAACCACCCGGTTAGATACGTGGCGGGCAAACCCCATCTCGTGCGTCACGACCAACATGGTGCGGCCTTCTTCCGCAAGCCCGCGCATGACCTTAAGGACCTCGCCTACCAGTTCGGGGTCCAGGGCCGAAGTCGGCTCATCGAACAGCATGACTTGAGGATTCATTGCCAGGGCACGGGCAATGGCGACCCGTTGTTGCTGGCCTCCGGACAGGTGGGCGGGGTAGTAATGGCGCCGGTCATACAGTCCGACCTTCTGCAATAATTGTTCGGCTTCTTCAACACACTCAGCGCGAGAACGCTTGAGCACGCGCATCGGCCCCTCTATGACGTTCTCTATGACGTTCCTGTGGGACCACAGGTTGAAACTTTGAAACACCATCCCCAGACGACTGCGAATTTGTTGTACCTGGTGGGTGTTGCTCGGCACTTGTCGACCGTCACGCAGGCGTTTCATTTCGATTGTTTCCCCGTTGAGGCTGATACTGCCTTCATCAGGAGTTTCGAGCAGATTGATACACCGCAAAAAGGTACTTTTGCCTGAACCGCTTGCACCAAGAATCGAGACAACATCACCTTTATGGGCTTGCAGAGATATCCCCTTGAGCACATGTGCCTGACCATAGGACTTCTGGATGTTGCTGACCGACAGTGCGGCCATTGACTGAGTATTCATAGTGAGCTCCGCAGGGATTTCGAATGGCTGCCGGTGTCAGGCTTGTCTTGCTTCTCAACGAGCACAGGCCGCTCACGCAGGTGCGGCGTCAGCCGATGCTCAAGCCAGCGCATGACACGTACGATAAGGAAGTTCAGTACCAGGTAGATCATTGCGGCGCAAGCGAACACCTCCATGGTCCGGTAGGTCCGCTGGATGATCTGCTGAGCGATTCCTGTGACATCCCAGACGGTAATCAAGCTGGCCAGTGCGGTGGCCTTGAGCATAAGGATGGCTTCAGTGGAATAGGCCGGCAGTACCTGGCGCAAGGTGACCGGAGCGATAATCCTGCGCAGCAAGGCCATCCGCGACATACCAATTGCCTGCCCGGCCTCGATCTGGCCATAGGGGATGCTGAGCAGGCCGCCACGAATGATTTCTGCTGTGTACCCGGCTGTACACAGTGCCAGGGACACGACTGCGCAACCATAAGGCGAACGCAAGACAACCCAAGCGAAGCTTTCGCGTACTACGGGTAATTGGCTAAGCCCATAGTAGATCAGGTACATCTGGATGATCAGCGGCGTACCGCGAAAGATCATGATGTAGAAACGTCCCGGATAGCTCAGCAATGGGCAGCGGCTAACGCGCATGCCGACAATGGCGAATGACAATAGCAATCCCAAAGTCAGCGAGCTAAAGAACAGTGTCAGTGTGGTAGGCAACGCCGACAACAACTTCTGCAATGTGTCGAGCAAAAAGGCAAAGTCGATCATTAGGGCTCACCTGTCTCAATGTTGGAGGGGGCTGCGGCGCTGAGAACGCTGCACCCGAGCCTCGGCGATATTGAATATCCGCCCTGAAAGTCCGGTCAGGAGCAGATAGCCGATGCCACCAATGATGTAGAAGGCGAAATACTGGCGGGTCGAACCGGCCGCCATCAGGCTGGCGCGCATCAGTTCGACCAGGCCGATGACTGAAATCAGCGCCGAATCTTTCAAGGTCATCTGCCAAACGTTGCCCAGGCCTGGGAGCGCATAACGCATCACTTGCGGGATCAATACCCGCCTGAAACGCATGAAGCGTCCCATGCCGATAGCTAGAGCCGCTTCCAGCTCTCCTCGAGGGACGGCCATGAACGCTCCACGATACACTTCGGCCTGATACGAACCAGACAGCAGGCCGACCGCAAGAGCCCCCACCACAAAGGGGGGCATGCCGATATAGCCTGTGGCACCGAACCAGTGACCGACAGCAGAAACGACGGTGCCACCACCAAAGTAGAACAGGTAAATCACCAGTAGCTCGGGAACCCCCCGGAACAGCACTAGGTAGGATTCACCCAGCCAACGCAGGCCAGATCGGCGTGACAGCTTGGCCGCGGCCACCAGGCTGCCGAACACCGCACCGACTAGCAACGATACAACGGTCAGCAACAGTGTCATGCCTGCGGCTTTCAATAACGCCAAGCCCCAGCCGGTGTTACCGAAACTGAGCATCTGCAAGGTATCCATAACTGTATCCTTTATATCGAGACGCTTTTCGTTCGCCAGCCGCACGCAACAGCGGCGTGCAGCGGCGGGATCGACATTGACCAGCTGTTCACCAGCGATCGCGAGGACAACCTTCTCTGTTCGACCCGGTCTCTGTTTTTATGGTGTGATGTCAGCTTTGAACCATTTTTCGGTGAGTTTCTTCACCGTTCCGTCTGCCAGTGCAGCACTCAATGCTTCGTCGAACTTGGCCTTCAACTCCGGAGTGTCCTTACGAAAGCCCAGCGCTTCGCCCGGTCCCCAGATAGGACCACCGATCTTGGCGCCGACCATGGCAACCGATTTGTTCTCGGGCAAGTCAAGCACCGAGGTGAAAAAGGTCACGTCATCGAAACTGAAATCAATGCGCCCGGACTGTAGATCCAACACATGCTCATCGGACTTCTTGTACTCGCGGATGGTGGCGATGTCCTTGAAGTTGGTTTCGATGAATTGGGTGTAAGCGGTACCGGACGAAATGCCAATGGTTTTACCGTCGAGCAATGTCCGCATCTTCTCGATGTACGGTTTGTCCTGCGTGGCGTCGCCGGTCAGCTTGACCACCTCTGCGGCTAAACCGGCCTTGGCTATCAGCTCAGGATCGCTGGCCGCCAGTACGCCTTGAGTCGCAGCGTAGGGCCTGGAGAAATCAATCACTTTCTCGCGCTCGGGAGTGATGACGATGGCATCCATGATGACGTCGAACTTGCCAGCTTGCAGGCTGGGAATCATCCCATCCCAATCCTGAGCCTGCAGGGTGCATTTGATCTGCATGCGCGCGCAGAGATCTGCCATCAGCTCAGGCTCAAAACCGCCGATGGTCCCTCCCGGAAGCGTCATGTTCCAAGGCGGATACGCAGCCTCGGTAGCAATAGTGACCGCCGTCCATTCTTTAGCTTGAACAAAGGATGTGCAAAGCCACGCTACGCCGATAAGCGCACACTTAGCATGTTTTTTTAACGCGTTGATTTTTATTGTTTTCATATGCGTTTCCACTGCAATTAAAATTGAATGGTGTCGCTCATGGCTTCTCACGTCAGCGCAAGAAGCCGACCTTGAGTTCACTCACTACTTTTCGCTAATACCGATTAATACGCACGACCGTAAAAGCCGATACTGTCCTCCTTACTAAACTTTACATCTTGTCTTTCGTAATAAGAAAATATAGCAATCAGCCGCTCCTGCGAACCTTTGATAGGGGTGACGCGGTGCAAAGAGTTGACACCACGGAACACGTTCAAGGTCCCCGCTTCCAAGGTAAGTGTTTTGACCTCAGGGTCACGTTCGTCAAGCACAGCCGCAACGCCGTCGTAGTTGGGATTCTCCGCCGTTCGCAGATTGCTCCGGTACTGGAATTTTCCGCCTTCGAGGGGCTCCTGTAGCAGCAATGTCGTGGTGAACTCACTGCGGTCGAAATGCCAGTTCAACGCCTCACCGTCGCGATAGCTCATGACATTGGCGCGCGCCAGAGGGTCTTGCATCATATGAAGTGTTGGTTTTTTCATAACGGCGGCGATAAAGCGCAGAAGTGGCGGGTACTCGTAAATACCCAGCACAATACTTTCTTCAATCTGATCGGCACACAGCGTGTGGTTTGTTGACTCGACCTCACGCAACGCCGGATGATTTGAGTCCAGCTCCTTGAAGTCCGGTAGGAAGTAAATATTGTGCCGGCGTGAATGCGTGTGTGATTGGCTGTCCATCTTGGGTTTGATCTCGGCCACGGCTTTTTTAATCGCCTCCGGCCTCATCAGCTTTGTCAGATTGAACATCCCGGTTTCTTGCAACTCAGTAGCTGCTTGATCAACCTTTGCCTGCCATTCAGGGCTACCTTCCTTATCAAGTGGGTAGCGCTCCAGATCTAGAATGTCTTGCATAGTTGCCTCCTAGTAAGTGAACCATGAACGTACCCCGAGAAAAACTTTCTCACAACAGTACTAATTGTTAAGTTAGCATTAGAAAATCTTACGCTCGGAGTGCAACATGGGCCGCCTACCGCCGCTTAACGCAGTAAAAGCTTTTGAGGTTGCTGCACGAACGGGCAGCTTCGTGCTCGCCGCCGAAGAGTTGGGGGTATCCGCCGCAGCGATTAGCCAGCAAGTCAGACATCTTGAAGACTTCCTGGAGCGCAAACTTTTCGTGCGTACCGGCAATCGGATCACCCTGACAGATGCAGGCCATGCCATTTATCCGCAGACGTCCCGTGCGCTGAATGATATCGCCGCCATGACCACACGCATCCTTGAGGGTGACCTGCATTCAAGGCGGTTGGTGATCAGTGTGCCCTTCTCGTTGGCCGAAACCTGGCTCGCACCGAAGCTTTTGCCGCTACAGGAGCAGTACCCGAACCTGGCAATAGATATACGGGTAGAAGACGATCCCGTTGACCTGATCCGCCATGACATCGACATTCGGGTCAGTTATGGCGATTACCATTATCCGGCCTTGACTGCCGTACATCTGGTGCGTGATGAGGTAATTCCAGTCTGTACGCCTGATTTTTGGTCAGCTCACGGTAATGATGAGTTTGACCTCTCGCAAATTTCCCAGAACTTGTTCATCCATACCCACTGGGGTGCTAGCTATGCATCAGGCCCCACTTGGCACGATTGGTTTTCACTGATTTCCAGTAAGTATCACCCCGACCCGAAACAAGGTGTACGAAGCGGGTTGTCCAGTTTGTCGGTTTCACTGGCTCTGCTGGGCCTTGGAATAGCACTGGCGCACAAGCTAATCGCTCAGTCTGAGCTGGAGTCTGGGAGGTTAATAAACCTATCTTCGATGTCGCTTCCGCTGGGCCATCCCTATTGTGCGTTTGTACCTACCGGAAAGATGGGACGTAACGATATCACCCGAATGATGGAGTTACTGGGAGGGTAATCACGAAAAATGCACCTTTGGCCGCGAATGCTCTTGCTGGCGGTGATAGTCGCGGCGCTGCGGGCATTGCCTATGGGACTATTTACCGCCCTGTTCGGCTGAGAAGGCCCCCTGACGCTGGGGTGGCTCTTCACCAACGCCGCTCTCCTGATCTATAGCGGGCCTAAGAGCTTCGTTGGCGCCTGGAAATCCTGGCGGTAAACCTTCCCGCACCATCAGAAAAAGGCCTAGCAGCTAAGCGGTTCCGGGACGAAACGGGTCAGATATCCGGTAATCCATTCGTTCGCTCAACGGACCCATTCACCGAACGGCGCGTCACCATCGATGTAACGTGCGGCCGTCTGGACATCGCGCCACCCCACATAGGCCATTAGCTCCTTACTACTCCATTGGTTGCGGCTGGCCCAGGTAGCAAAGCCGCGGCGTAGCGAATGCGCCGAATACCCCTCGGCGTCGACGCCGCTGCGCAACAACGCCTGCCGCAACAGCCGCGATACGCTGTTGGCGTTCAAGGCTTGCTCGCTGACATGTCCCCAGCGATCAATCGCGCGAAACAGCGGGCCCTGGTCAACGCCACTGACCTCCAACCACTGAGCGCAGGCCTGCACGGGGCATAGGCGCTTTAGCGCCGGCATGGTCAGGTTTCGTCCACGATTAGCACGGTCAGTCTTGCTGCTGGGCAAGAACAGCTGTATCCCCTCCCCCTCGCGAATCTGCACATATTCGGCCTGCAGCCGGCACAGCTCATCGCCGCGCAAGGCGCGCCAGAAGCCGAGCAGGATCAGCGCCTGGTCGCGCGCGGCACGCAGCCCCACACCGGGCTCTGTCGCGCCCAACTGCACCTGCAACCCGCCAATACAGTCCTCAAGCGCTTGCAGCTGCAGTGCCTCCGCCTGCTTGACCGGGCGTGGATGCAGCGCCTGAATGCCGCGCAAGGTGTCACGCACTCTGGGTGCCTTGGTCGGATCGACGAAGCCGTGCTGCTGATGCCATTGCGCCAACGCCGCCAAGTGGGTGCGCAGGGTACTGGCCGACGCCGTAGCGCCATAGGCAGCGAGGTAGCGCACCACACTTTCGCTGGAGGCCGGCAACATGCCGCCCCACTCTGCTTCAAAGTGTTCGATCGCCTGGGCATAGCGGCGCTGGGTGCTGGCACGTCGTGCCGCTTGGAGATAGTGATCGGCCGCGTCGCTCACCTGAGCCTCCCCGTACCGTTAATTCAGGACGATTCACCTCGAAAGGGGTATGGCGTTCAAGAAACTAGGCTTCTCAAACCTCAGTATTTTCAGCACTCAATGCGATTTTGAGCCTGCGGTACACCTGTAATTTCATACCGTAAAAACAGTACGAAATAATCCGGCGTAACACGCCAAATCCTGGAGTAACAACGAGCCGTTCGGCCTATGCCGATGAACGTTCGCAGCCTCCGGAAGGTGATCCTCGACCACCACTGCCCTGCGCAACGCCTCATCGGTGAGTCACGTGCCACGCAGGACGCCCATTCAGTCTAGTCCGCTGCCGACATCTCCGCGCGTGATGGAGTCTCGGCGTTCGCGATGAAACCGCGGCACAACCACCTAATATCGAAAGTACGCCTGTGGGCAGATAGGCTGAATTCCACCAACAGCGCATACTGGCGTGACGGCGCCGACCGTAGCTGATGCCTACCCTCCCGGTTTCTCCTGGTGCGAGGACTTGGCGGACGCCTCAGCGTCGATCCGCTGCCGGGCGAATTGCCTGGCAATTAGCGGGGAGGGAAAGACTCAGCTTTGCCCCACAGACAGCGGCCGCCGCGCGCGCCCATTTATTTGGAGCACAGGTTCTGATGAAGGCCTTGGAGGAAGCCGCCGATGCGCTGCAGAGAGCGCAACGCATCGTCGTATTCAGCGGCGCGGGCATCTCTGCCGAAAGCGGTGTACCGACGTTCCGCGACCGACTGAGCGGCCTATGGGCGCGGCAAGACCCTCAGCGCCTGGAGACGGCCCAGGCTTTTCGTGAAAACCCGGCGCTGGTGTGGGGTTGGTACCTGTGGCGGCGTCAGCAGGTCGCGCAAGCATTGCCCAATGCCGCACACTTGGCGGTCGCCGCCTTGGCCGCTAGCGGGCGGACAGTCACGGTCATCACGCAGAACATTGATGATCTACACGAACGCGCTGGCAGTCCGGACGTTGTACACCTGCATGGCAGCCTGAAATCCCCCAGGTGTTCGGGCTGTCGTCGAACTGCCGAGCTAACTGCCGCCGAACAAAGAGTGCCGAACGAAGGTGCGTTGATTGAGCCGCCGCGCTGTAAAAGCTGTAACGGCCGGCTGCGCCCAAGCGTAGTGTGGTTCGGCGAGGACCTGCCTGCAATGGCCTGGAAAACTGCGGTGCGGGCGGCGCGAAGCTGCGACGTGTTACTGTCGATTGGGACCTCTGGCGTGGTGAGGCCGGCAGCTGACCTACCTGACTTGGCATTGGCGGCTGGCGCCGTGGTGATCCATATCAATCTGCTCGACGTCGCTATGGGCGGGCCGAATGAGCAAATACTGTTAGGACGAGCCGGGGACATACTCCCCAGACTGGTCGAGATGATGACGAGGACGAAGCACTGAATGCACGCTCAGCGCCGGCGGAGCTACTCTTGTACCGTGTTGGAAAACCCAGCCGCTGACGGCCGGAGGAACTCAAAATGACCATGCCCGAGGAACGCACCCGCGCCGTGCTAGATACCCGCAAGTTCTTGCTCGAACCCTCCCGGGATGGCTCGCTGCCTACACAGGTTCGTCGCGATGCCAAATTCCTGTTGCGTCATTTTCCGACTCCGGAAGACATCCGCCGAGCGGGCCTTATCGAAGAACGCAACGAAACTCTGCCTCTGGACTACCTGGGGCCGGTATTCAGTTCCTCAATTTCTGGTTAGTGCCGCTTCACCTCCTTGCGCCCTAACGCTTCTTCAGTTCATCGAATGGATCAACTGAAGTCGCCATGGGCGTGCCCAATGAGTTGATGTTATGGGGAACGGCCGGTTAGCTGCTGCCTCTTCGCAAGGACCTTAGCCGGATAAGCCGCGCGAGGATCCCCAGCCCATACTTCGCAGCCCGAAGAAGTACCACTGGCGGCTGCGAAAGTTGAACGGGGGACGATGCCGCAGGCGCGCACGTCGGGAGGCATCCGAGAGAGTTTAATTCCATACTGTCTAGGCATTCCCCATCGTCGGAGCAACACCATGGCCCGCAGTGGAATTAACAAAGCCCTGGTTCAGGGCGCGCGCGATGCCCTGCTGGCCAGAGGTGCAACCCCGAGTATTGAAGCGGTGCGTGCAGAGCTCGGCGACACGGGCTCCAAGACCACGATTACGCGCTATTTGCGAGAGCTGGCGAGCGAAGAGCCGCGCCCCCCTGCTGTAACCTTAACTGAGGAAGTCCAGGTTTACGTCGAGAGCCTGGTGCAGCGCCTCGCGGCAGATGCCCAAGAAGCCGTGAGCGCTGACCGGGCGCGCCTTGAACGGCAGAAACTTGCTTACGAACAGCAGCGTCAAGTCGATAGTGCCCGCCATGACGAGCTTAAAAAAAGCCATCAACTTCTGCTCGACGAACGCCATGAATCACGTGAACGGGAGCACAGCCTCAATACTCGCGTCCAGCAACTGGAGGGTGAGCGGCAGCGCCTACTCGCAACTGAATCGCACCTGCAACGAGCAGTGGGCGATCGCGCAGAACAGATACAGTCGCTGGAAGAGAAGTACCAGCAGGCTCGCGAGTCATTGGCACATTACCGTGAGCACACTCGTCAGCAGCGAGACAACGACATCCATCGCCATGAAACGCAAGTCCAGCAGCTTCAGCATGACCAGCGACGCCTACAGGAACTGGTGATGAGCAAACAGGAAGAACTTACCCTGCTGTACCGCGACTTGGAGCGGCAGAACGCTGAAAACCACGCCAAGGATATCGCCCTGCAGGCCGAGCAAAAGAGATTCCAGCAGCTTCACGCTAATCATGCCCAGTTGAACACTGCGCTTAGCCGGTTACAACAACGTGAACAGGCTCTGCAACTTGAAGTCTCCAGCTTACGCGAACGCGCCCACCGCTACTTGCTGGATCGTCGCCAAGACCGAAGAAATCTACGCGGCTTGGCGCAACAACTGGACCAGGTCCACCAACTGTTGGCTCGACTACCCAACACAGCAGTTTCATTCCGAAAACAGCCTGACGCTGACAGCCCTACCCGCTGACTCGGCGCGTACGATTGCCGCCAGCCCTACCCTCACTGGCCGCTAGCAGCCGATCCGGCGCTTAGGAATAACGCAGCGATCAATCGTCGTGAGGAAATTCGCAACAAACGCCATTCAGGGTGACGGGGTGCTCCTGCCATTGCGCGAGTTTTCTGTACCATTTTTGCCGCAACGAACGCGGCAATCGACACTCCGTTCTCCCAATCAGCTGTTGCGGACCGACATTGAGCTCGCGCTGAAGCTCCTGCCGAAAGTTCCAGATCAGCAACGCCAGATGTTGGTCATCGCCCTGGAGCCAACCCAACTCTCGAAGGAGATCCAGCAGATCCTGATGGGCGGCGCAGATCGCGTGGCAATGCTCCCAATTGTGTACTGGAACTGGCTCAGTCGTGAGCATTTGTGGTGTGAGTGTTGCATGAAGCTCGGCACAGATATGACAAATCGGCCGCTGTATGCTGCTCAGCGCAAACAACCCAGTGAAGTTCTTGGCAAGCCACCACCGGTGAAACAAGTAGCGGTCTGAGTGCGTATGTAACAACACCAGATGAACAGCCAAACACGGCCAGTCGGCACGATCAAACAACAACGTGCTCAATTTGCCGCCATAGCCATCTAAAGGTTCACCCGCTAATCGAATGGAGTCAGCCAACTCATCCCACTCGCCGCCCCACTCGGTGTGGGAAGTTACCGCCCACAACGGATTGTCATACAACTTGCGCAACTGCGGAAAATGACCAAACAGCTGGGACCGGGTATTTGGGGCCGGCGTGACGCCGCGTCTGGCACGTTTCCATAGCGATAGACTATCTTGCCAAGGCCGCACGCCGTGCCAGTATTTTGCCATGCTATATGGCGTATGAGGGCAATCCATCGATTGTGCCACTGTATGAAACAATGCCGTGTTGCGAAACAGGCACCCCGATGGATCAACGTCTAGGGCGATCACCTTGTACACCTCGACTACATTCGCCAGCGATCCTTTTTGCGCGGAATCTCAACCGTACTAAAACCTGAAAGACACTGAAGTTAGAGCCCTGCGCGGAAAATTAATGAGGTAGAGCCCCCCCTCATTCGCCCCCTAGTGTACATACTGATTACAGCACATACTGAAGACCAAGTTTGAAGCCGTTCGATAATTTTGACACCCGATATGCCAATAAGAAGGCTCATAGGTATTTACAATACCTATCGAATTGGAGGTTGAGATGTCTTCAATCAATCTTGTTTCCATTGAGCGCCAGCTGGCCAACGTTGCCACTTTCACTGCGTGCCGTTTACCAAGACATGGTCGACACGGCAGCCGCGTCACCATTTTTCCCTCCAGGAAAAACAACGCCCCACTCATGTGCGAGTCACTACTCGAAGCGGCCTTCAGCTTGGAGCTGGAACGAAGGACCGACGTGCTCTGCTATCAAATTCATCCTTATACACTGAAGTTTGTCGCGACCAAGGTTCGTTACACCCCCGACTTCCAAGTGACGTTTACCAGCGGCAGTCAGCAATTAATTGAAGTAAAAAACGACAAAAGTTTCGAGTGCAAAAGAATCCGGGCTAGACTCTCTCGCATTATCGACCTGCTGGCTGAGCACGATTGCGTTTTGGAGTGTTTGCCAATGTGCAATTTCTACAATGCCACACGCACCTCCAATCTCGAATACTTGTACCACCTTGCTTATAGCAATGACGGGGGAGCAGGCAGAGCGATTCGCCACCTTATAGCTCAGCAACCTCAAGCAATCCCGCTGCGCCAGCTATTGCAGAATAAATTTACCCCGGCAGAGATTGCCCACGCACTATTCTACCAAGTCATTCAATGCAATATAAGCAAGCCAATCACATTAGAATCTATGGTCTGGCTTAATTAATTCCTCAAGCATGGTGTACACCCTGCGAGACCACGGCTGTCCAGACTGCCCTAATTGGGATTACGAACTTATACACATAACACAGTGACAGCTCAGCCCCTCCCTCACGCTATAGGTACTTAGCTACCGTAATCCGTAATTAAAGAGGTTTGATCATGAACGTTTCCCCTGATGAATTCAACATACGGGTTGGCGAACAGTGGCGCTTTTATACGGAGGTTTATTTGGTCATTGCGGTCGATGACAAGCGGGCTCACCTGCGAAGTATAGTGAGGCGTACCCATATTGCGATACATACGCTGGAGCGACTGCGCCACGCTTTTTTTTCGCGGGAACTTATTTCGCGTGCAGGACGCCCCGCTGGAACATAATGTACTGCGCATCGTTGCCGACCTTAACGACGATCAACGACAACAACTGGACAAGCGCCTGCAGTATGTCCGCATTGCAGAAGCGAAACTCGGTGGAAGTCTACCGCGTCCAGCGACCGTGGCGCTGATCCAGGAGATAAGCAAACAAATAGCTGACTCTCATCCCCCCTGCTATACCACCTTGTACGGCTGGATGAAACTCTATCGACAGTCCGGTGGTAGTCCTATTGCACTGATCCGCTCGCCCCTGCAGCGCCGGCGTCGGCTGCTCGATCTTCAACCTAACGTTGTTGCCGAAACCATTGAGCACTGGGTACGCGAACTGTACCTAATAGAACTTCCGCATAGCATCGTTGAAGTTACTGATGTCATTCAATGTTGTCTTGAGGACCTCAATAGCAAGCGGCCGATTACAGACCAGCTGAGCGTCCCGAGCAGTTCGACCATTTGGCGTATCATTAAACAATATGACACCTATGAAAAGGACATCACGCAACGAGGGCGACAATATGCTATTAGAAAACAAAAGTTCAGCAGAAAAGGTCAACTAACGTATTTACTGGACCGTGTGGAGGGCGACACTCAGCTGATCGACGTTCTGGTCGTCAATGATCGTGGGGTAGTGATAGGTCGTGCCTGGCTTACGGTACTGATTGATGTGTGTTCTCGTGTAATTATTGGATGGGATATTTCTATCAATCCACCGTGTATTGAAAAGACACTCCGGGCACTCAGGCATTCGCTGCGCTCTGACTTGCTCTATACCGGCCTTGCCACCACCTATATTCTGGATAACGGCAGTGAATTTGCAGGAAAAAAAATCGCATATATCATGCACCTGCTTGGTGCCCAAGTAACTTACTGTGAGCCGTTCACCCCAGACCAAAAGCCCTATGTCGAACGCTGGTTTAAAACTCATAACATCCAGTTCGCCCATCACCTCAGCGGTACGACATTTTCAAACCCTGACGAACGGGGAGATTACAACTCTGAAAAAAATGCTACATACACCATCGCCGAGCTCAAAGAGAGCTTCAGCCAATTTCTTGGTATCTATCATCAGAATTTCCACCGATCTCTCAATGACTCGCCACTGAACACCTGGAACAAATTCCTCGATAAAAAATTTCCGCCGAAAAGGTTCAGTGAGTCGGATATTCAGCGCTTGTTCTGGAGCAAAATAACAGCACTTCCATCCAACGGCCGGATCGGATTCTCAAAACTTCAATGGACCGGGCCAGCAGTGCCAGCACTGACTACCCGCGGGGCCAAAAGAGTCAGACTCACGGTGTTCTACGACATCAGTGACTTGGGCACAATTTGGATCTGCCACCCGGACAGGCCGGAAGACCTCTATCCGGTTGAAGCGGTCGACCCGGAGTACCAGAACGGCCTGACTATGCAAATGCACCGTCTGGTGCAGAACCAACTGCGAAACGAACGGAAAGCATTCGATTTCAGGTCTGCTCGTGAATGCCGCGTCAAATACATCATCACATTGCGCAACAACAAGCGCAAAGCGGCACAGAAACGTTTAGCACGCTTGCAGGAAAGCCAGGCCTCGGACCGTCAGGAACCGATTGACAGTTACCCAACCTCGCCCTCTCGGGATTCCGCTCTACGTCCCAATCCAGTCCCACTTCCACCGATCACGCTGCTCGACGCAACCCCACTCTCACCCTTCTCTACAGTAGAGGTGCGCCATGAGTAATGCCGACAACCAATGGCTACTCGACTATTCGCAACAGCTGGTCTTGTTTCCGTCATTTCTCCACGCGTACACCATGTTGCAAAAAAGCGTGGAGACCGCCCGGCAACGGGGAATTCCCACTTCCGCGATGGTGGTGGGACCGTCAGGTTGTGGTAAGTCCACGTTGCTTCAACTGTTCCGTGATTCGTTTGGCCCTCCCTACGAGCTGATAGCACAGAACGGCATCACTACGATTCGGCCCGCGTTCTATTGCAGCGTTCCTTCGCCGGTGACCGTAAAAGCCTTCGCCAAAAAATTGGTTCGGGAACTGGGCTGCTCTGATTTAAGGGGCGATACGGTGGAACTGAGCTATCGCGTGATGGCATTGCTGAAAACCTGTCAGGTCGAAGTCTGTGAACTTGATGAATTTCATCACTTGGCCAGGCCCGAAGCAGAAAAAACGTGGGGAGTTGTCATCGATTGGCTCATCACCATGATGAACGAAACCATGACCCCCTTTGTCCTTGCAGGGGCTCCCGAATGTAAGTTTCTGTTGAATCAGCGTCCGGCATTCGCCCGCCGCTTTCCTTTCGTTGTGGACCTGCAACATCTCGACTTCAGTGAAGACCGCGACTCGGATTACATGGTGTTACTCAGCAGGCTCGACGAGCAGCTCTATACCCGCGGCCAGCTTAGTTCGGGGGCTCATCTCACTGATTCTGATGTAGCGGTGCGCCTGTATGTCGCCACATCCGGTAATTTGGAATATATCAGGATGATCATCCACGGTGCCGCACAGCACATGCTCGCTCATCAGCGGCTGAGTTTGGAAATTTCTGACTTTGCTCAAGCTAGCAAGTTAATCGACTTGAAGCTCAGCATGAGTCCAGAGCCATTGGGGCTGACTTTATCATCTTGCTATGACATGATTCAGAGAAGACAATGAAAACACTTAATTTTATCCCTCTGCCTCAGCCCGGTGAAAGCGCTAGCAGTATAATCCGTAGGCTGGCTAGCCAAAACGGTTACTCTACCGTTTCTAAGTTAGGTGCCTATTTTTTCGGGTATGGATATACACCCCATGGGAGCTCACTACTCCAAGGCAACCGCTATGAGTCAATAATGCTTTCTCAAGTAGGGCCGTCGTTACAGCAACGCATCAAAAATGGCTTCTACGCGTTAGCAGAACAAGATGCACCTAAAGGGGCCTTCCTGCTCGGAAATGTGAGAGTCGGAAGGCGGCTATTGAGAGCCCGATCCTTCCCGGTATGCAGTGAATGCCGAAAGTCGGGATACGACCATTTCATCAATGACCTCTGTCTTTGCAGACATTGTCCGGTACATTGCCGCACGCTGCTTTTTGCATGCCCTCACTGCAAGCGGCGTTTGGCTTTAAGAAATCAAAGTTCGCTACATTGTGCCTGCGGGGCAGATTGGGATTCACCGGCATGTTCTGAAGACGAGTGCCTTCCCGAAAAACGTCTGATGCAGATATTTGAACAACAAGATCAGAAAAAGCTAGACTCACTCATGGCGATGATAAGCGCCTTTGGCATTTCCAGACACAAAATCAACCGCATCAGCCACAGTGTATTTGATGCGGCCACTGCCTTGGTGTTTGATGACGCTCATAGGCTAAAACCTCTTCTGTCTGAGATCTGGAAACCGCTGGATGTGGTCCAAGCTGAAATACTGACTGCTCAGCTCAGGAGGCTGCATCCGGCCATTGCCTCCGATATTGAAGCGTTGCCGAAGAAAAACTCAAATATTATAAACAATGATCCAGCTCAGCCTATCACCGTTACCGGCATGAAGCTTTTACTCGGAGTAACGTCACGCGTATGGAAAGAGTTTCTCCAGGCAAACAAACGCCACAACAAGAAAAATTATAGCTTTGCCGACCTTGAGCAAATCCGCCAACCAATTATCGACTTTGCAGCGAAAACCACAAAGAAAAAACTTCAATTTGAATCAAAAATAGTTTCATCATGCTCCACATTAGCTGTCACCTCGAAACGCCTAGGTCTCACGCACGCTGAATGCCGTATTTTATCTGAAAAGGGACTACTCACCCCCATCGCTAGAATTCGCACGCGGCCCTACTACCAAAAAAATGACATCAACGTCTTTCAGACTGCATTCATATCTACACGAATGCTGGCCACTCGCCTAAAAGTTACGCACACTCAAATAATTACTGCACTCAACCGCTGCAAAACGATCAAGCCGTTGATCAACCACTCCGGAGCTCCATATCTCGTCCGCACCGAAGAAATCCCAACAGTGCTCCAATCATTAAAAAAAATACCACCAAAAACTAACTCCTTGAGGGATCAATTAAAAATAAACCGTTGCACCACAGAGCATTTACAGACGTTAACTCTCGATCAAGTGGCCGAGCACCTCAAGGTACACCGGAGCTCGGTTATTTACTATCGCGACCTCGGGCTGATCAGGTGCTCAACAGACAACAGTCGAGTTTTTGTTCGTGATGATGTAGTCAGCTTTTATGATCGCTTTGCTACTCCACGAATTTTAGGCCGCGAGCTTTACTTGGCCCCCAATAAAATATGTCGTATCCTCGAGCGCCATAACATCCATGGCCTCTCTGGACAGCTGGTTAATGGCAACGCAAATACTATATTTGATCGCAAACACCTTCCAGAGAACCTATACGCACTGATCAATCCAACGCACGATACATTTGGAGTTTGTCTCTCACTCAACCAGGTCATGACTTTACGAGACGCAGCGAAGGCATTAGGGATAACATATGGAGATGTGCGGAAGCTTTTTTCCCGCGACATTCGTCCTAGTCGAGCAGCGCAATACAGAGGTCACGGATCAATTTCTCACGATGAAATAAGTTCAATAAGAAAAAATATCTCCAGCCTTTCGAAACTGTCCGACGTTCTAGATAACTTTAACATCACGCATGCAGCTTTTTCCAGACGCTTCGTCTTCCCCGGCTTTGTCCACCCGTTGAAACTGAACAACCAAAAATTCCTTACACCAACCGATTCCATCAAGCTCAACGCTTTCATGGGCCAATATTGCAGCCCAACCGACGCAGCTAAAATCCTGGGGCTATCGTCCGCTCATATTAGCCTCTTAATGAAACAAAGAACCATTTCCTCATACCGTGTACCAGGATTTGACTATCCACACCCGTTCGTGAAAAGAATTGAAGTCCAAGCGTTGCTGGAACTACGGGTAAAGGATTTGCCCCGTTAGGCGAATCCCAATCAGGCGTATCACCGTGGGCGAACCGCTGCAATAGCCCAGACAACACCCTCAGCTTACAGTGCGCACATTATTGCCATTACCGGACCATTGGAGTCCCTCCCGCATCCGACCTCTTTGGTACACGTAGAGCCCTGGATTCCTGGCGAATGCCCGCCAAATATGTCATATAGCCGCTACTGACATGACGACGCGTGAGCGCTAATGGTGCACACGCTTACAGGGGCATTGGTAGCTGTCCGCGCCAGGCGCGACACGGAAGGCCAGAAACCAGGATCAAGGTTGATGTTTGGACGTATTGGACGCGGCGTTAGCCGCTGTTGGTGGGCGCTTGTGGCGGGCGGGCGGGCTACCCGCAGGTCATTTCTCGCGGGGCGCAAGGGGGATGAGCCATTCTTCGAGCCGTTGACCCCTGTCTTAGTTGAGAATGGAAGGGCCGACCGGTACGAGCGCGAGCTCCTGCGTGCGTTGAAAAACGAGGAAGTTCTGAATATCGCGGTTACAGGCGGCTACGGCGCCGGAAAAAGCAGTGTGCTGAAGACCTTCTTTGAGCACCACCCTGCGTTCGACCACATCTTTGTCTCCTTGGCCACATTCAGCAAGCAGCGACCGGCGGCATCTGAGGTGATAACTGATGGTGCGCCCGGGGACGCTGCTGTGACAGCAACCGCTACTCCCCCCGACACGGAAAATTCCGACCTGATCAATCGAATCGAAGAAACGATCGTTCAGCAGCTGCTTTACGCTGTGCCAGCAAAGGATGTGCCGAAGACGCGGCTCAAGCGAATAACCCAGTCTTCAACATTGCGGATCTATTGGCAGACTTTGCGGATTGCATTCATTGTCACATGTGCTTTACGGCTATGGGCCCCAAAGCTGAAAACGCTGTCCAATGTGTCCGTAGAGTGGTTCCTGCAATGGCTCCTTCTGGTACCCGAATCACTTGCTGTGGTTGGAGTGCTCGGGGGGGGCGTCTGGGCCCTGTATGTCGGATTAAGGATGCTCTCGCTTTTCAGCATCGATGGTTTGACGCTCAAAGGCGGCAAGCTTGAGGCTACGCAACACGGATCAGTGCTTCACAAAAACATCGACGAAATCATCTATTGCTTCGAGCGTAGTGACATCAATGTTGTAGTGATCGAAGACTTGGACAGGTTTGACATCCAGGACATTTTTTTCAGGCTGCGCGAAATCAACTTCATCATCCAGCGGTCTCCGCAGATCAGACGTCCCGTTCACTTCATCTACGCCATCCGCGATGAGATGTTCACCGTCACCGACAAGACCAAATTCTTCGACCTGATCATTCCTATTATCCCGGTGGTGAACTCGGAGAACTCCCGGGAGAAGCTGGTAGAGCTGATGAAGGACCGCAAGGTAACGGGTAAGCCACTGAGCGATGGGCTGAAGCCCAAGCTGATCGAGACGGTGTGCTATTACATCGATGAGATGCGGCTGATCAAAAACATTGTGAACGAGTACGACATCTACGCGAATTTACTGAGCCAAGATGGTTTGTTGCTTGATCCCAACAAGCTCTTCGCAATGGTCGCCGTCCGCAATCTTTATCCCGAGGCATACGCCGACCTGCTGAAGCGCAAGGGAGTCATTCATACGATCATCGAGGGCTATCCCGTTTGGGTTCATCACGAGACCCAAAAGTTGACGAACGACATCGTTAAGTTGAGAGAACGGCGCGCGGAGCGAGAGCTTGAAGTTGCCAGCGACCTGATTCACCTCCGTGCCGTCGTCTGGTATGAGATCATGCATCAAGGGGCGCTCAACAGCGCAAATTGTCTCTCGCTGCAGGATCAGTCGACGCTCGCACTGGTTGAATTTGTTACCCACGAAGGATTCACCAAAGCCTGTCGCTCGGTGAATGTGTGGCCTTTTTTTGACATGAACAACAGGTACAACAGTCAGAAAGGAAACCCGGTGCAGCCTTTGACTGTCCTCAATGAGCTTTCATATGAGAAGCGGGCTGCTCGGCTGGAGATCTCCTTAGAAGATATCGATACCGAACTAAGCTCGCTGCAAAAACAAATTACTAAGCTCAAAACCATGCCATTCAGGGAGGCAAGTCATAACGGTTACGGCGAGACATTCGCCGCGCAGCTCAAGGACTACAAGCTCATTGCCTTCCTGCTGCACCGCGGATTTCTGGATACCGACTACTCCGATTACCTTGGCTACTTCTACGAAGGCTCGCTCACCCAGTCTGACAAGAACCTGATCCTGGCTCTTGGCCGAGGCGAAATGCCTGATGTTGGCACCGCAATCAGCAACCCAGAGCGTGTCGCCGGTAAGCTTGACCTCGACTCCCTGGACAAGGGGAAAGGAATTCTCATGCACCTGATCGGGGAGCTCGCCCGCCACCGCACCGAAGACGCTGAAAACAGGAGCGCACAGCTCACTGTGATTCTCAAGAGCGGCCATCAGCATATGGATCGCTTGGCAGAGGCGTTTGACTTGATGCTTCTGGACGCGGATCGAAATGTTTTCATCAAAGCAATGTTCAGGGTCGATGCGAACCTTATCCTACAGTTGCTTGCCTACGAGAAAGCGCTGACTGCCCGAGAGGAACTCGTGCGAACGGTGCTGGATACACTGACGGTAGACGAGGCGGAGCAACTACAAGGGCGTCGAGGGACTTTCTTGAAGATGATCAATGGGCTATCCGATGTGTCGAAGCTAGTACCGCACATGGAAAGCGGGCAGATGGGGTGGGGTTGGCTCAAAGCTAAACCGGCAAGGTTCTCCAACATCAGCGAAACCACTTCACCTGATGACCTCAAGCGTCTGATGGAATGGGGTTGCATCGAGACCTCTCTAGGGATGCTCCGTCTCCTGTGTCGAACGCTTGACCCTGACAATGTCGATGAGCAGGTCACCTATCATCGACTGTGCAGACTCGACGCCCCGAGTGTTGATGCAATCATTAAACATTCGCCGAGTGGTTTCGTGGAAGCGCTGCTGACGCAGGAAGGCAAGCTTCACGAGTCCTCTGAATCGCTGAAAGCGCTTTTGGAACTATTAGAGGATGACGAAGATGAGGAACTGCTGCTGAAGGTGTTTGAACGCTCTACCGGCACAGTGCAGTCGCTGCAGTTGCTCCCGCAGCTACTTTGGCTTCCAGCGCTAAAATCAGCGCGGCTTGAGCACCCCGGTAGGGCTATTTGGACGTTCGTGAACAGCGTGATCTTCGCGCCCGCGGATGCACCTGAACGTGTCGATCTGGGTGATGCGTGGAAGCCGATCTTCCACAACTACATCGAGTTGAATGCGACAGTTCTCGCCAGTCAACTCTGGGGAATATCTGAAGCAGACCTGCGGCTTCAACACTTTTTCATCAACAGCGAGCAGGTCAGCAACATTACATTGAGCACGCTTTTCGCACACATCGTCCTGACTCCATCGGTTGTGGTAGGGGCGTCGCCCACCATGCCCTCCACACGATGGCCTTTGTTCGTAAATCAGGGTTTCATTCCTTACAGCTCGGAAATCAGAGAACTGATTGCGCAAAACTCGCCGGAATTGGAAGGCACTTACATCGCCAAACGCTGGAGGGATGCGCGCGTCTACCTTAACCTTGCCTCGATGCCAGTACACCTGGTGACATGGCTAAGTCGTATTGCAGAGGCCTCTATCACCGAAACCATCAAGATGTGGTCAGGTGTGAGCATAGAAATGTTCGGCCTGTGTGAAGACTCTGTGGTTGAGTTGGCAAAGGCGTGTGCGCGAGCCAACAAAGAACAAACAACCTTCCCCGCCGATTATCTGCCCGTGATTCTACACTTTCTGAGTAATGGCAACCTTTCTCCCGCAGACCGACAGGAAATGCTCATCCAGGCTCTGCAAATGAACTGCGGATGGGGTGACGTTGCTACAGTACTGCCGCTGATCGGGGATGAACATGGAGCGCTTCTCAATAAACGGCGTGTGAGCTTTTCCACGTCAGAAGATGATCGCCGTCTTGCTGAAGCGCTGAGAAATCGCAATTTCGTAGGTGCAGTGAAACCTGAGGCGAAACGTATCGTCGTCTACAGCAAGCGCAATCTATAAGTATGATTTTGCTGGATAGCGGGTTCATCGAATGGTCACCCGCTGCCGACTAGATTGGTGGGCAGGCCTGCACAAGGTGATTTTCAGAGGCCGTGGCTAATCAGCTCGGGCTCGTCTCCTTAACCGATGCGGGCATTTCCACTAACGCTCATTGGGTAAGTCGAGGTAGAACCACATACTCACAATATCGGTCTAGCGGTAAGCTGAGAGTTCAGTCATGGTTGACTATCGCACCTGAAATTTCAGCATTGATGAAAATTTATTTCAAAGCAAGATCAGTTTCACCCTCGACCAGACCGTCTGGCATGAGATGACTGTTTCAGCGCAAAGTGAAAACCTATGCGCTCCGTAGCTGTCAACCGAGCCACCTTAGCCGCACGCTAAGGTGGCTTTTTTTTGGGCTGTTCACTGAGTCCTGGGGAGTGTGATTCTGGTGTTGGTGTTGGTGTTGGTGTTGGTGTTGGTGTTGGTGTTGGTGTTGGTGTTGGTGTTGGTGTTGGTGTTGCGACTGTGGGTTTATCCGTTCCATGCGGCGAGGCTGTCGGCCCCTTCCGCCCTTACGGCGGCCTACTTTTCTTTTGGGAAAAGTAGGCAAAACCGCTCGCTCCTGCATCCGGCCCTGCGCTACGCTCCGGGTCCCCTCCTTCCGGCGCCCTCCGGGGCCACGCGGCCTACGACTTGCTTCGCCAAGTCTACGTCTCGCGTCTTCGGCTACGCCGAAGGGTGCTGCGCACTGCCCCTACAGGCACCTCCACTCGGCCTCCTGAAGTCGCACTCCGCGGCGCCTGAACTTTTGTGCATGAAGATCAAGATCAAAAGCGGGCTTCCGCCAGTGAGAACGGGCCCAATCTGTGGGAGCGGGCTTGCCCCGCGATGGATTTTGAATCTTGCCGATAGATCCATGCCTGCCGGTGATCCCGCTTCAGCGTTGCAGCTGGATGTGCACGGCTCAGGGGACTATCGCGGGGCAAGCCCGCTCCCACCGAGCCCGCTCCTACCTGGCTGTTGGCAGTGGAGTTTGATCTCGAAGATGCGTCCTCACAGGCGCCGCCCGTAACTTCGCGACTTCAGGAGGCCGAATGGAGGCCCCTGGAGGACACCGGAGTGAGGGAACCCGGAGCGCAGCGTAGGGCCGTATGCAGGAGCGAGCGGTTTTGGTTCCTTTTGCCACCAAGACAAAAGGGACCCGCCGTAAGGGCGGAAGGGGCCACCAGCGTCACCCCATGAAATGGATAAGCCCGCAACACCAACACTAAAATCACACTCCCCCGAATTCCGTGAAGAACCTTTTTTTGCCTCGGCAAAATCCGCTACTTGAATCGAGCCACCTCAAGTGTGCAATGCTCCGCCTCACAAGCCCGTCATTTGAAGGTCAAGCATGCAGTTCACTCATCTGTCAGTTGCGCGCAAACTCAAGTTCTACCAGTTGATGGTGTTCGATCAGGTCCTTCAGAGCGGCTCCTTGCTCCGCGCTGCCCAGGCATTGAGCCTGACCCAACCCGCGGTCACCAAGATCATCCATGAGCTGGAATCCTACTTCGACGCGCCGATGCTGGTCCGTGGCAACCGGGGTGTCAGGGCCACGCCATTGGGCGAGCTGGTGGCGCGACGCAGCAAATCGCTGCTGGCCGAACTGCGCTCGCTGACGGACGAGGTCAATGCCTACCAGGAAGGCACCTCGGGACATGTGCTGGTTGGCACCCTGATTTCCGCATCCAGTTCGCTGCTACCGCGTGCCCTGCAATTGCTCAAGCAACGCGCGCCGAAGGTTCTGGTGTCACTGCGGGTCGGCCAGATGGACCAGTTGTTCCCGGCCCTGGCCGTGGGCGAGGTCGACCTGGTGGTGGGTCGTGTACCGGACGACTGGCGTTGGTACCACGAGTCGTCACAGTTGGAGGCGGTTGTGCTCTATGGCGAGGAGTTGTCGGTCGTCGCCGGCGCGAATCACCCGCTCGTTGGCCAGAACCCGATCAACCTCAAGGCCCTGCACGACTATCCCTGGGTGCTGCCGACGCGCGACTCGCTGCTGCGCCGCACCGTCGACAGCCTCTTCGACGAGGCCGGATTGACGGCGCCCCCCAACGTGGTCGAGTCCTTGTCGATTCTCACCAATATCAGCCTGATGCAAGACCAGCAAACCGTCGCCGTCATGCCCCTGGAAGCGACCCGCCAATTCACCGGAGCCGGGCTGCTGGCCACCCTGGACCTGGGTACCCATCTGCAGTTCGGCGACATCGGCTACTTTCACGCCCGCAACCGCGAACTGGGGCCGGCCGCACGGCTGTTTCGCGAGTGTCTGGAGCAGGCTGCCCAAGAGCAACATGGCGAACAGCCGGGCTAACCGCCAGGCATTCCATTTGCTAATACCTGACAGCAATTGTTTGATTACTCGCTTATAGGAAGACCCCATAGACTCCTCCGAAACGCCAAGAATCGGAGGTCACCGTGCCCAATCCCCTGCCCCTGTTGCGCCACTTCGTGAACGGAGAGTTCGTTGCCACCGCCGCGACCTTCGACAATGTATCCCCCATCGACGGTCGCACCCTGGCCCGGGTCTGCAAGGCCGACGCAGCGCTGGTGGACAGTGCGGTAACCGCAGCCAAGGCGGCCCAGGAAGGTCCCTGGGCCGACTACAGTGCCAGTCAGCGAGCCGACGTCCTGCTGCGAATCGCCGAAGGCATCGAGCGCCGCTTCGAGGAGTTCGTCGCCGCGGAGGTGGCCGACACCGGCCGCCCCGTACAGCAGGCCCGGACTCTGGATATCGCCCGCGGCGTTCACAACTTTCGCACCTTCGCTGAACTGATTCGCCAGGCCGGCGGCGAGTACTACGAGATGCGGACTGCCGATGGCAACGATGTCTTCAGCTATACGGTGCGCAAGCCTCACGGCGTAGTCGCGATCATCTCCCCCTGGAACCTGCCGATGCTGCTGCTCACCTGGAAAGTGGCACCGGCGCTGGCTTGTGGCAACTCGGTGGTGGTCAAGCCTTCGGAAGACTCGCCCACCACCGCCACCCTGCTGGCCGAGGTCATGCAGGAAGCTGGCGTGCCGGCGGGCGTGTTCAATCTGGTGCATGGTTTCGGGCCGAACTCGGCCGGCGAATTCCTCACCCGTCACCCCGATGTGGACGCCATTACGTTCACCGGTGAGTCCCGCACTGGCGCCACCATCATGAAAGCGGCAGCCGAGGGCGTGCGCGAGGTGTCCTTTGAGCTGGGTGGCAAGAACGCCGCCGTCGTCTTTGCCGACTGCGACTTCGACGCCGCCGTTGCCGGCGTGCTGCGTTCCAGCTTCACCAACTCCGGCCAGGTATGCCTCTGCTCGGAACGGGTCTACGTCGAACGGCCGATCTACGAGCGCTTTGTCGCCGCCCTCAAGGAGGGCGCCGAAAAGCTCAAGGTCGGCTACCCGGACGAGGACGGCGTCAACATGGGCCCGCTGATCTCCCACAAGCACCGTGACAAGGTGCTGGGCTACTTTGAACTGGCCCGCCGCGAGGGCGCCACCGTCGTCACCGGCGGCGGCGTGCCGCATTTCGGCGATGCCCGCGACAATGGCGCCTATGTGCAGCCGACCATCTGGACCGGCCTGTCCGATGACGCCCACTGCGTGCGTGAAGAAGTCTTCGGCCCGGTCTGTCACGTCGCCCCGTTCGACCGCGACGAAGAAGTGATCCGTCGTGTCAACGACTCCGCCTACGGCCTCGCCACCGCCGTCTGGACGACCAACCTCAAGCGCGCCCACAAGGTGTCCCGCCAGCTGCGCGTCGGCATGGTGTGGGTCAACACCTGGTTCCTCCGTGACCTGCGCACGCCCTTCGGCGGTGCACGACTCTCCGGCCTGGGCCGCGAGGGCGGCCGTCACTCCCTGGACTTCTACTCGGAAGCCACCACCGTCTGCGTCAACGCCTGAGCCGGAGTACTCCCATGCATGCCGTCCTCCTCGAAGCCGCCGATCTCCTGCGCCAGGCGCAGCTGAGCGGCCAGCCCTGCCCACCGGTGCGCGAGTTGATCGCCGCCGCCCATGCCAGCGAACCCGACACCGATGCGGTGGCCCTGGCCTACGCCGTGCAGCGTCACAACAACCAGCTCGCCGTGGCCGCCGGGCGCCGCCCGGTGGGCCGCAAGATCGGCCTGACCAGCCTGGCGGTGCAAGCCCAGCTGGGCGTCGACCAGCCGGACTTCGGCCTGCTGCTGGCCGACATGGCCCGTGGCGACGGCCAGCCGATCGCCTGGGCGGACTGCGCCCAGCCCAAGGTCGAGGCCGAGATCGCCCTGGTGCTGGAACACGACCTGCCCCACGAACGCCACACCGTCGCCGACCTGATCCGCGCCACCGCCTATGCCCTGCCGGCGATCGAGGTGGTCGGCAGCCGCATCGCCAACTGGGACATCAAGCTGGTCGACACCATCGCCGACAACGCCTCGTCCGGCCTGTTCGTGCTCGGTACCCGTCCGGTGCAGTTGCACCAGCTGGATCTGGTGCGTTGCGGCATGAGCATGACCCTGCGCGGTGAACCGGTGTCTGTCGGTGCCGGCGCGGCCTGCCTGGGCAACCCGCTCAACGCCGCCGTCTGGCTCGCCGACACCATGGCCCGTCTCGGCGAGCCGCTGCGCGCCGGCGACATCCTGCTGACCGGAGCGCTCGGCCCGATGGTCGCGGCCCAGCCGGGCGACCAGTTCACCGCCCACATCCAGGGCCTGGGCAGCGTCAGCGCCGCCTTTGCCAGCCGGAATTAAGAGGAGCCCCCATGAGCAAGAAACTCAAAGTCGCCATCGTCGGCTCCGGCAACATCGGCACCGACTTGATGATCAAGGTGCTGCGCAATGCGCAGTACCTGGAAATGGGCGCCATGGTCGGCATCGACCCCGCGTCAGACGGCCTGGCCCGCGCCGCACGACTGGGCGTGCCCACGACCCATGAAGGCGTCGAGGGCCTGACCCGCCTGCCAGTCTTCAACGAGATCGACTTCGTCTTCGATGCCACCAGCGCCGGCGCGCACGTGAAGAACGACGCCTTGCTGCGGGCCCACAAGCCCACCCTGCGCCTGATCGACCTGACACCAGCCGCCATCGGTCCCTATTGCGTGCCGGTGGTCAACCTGGAGCAGCACCTGCAGGCGCTGAACGTCAACATGGTCACCTGCGGTGGCCAGGCGACCATCCCGATGGTGGCGGCCGTGTCGAGGGTGGCCAAGGTGCACTACGCCGAGATCGTCGCCTCCATTGCCAGCAAGTCCGCCGGCCCCGGCACCCGCGCCAACATCGACGAATTCACCGAGACCACCAGCAAGGCCATCGAGGTGATAGGGGGGGCCGCCAAGGGCAAGGCGATCATCGTCATGAACCCGGCCGAACCGCCGCTGATGATGCGCGACACCGTGTTCGTGCTGTCCGAGGCCGCCGACCAGGCCCGCATCGAGAGCAGCGTGGAGGAAATGGCCGCCGCTGTGCAGGCCTACGTGCCGGGCTACCGCCTGAAACAGAAGGTGCAGTTCGACGTAATCCCCGAGTCCGCGCCGCTGAACATCCCCGGCCACGGACGCTTCTGCGGCTTGAAGACCTCGATTTTCCTCGAGGTGGAAGGCGCCGCCCATTACCTGCCGGCATACGCCGGCAACCTCGACATCATGACCTCCGCCGCGCTGGCCACCGCCGAGCGCATGGCGCATTCGCTGCTGAACGCCTGAGGAACGCCCCATGAACGGCAAGAAGCTGTATATCTCCGACGTGACCCTGCGTGACGGCAGCCATGCGATCCGCCACCAGTACAGCCTGGAACAGGTCCAGGCCATCGCCCGCGCCCTCGACCAGGCCCGCGTCGACGCCATCGAAGTGACCCACGGCGACGGCCTGCAAGGCTCGTCCTTCAACTACGGCTTCGGCGCTCACACCGACCTTGAGTGGATCGAGGCCGCGGCCGAGGTGATCGAGCACGCCCGGCTCACCGTTTTGCTGCTCCCCGGCATCGGCACGGTGCACGACCTCAAGGCCGCCTACGACGCCGGCGCGCGCTCGGTGCGGGTGGCCACCCACTGCACCGAGGCGGACGTCGCCAAGCAGCACATCGAGTACGCCCGCTCGCTCGGCATGGACACCGTCGGTTTCCTGATGATGAGCCACATGATCCCCGCCGAAGAACTGGCCAGACAGGCCCAGTTGATGGAGAGCTACGGCGCGCAGTGCATCTACATGGCCGACTCCGGTGGCGCCATGAACATGCACGACACCCGCGAGCGCATGCGCGCCCTGAAGGCGCGCCTCAAGCCCGAGACCCAGACCGGCATGCACGCCCACCACAACCTGTCCCTCGGCGTGGCCAACTCCATCGTCGCGGTAGAGGAAGGCTGCGACCGCATCGACGCCAGCCTGTCCGGCATGGGCGCCGGCGCCGGCAATGCGCCTCTGGAAGTGTTTATCGCCGCCGCGGACCGCCTGGGCTGGAACCACGGCACCGACCTGTACCGCCTGATGGACGCCGCCGACGATCTGGTGCGCCCGTTGCAGGACCGCCCGGTGCGGGTCGACCGCGAGACCCTCGGCCTCGGCTATGCCGGGGTGTATTCCAGCTTCCTGCGCCACGCCGAAGTGGCCGCCGCCAAGTACGGCCTGAAGACCCTCGACATCCTCGTCGAACTGGGCAGACGCCGCATGGTCGGCGGCCAGGAAGACATGATCGTTGACGTCGCCCTCGACCTGCTGGCCCAGCACCCGGAGAACCGCCCATGAGCACCGAAATCGCCCGTATCGCCACCGCGCTCGACCAAGCGGCACGGCGTGCCCAGCCGCTGGCCCAGTTCAGCGTCGAGACGCCCTTTTCGCTGGACGACGCCTACCGCATCCAGCGCACCTCCATGCAGCGCCGCTACGACGATGGCGAACGCTGCATCGGCATCAAGCTGGGCTTCACCAGCCGCGCCAAGATGATCCAGATGGGCGTCGACAGCCTGATCTGGGGCTGGCTCACCGATGCCATGCTGGAAGAGGACGGCGGCCTGGTCGACCTGGCGCGCTACATCCACCCGCGCGCCGAGCCCGAGGTCTGCTTCCTCACCCGCCGGGATATCGACCGCCCGCTGACCTTGCTGGAAGCGGCGGACTACGTGGAGGCCGTCGCCCCGGCGCTGGAAATCATCGACTCGCGCTACCAGGCCTTCAAGTTCAGCCTCGAGGACGTGGTGGCGGACAACTGCTCCTCCTCGGGCCTGACCGTCGGCCCCTGGTCGCGGGATTTCTCCGCGCTGGCCAATGCCGGCGTGGTGATGCGCCTGGACGGCCGCGCAGTACAGGTCGGCTCCACCGCCGCAATTCTCGGCCAGCCGCTGCGTAGCCTGGTGCAGGCCTCGCGCTTGCTGCACGACGCCGAACGGGTGCTGCCGGCCGGCAGCCTGGTGATGGCCGGAGCTGCCACCGCCGCCGAAGCGCTGCGCCCGGGCATGCACGTCAGCGTCGAAATCCAGGGCCTGGGCGAAAGCAGCTTCAGCGTGCGCCCCTGACACGAACCCACAAGGAACCGCATCATGAGTGACAACCGCGCCACCGTCGTCGCCGGCAAGGCCAAGCCTCGCGGCCGCTTCCCCCACATCAAGCGCGCCGGCGACTTCCTGTTCGTCTCCGGCACCAGCTCGCGCCGCCCGGACAACAGCTTCGTCGGCGTCGAAGTGGATGAGATGGGCACCACCAACCTGGACATCCGCGCGCAGACCCGCGCAGTGATCGAGAACATCCGTGACATTCTTGCCAGCGAGAACGCCAGCCTCGCCGACCTGGTGGAGATCAGCACGTTCCTGGTCGATATGAATGACTTCGGCGGCTACAACCAAATCTATACCGAGTACTTTGACGAAACCGGGCCGACCCGCACCACGGTCGCCGTACACCAACTGCCACACCCGCACCTGCGCATCGAGATCAAGGCCGTCGCCTACGCGCCCCGCTCACGCTGAGAGAACAATAATGGACAAGCACCACTTCAGCCCGCCGTTCAACTTCAATCGCTGGATCGAAGAGCACGCCCATCTGCTCAAGCCTCCAGTGGGTAACCAGCAGATCTGGCAGGGCAGCGACTTCATGGTCACCGTGGTCGGCGGCCCCAACCAGCGCACCGACTTCCACGACGACCCGGTGGAAGAGTTCTTCTACCAGTTCAAGGGCAACGCCTACCTGAACATCTGGGATCGGGGCCGCTACGAGCGGGTGGACCTCAAGGAAGGCGACATCTACCTGATGGCCCCCCATGTCATCCATTCGCCCCAGCGCCCCGAACCCGGCAGCCTGTGCCTGGTGATCGAGCGCAAGCGCCCGGCCGGACTGCATGACGCCCTGCAATGGTCCTGCGCCCGCTGCGGCACCCTGATCAAGCGCTACGAGATGCAGCTGGAAAGCATCGTTGCCGACCTGCCGCCGGTGTACGAGCGCTTCTACGCCACCACGGATGACGAGCGCCGCTGCGCGCAATGCGGTGACATTCATCCCGGCCGTGACTGGCAGGCTTGGCACCGGACCCTCCAGGAGTTCCACCCCACATGAAAATCGACATCCATTCGCACTTCTTCCCCACTATCAGCCAGGAAGAAGCCGCCCGCCTGAGCCCCGAGCACGCGCCCTGGCTGCATACCGAAGGCCGCCAAGGCCAGATCATGCTCGGCAACAAGCCCTTCCGCCCGGTGCACGATGTGCTCTGGGACCCGGTCCGCCGCCTCGAGCATCTGGACGAACAAGGCCTGGACATCCAGGTGATGTGCGCCACCCCGGTGATGTTCGGCTACGCGCAGCCCATTGAACGCGCCCTCCCCTGGGCGCAACTGATGAACGACCGCGCAGTGGAAATGGCCGCCCATGCCCCGGACCGCCTCAAGGTGCTGGCCCAGGTTCCGCTGCAGGACATCGACGCCGCCTGCCGCGAGGCCAGCCGTGCCATGGCCTGCGGTCATATCGGCGTGCAGATCGGCAACCATGTCGGCGAGCACGATCTCGATCACGACGGCCTGGTCACCTTCCTCCACCACTGCGCCAACGAGAACATCCCTCTGCTGGTGCATCCGTGGGACATGATGGGCCGCGACCGCATGAAGAAATGGATGCTGCCCTGGCTGGTTGCCATGCCGGCGGAAACCCAGCTCGGCATCCTCTCGCTGATTCTCTCCGGCGCCTTTGAAACCCTGCCCGAGTCCCTGCGCCTCTGCTTCGCCCACGGCGGTGGCGGCTTCGCCTTCCTGCTCGGCCGTGTCGACAACGCCTGGCAGCACCGCGACATCGTCCGCGAGGACTGCCCCAACCTGCCCTCCAGCTACGTCAAGCGCTTCTACGTCGACTCCGCCGTCTTCGACCAGCGTTCGCTCAAGTTGCTGGTGGATGTGATGGGGACCGACCGCGTGATGCTCGGCTCCGATGCGCCGTTCCCGCTGGGCGAGCAGCAGATCGGCGCGGGCGTCCTGGAGCACCCGGGACTGTCTGCAAGCGACAAGCATCGCATTGCCGGCGGCAACGCCCGGGAGTTCTTCAGTCTCTGATTTCCTTTGCTTCGGCCACTTGGCCTCTTGGCCCCCTATCCATACTCGGAGAGGGGGCTTTTTTGTTGGTTCATCACGGATTGTCGGGAACGTTTGGCTTGGCTTGGCTTGGCTTGGCTGGCTTGGGCGGTGCGATGGCGGTGGCGGTGGCGGTGGCGGTGGCGAGCTTATCCATTTTGTGTGGTGGGGCCACTGGCCCCTTCCGCCCTTACGGCGGCTTACTTTTTTTCAGTCGAAAAAAAAAGTAAGCAAAAAATTCTCGCCCCACCAGGGGCCCTACGCTTCGCTTCGGGTCCCCTCGCTACGGTGTCGCTACGGGGCATTGCGAGCTACGACTTGCTTCGCCAAGTCTACGCTTCGCAACTTCGGCCACGGCCGAAGGCGCTTCGCGCTAGCCCCTACACGACACCTCCACTCGGCCCTTCTGGTTAACGGGGCGGGTGGATCAAGATCAAGAGCACAATTCGCTGCGCTCTTGCTTTTGGACCCCGGTGAATCAGTAGGCACCGCTCTTCTGCTCTTCTGCTCTTCTGCTCTTCTGCTTTTTCTTTTGCTTTTGATCTTGCTTTTGATCTACCTGCCCCGTTAACCAGAAGGGCCGAGCGTAGGTGTCGTGGAGGGGTGAGTGCGAAGCACCTTCGGCCGTGGCCGAAGTCGCGAGACGTAGAGTTGCTTGCAACTCGTAGGCCGCGATACCCCGTAGCGACACCGGAGTGAGGGGACCCGGAGCGAAGCGTAGGGCCCCTGGTGGGGCGAGAATTTTTTGCTTACTTTTTTTTTCGACTGAAAAAAAGTAAGGCGCCGTAAGGGCGCAAAGGTGACTCCGCGCCGCCTTGGCAAACGGATAAGCCCGCAGCACTCAACGCCACAAATCCACAAATCCACAAATCCACAAAGAACATCAAACCCGTAAATCCGTGAAGGACCTTTTTTTGTGGCACGCGCGGCCTCAGACGCGGAAGCTGCCTACCAGTTGCTGCAAGCGCCTGGCCTGACGTTCCAGGTCGGCGCAGGCGCCCAGCGTGGTCCGCAGATTTTCCACACCCCCCAGGTTAAGGGTGTTAATGGCGCTGATTTCCAGGTCCAACGAATCGACCACAGCGGTCTGTTCCTCGGTGGCCGTGGCGACCGACTGGTTCATGGCGTCGATCTCGACGATGTGCCGGGTCACGTTGCCAAGGCGCTCGCCCGCCTTGTTGCCGATCTCCACGCTCAGCTCGCTGTAGCGCTGGCTCTCGACCATGGCGGTCACCGCCTCGCGCGCACCGACTTGCAGCTCAGCGATCATCGCGTGGATTTCCTGCGCTGATTCCCGGGTGCGTTGCGCCAGGCCGCGCACCTCATCGGCGACTACCGCAAAACCTCGACCGGCCTCGCCGGCGCGGGCGGCTTCGATGGCGGCATTGAGGGCCAGCAGGTTGGTCTGCTCGGAGATGCCTTTGATCACGTCAAGGATCTGGCCGATGTTCACTGTCTTGCTGTTGAGCTGCTCGATGTTGACGCAGGAGGTGCTGATCTTCGCCGACAGTTCGTTCATCGCGGCGATGCTGCGCTCGACCACATGACGACCGCCTTCGGCCTGCTGACGCGCGTCCGAGGCCTGGTGCGAAGCGTCGGCGGCGTTGCGCGCGATCTCCTGCGCGGCGGCACCCAGTTCGTTGATTGCCGCGGCGACACTGTTGGTGCGGTTGGCCTGCTCGTCGGAGTTGACCATCGACGCGTTCGAGGCATCCACCACCCGTTTCGCCACGTCGTTGAGCTGGCGGGTTGCCGAGGACACCTCGCTGATCGAGCCGTGGATGCGCTCAACGAAGCGGTTGAAGGCCTCGGCCAGTTCACCGAACTCATCTCTGGCCTGCGTCGCCAGGCGCTTGGTGAGGTCGCCCTCGCCCTGGGCGATGTCCTGCATGGCGCGGCCCATGGCACGCAGTGGCTGCATCAGCACGCGGACAAGCATGCTCAGCAGCAGGATGATGCAGACCACGGCAACCAGCGTGGCGATCAGCGCCGAGGTGCGGAACTCGCTGAGCATGGCATAGGCCTTGGCCTTGTCCACCGAGATGCCCACGTACCAGTCCACCGTCGGCAAGCCGCGTACCGGCGAGAAGGTCAGGATGTGCGTGCCTTCGGCGGACGCGACTTCGCTGAAGCCGGCGGCCGGTGACACAGCATCCTGCGGGTAAAGGTCACGCAGGTTCTTCATCACCTTGTCCTGCTCCGGGTGCACCAGCACCTTGCCGTCGGCGCCGACCAGGAAGGCGTAGCCGATGCCGTCGAAATCCAGGGCGTTGATGATGTTCACCAGGGTGTCCAGGCTCAGGTCACCGCCCACCACGCCCAGCAGTTGCTCCTGTTGCCGGAGTGGAACGGCGATGGTCAGCATCAGTTGGCTGTCGGTCGCATCCTGATAAGGCTCGGTGACAACCGTGCCTTGGCTGTCCCGGGCGGCCTCGTACCAGGGGCGCAGTCGCGGGTCGTAACCCTCGGGTGGCGGAGGATCGTTCGCCGACATCTGGAAGGTCCCGTCGGCTCGGCCCAGGTAGGCATGGGCGAAACTGTCGCGCATCACCTGCAGTGCCAGGTTCTGGCTGGCATCGCGCTCGACGCCCTGCTGGACAATGCCCTGCGCGGCCTGCTCGATCAGCGCCAGGCGCCCGCCGAGCCAGAGCTGCACGGTGTTGGCGGCCTGCCGCCCGGCATTCTGCAAGCGGCTCTCCAGGCTGCGCCCGAGCGCGGCCTGCAAGTGTGCGTCGTTGTACAAGGTGAATACGGTGAAGCTGGCGACTACCAGCAATGAGGTGGCCAGCAGCAGCTTGCTGCCAAAGCCGAAGGGGCGGGTCATGGGTGGCTTCCGGTCAGGAGGCTGGACGCTCGACCGGCCGCCCAGCCCGGCAAGAAAGGCGCATCCCCGGCGACTGCCGGAGATGCGGGGGGGTTAGAACTTGATGCGCACGCCGAGCTGCATGCCTTGCGGGTTCTCGTTCGGCAGCGGGCTGTCCAGGCTCCAGCTGACCGGGTAGCGGATCTCGCTGTCACGGGTGTGATGGATGTAGGCGTAAACCCCGTAGAGGTCGATGCTCTTGTCGTAGTTGTAGATGTAGCCAACGCTGATCGCTGCGGCATCGCTCAGCGCTTCATCTTTGCGGTCGTCCTTGTAGATGAAGCTGACCGTGGCGTTGTGCTTGTTGCCGAAGTTGTGGCGCAGGCCCAGTTGCAGGTCGCTGCCGTTGGAGGCGAAATCCACCCAGGGGGCGTAGGCGTAGTAGCCCACGTAGCGGTGGTAGACCGCCGACAGATCGGTCCGGCCCATGCTGTACACCGCGGTCAGGTAGGCGTCGGTGGACTGCTCCATGGTGTGCTTGTCCCACAGATTGCGCTGGTACTTGCGGTCCACGGCGGCCGAGAAATACCAGGGGCTGTCGGTCCAGCGATCCACGGCGACGCTGATGACCTGCCCATCGCGGCTACCATCGTCCTCACCGTCGGTGACGCCACCACGGAACTCGTAACCGTTGATGCGCGGGCTGATGTACATCAGCAGGCCGTTTTCACGCCACGGTGCGTAGAACACCATTACGTTGCTGATCAGGCTGTAGTCGTTGTTGTACAGCGGGTCGGCGTAGCCATAAGCGTTGGCGGACGGGGTGTCCCGGCGGCCTGCGCTCAGCGTCCCCCAGCGCTTGGAAATGACCTCGAAATAGGTCTCGCGCTTGCCGATGTCGTCATCAGAATGGGGGTTGTACTGCGCCTGATAGATCCAGTTCAGCGACAGGTCCTCGGTGACCGCTTCCTGCATGTGCAGTTGCAGGCGGTTGGCGCTCAAGCCACCGCCGTTGGCACGCTCCTCGGTGTGACCGCCGGACTTGGCCACCTCGTAGTTGACGTCGATCACCCCGGAAAGCTCGATAACGTCGATGCCCGAGACGTCCTTGAGGTCCGCGATGTCCGCGCAGGCGTAGCCGCTCATCAGCGGCAGAATGAGTAAAAGTTTGCGCATTGGATGCTCCGATCGAACAAGTAGAGGCTCGCGGCAGCACTCCCCTGCTGCCGCGGCCTGATTTCTTATTGGTATTACTGTTCTTGCGGGGGCTGGATCAGTCCCGGGACGGCCAGATCTTCTGCGGCGCCGCGAAGCTCGGCTCGCCCAGCAACGGGGTCGACAGCGCATAGAAGCCGTGGTTGGTGAAGACCCAGATCAGGTTGCGGTCGTACTCGGTGTAGGTGCCGTGGGTGAGGTTGCCCATGGCCCAGCTCACGACGTTCTTGGTGTCGTACGGCGGCACGAAGTAGGCCGCGATGGTCGGCTTGTCCGGGTTGCGCACATCGAACACCTGGACGCCGGCGTTGTAGTAGGCGTACGGCAGGATGCCGTCACGCGATATCCCGGGCTGGGTGTAGTAACCACTGCGTTTCGGACCGAAGCTGCCCTTGCGCTGGCAGAAGTCGGTGAACTCGGCATCGGCCGGCGGCGTCGGTGTCGGCAGGGTGTGCTTGATGGTCGGCTTGGTCGGGTTGCTGACATCCACGGCGTAGATCGGCTTCTGCGCCTCGTAGCAGTCCTCGGTCAGCGGGTAGCCGCTGAAGTAGATCAGTCCGGTCTTCTCCACCTGGCTCACATCGATGCCGTCGCCTTCAGTGCCGGCCACGCTGACGGGGAAATCGAGATGGCCGACCACCTTGAGGTTCGCCGAGTCGGTGATGTCGACCACGTACAGGCCCATGCCACCCATGGCCGCATAACCGTACTTGCCGCCCTGCTCCACCGGCTTGGGGATGAACAGCGACGCCCGCGATCCCATCCAGGACGCACGGTTGCCCGAGCGTGGGTTGGCCTTGAACACTGCCTCGTGCTCAGGGTCGCCGATAATCTGGCCCGGCACGGTCAGCATGTCGAGCAGCTTGGGGTTGCTCGGGTCGGACATGTCCCAGGACTGATAGCCGGAGTTGTACAGGTCGTTGGGGTACTCGGTGAGTGCGTACTTGTCGCTCGGTGCAGCCGCCACGTACATCACATCGCCGCCGAAATAGGCAGGAATGTCACGTACCCCGGAACCTTCCTGCTCGCCGATTGGCGCATCCGGATGCTCGATGTCGGTGGTGCGGGTGGCGATCAGCTTCCAGTCCTGGGGCAGCGGGCCGTTCATCTCGTAAACCTTGAAGCCCTTGAGGTGCTTGGACTTGCGGATGGCTTCGACCTTGTCCGGCTCACGATACTTGTCGCTCAGGACGCCAAAGCGGCGGGTCTCGAAGGACTGCACCATGATGTTCTTGCCAAGCTTCTTGTTCCACTGGATCGACGCGGCGCCGAAGAAGTCGTCCGCCGGGTAGGGGTTGACCTCCTCACCCGGGCCATCCCCCCCCCAGGGTGCGCCCTTGGACAGCACGACCTTCACGTCCTTGGGATTGGTGATGTCAAAGATCTTCAGGTCGCGACGCACGTACTGGTAGAGGTAGCGCTTGCCGCCGAAGTCGACGATGTTCTGCCAGGTGTGGAAGGGCTCGACCGCGATGGGGTAGTAGGCCTCCACCTTCATGTTCTTGATGTAGCTCTTGGTATCCCAGTGATCCAGCTCGCCGGGGAATGGCTTGCCTTCATGGGAGAAAGGCGTGGCCACTGGCCAGATGAACTTGCCGGTGGCTTTGTCCATGCCATAGCTGCCCGGTGTCGGTGCCGGCGGAATGCGCTCCGGGCCCAGCTCGGTCAGACGCTTGACGAGGGGATCGGTGATGTTCATCGGAGCATGCTCTTCGGCATGCAGGCCAGCACTGGCGAAGAGGCCAACCACCAGCGAAAGCGCCAGGCGGCAGCGTTTATGTGGATTGGCAGGTTTAACAGGGAGCTGCATTGTTTTCATTATTTACTCCGTTTGGTAATGCCCCATCGGGCAATCTTTGCGTTTCACCACTTCCGGAATCCTTTCCGAGCTACTTCTTCGTGTTCGTTGCCCGTGGACAGGCCGCCTCGCGCGAGGCGTCAGAAGATCTCCAGCGGGTAATCGGTAATGAGTCGAAAATCATCGAGGTCGCCGGAACCCTGCCCGGCATCGGCGCGATGCCAGGCCTGACGCAGCCGGAAACTCACCCCCTTGGCCGGCCCGGACGCCACCACGTAGCGCAACTCCAGGTTGGTTTCCCGATGCGAGCCGTCGTCGCCATAGCGCCCGGCGTAGGGACTGCCGACCGGAATCGCGCTGCCATCGATCTGGTCGCCCTGGATGTAGCGGACCATCAGCGAGCCGCCAGGCAGCCCCAGCCCCGCGAACGAATAGTCGTAGCGAACCTGCCAGGAGCGCTCGTGGGGCCCGTTGAAGTCGGAGAACTGGGCCGAGTTGGGCAGCCAGATGGAGGCCCCCTGGTCGTTGCCGTTACGACCTTTGCGGTCGTTGTCGCCCACGCCCAGGTAGTCAAAAGGGGTGTCGCCGCGGACCTTCTGCAGCCCGAGCAGCAGGCGATGGCTCCCCAGGCGCAGGTAGGTCGAGGCCCCCAGTGTCAGGTTGTCGATCTCGCCGGCCCGCGCCGCGCCGGTCTCGGTGGTCCGGTACAGGGTCAGGTTCAGCCCTGCTTCGCGCTGGTCTTCCAGCACAAAGTGCGAATTCAGGTTTGCGTAGCCCTGGTACCAGATGTCCTCGAATTTCGCGCCGTACAGCGCCAGGGAGTGCCCCGGCGCCCACTGCCAGGTAGCGCCGGCATAGTCGGCGCGCGGTGTGGTGACCTCGGCCATGACCGCCCACAGGTCACCGTCGGCGTTGGTGGTCACCGGGCTGGTGGCCGAGGTGAAATGGCCGGCCTGCACATCCAGGTCGTCGCGTTCCCGGCTGCGCAGGCTCAGGCCGGTGGCGGTCTGCGGCACGATGCGAAAGTGGCTGACGCCGAATACCGGGGTGTCCGGACGCTGCTCGCCAACCTTGAGTTCGGTCTTCGACAGCCGCAGCTTCAGCGCCGCGCCGGCCTTGGCGTACTCGTCGGCCGGCTCGCCGTCATCGTGCACCGGCAGGTTGCGGGTGCCGGTCTTGCCCGCCGAGGCATCCAGCTTGAGACCCTGGTAGATGAACGCATCGATCCCGACACCGAGGGTGCCGGGGGTGAAGCCGGAGCTGAAGTCCAGGTTGATGCCCTGGGTCCAGTCGCGCTGGTCGGGGCGCCCCTCCTCCTTGCTGCGATTGAAGTAGGAGTTGCGCAACAACAGCTTGAGCTGGCTGCCCTCGACGAGACTGCCCCAGCCCTCGGCGGACACCGTCGCCGCACAGGCCGGCAGGGCCAGAAGGCCAGGAATCAGGGACAGGGCTGAGCAAAATGCGCGCATAACATCCTCGTACCACTTGAATGCTCGAGGTGAGCGGGCAAGCCGCTCCCCACCCGGACGGCGAAGCGCCCGGGGACTGATTTTTCAGGGAATGGATGGCCCGATCCAAGGATCAGGCCGGATCAGGCTCAGTGCCGAATCGGCAGCGGGCTGGGCGCCTCACCATCGACGGGCCGGGACCTGCGCAAGCGCAGGAAGTAGATCAACGCCATCACCAGCAGGAAGGGCACTCCGCAGACCAGGGTCAGGAAGAACTCCTCGGTGAACAGCGTGGTCAGCATCACCGCCAGCATCAGCAGCAGGCCGGCCAGGCTGGTCCAGGGGTAGCCCCACAGACGGAACTCCAGGGACGCGCTGTCCTGACGACGACGGAAGAACAGGTGGGTGAGGAAGATTCCGGCCCAAGTGAACATCGCGCCGAACATGGCAATCGACATCATCAGGGTGAAGGCGTCCTTCGGATAGGCGATGTACAGCAAGGTGCCCAGACCGATCCCCAGCGACGACAGCAGCAGGGCCGGCAGCGGCACGCCCCGAGCACTCACCCGGCCGAACACTGCCGGCGCCTGGCCAGCTCGCGCCAGGCTGAACATCAGCCGCGAGGTGATGTACAGCTGGCTGTTCATCGCCGACAGCGCCGCGATCAGGATGACCGCGTTGAACACCGCTCCGGCATAGGGAACGCCGGTGGCATGCATCACCGTGACGAATGGGCTCTGGCCACCGTTGTTCTGCCCCCAGGGCAGGATCGCCAGGACCAGCGCGATGGTCAGCAGATAGAACAACACCAGGCGCACCACCGTGATGCGGAAGGCCTTGGTGACCGCCCGCTTGGGGTCCTTGGCCTCCCCCGCCGCCACCGCGATCATCTCGATGCTGAGGTAGCTGAAGAACGCCACGATGACCGCCACCCAGGTGCCCCACATGCCGTTGGGGAAGAAGCCACGATCATTCGTATAGTTGGCAAAGCCGATGGACGAATCCGCCGGCGCGCCATAAACCACCCAGGCGCCCAAGAGGATGAAGGCGACGATGGCGCACAGCTTGAGCAGAGAGAACACGTACTCGATTGCACCGAAGACCTTGACGCTGAAGAGGTTGATCAACACCAGCGCCGTCGAGAAGGTGACCATCCAGTAACCGCCCGGCACGTCCGGGAACCAGTACTTCATGTACATGGCCGCCGCGGTGATCTCGGTGCCCACCGCAAAGACAATGGACGCCCAGTACGCATAGCGAATGAGGAAGCCGAACCAGGGCGCCACGTAGAACTCGGCGAAGGAGCCGAAGGAGCCTGAAGTCGGGTGGCGGACGGTCATTTCCGCCAGGCAGCCCATCAGCAGCAGCGCGATCACCGCACCGATGCCGTAACTCAGCAGCACGCTGGGGCCGGCAAAGCCGATGGCAAAGCCACTGCCCAGGAACAGCCCGGTGCCGATGGCGCCACCGATGGCAATCATCGATAGCTGGCCGCTGCTCAAGCTTTGTTTCAGGCCCTGCTCGCGCTGGACCAGGTTATCGAAAGAGCTTGTTGTTTTTGTCATGTTCGAGTGCTCAGGTCTGGTCAAGAAGGGATCAGGTCACCGACTTCCTGGCGATGAAACGCGGCGCATTCCATTCGCCGCTTGCGAGTACCTCGCGCAGCGCCTGGACGCTGTCCCAAATGTCCACGTAGCTGTTGTAGAGCGGGGCGAAGCCAAAGCGCAGGATGTCCGGGGCACGGAAGTCGCCGATCACCCCGCGGGCGATCAGTGCTTGCATCACCGGGTAGGCATTGGCATGCGCCAGCGACACTTGGCTGCCGCGTTGCGCGGCATCGCGCGGCGAGCGCAGCTCCACGTCCAGGCCAACCAACTGCTCGTCGCAGAGCTGGATGAACAGATCGCACAGGGCGACGCTCTTGTTGCGCAGCACCTGCATGTCGACGCCGTCGAACACCTCCAGCGAGGCTTCCAGGGCCAGGATGCCCAACTGGGGAGCAGTGCCCACCAGCATGCGGTCGATGGTCGGGTGCGCCTCGTAGTCGTGGGTGAAGTCGAACGGCCGGGCATGGCCGTGCCAGCCGGTCAGCGGTTGACGCACATGCGGGATGTGGCGTTCGGCGACAAACACGAAAGCGGGCGCACCGGGGCCGCCGTTCAAGTACTTGTAGCCACAACCGACGGCGAAGTCGGCCTGCACACCGTTCAGGTCGATCGGCATGGCACCGGCGGAGTGGCACAGGTCCCAGACCACCAGGGCCCCGACTTCGTGGGCACGCGCCGTGATGGCGGCCATGTCGTAGCGGCGGCCGGACTTGTAGTTCACATGGGTCAGGGAAAGGATCGCGACCTCTTCATTCAGCGCCGCCAGCACCTCGTCCGGCTCGACGCAACGCAGCTCGCAACCGGTGAGTTCGGCCACGCCGGAGGCGACATAGACGTCAGTCGGGAAGTTGCCCCGCTCGCCGAGGATCACCTTGCGTCCCGACTGCATACGGGTAGCCGCCACCAGCACCTTGAACAGGTTGATGGAGGTGGAGTCGGCGACGATCACCTCATTGGCACCGGCACCGATCAACCGGGCAATCTTGCCGCCGGCGCGCTGCGGCGCGGGGTACCAGTCGGCATCATTCCAGGAGCGAATCAGGCCGTGGGCCCACTCCTGCTTCAGCACGCGTTCAATGCGCGCAGGGACATGAGCGGGCATGGCCCCCAAGGAGTTGCCATCGAGATAGATCTCGCCCGATGGAAGATCAAAACGCGCACGCGAGTTGCCCAGGGGGTCATCGTGATCGAGACGTTCAAAATGCTCGCGGGTGAGCGGGACGGACAAAGACATGCGAGTTCCTCTAATACTTGTTCTTTTAGAAAGGAGCGGCGGCCGCTAATCGGCGTAGCCATGCAAGGGCTCACAGCAGTGCTGCTCGACGCATCCCGGTGCATGGAGGGGATGTTACTCCCAGCCGTGAATTACCTATAAATAGAAAGAAGGGTCTTAGCTATTACGCCTGGTAATACATGAACCGACTGTACGCTCGGCGCTGGCTGACAGACGAGGTGATGGCGGGGCTGAGCACATTGGCCTGATGGCGTGGAGGGGGTAAAGCGGGAGGGGTGTTGCGGCATGCGGCCTCTCGCGGGGCAAGCCCGCTCCTACCGGGTCAGGTCGCTGACGCTGTGCAGATTTTTTTGGAATCCGTGCAATCGGTGGGAGCGGGCTTGCCCCGCGAGAGGCCGGTACATCCGGCCACGTTGGTGTTGTCTGGTATACGGCCGCTAGGCGGCCGATCGCGGGCAAGCCCGCGCCTACCGGTTCAGTGCAAAACAGCCGCACCTCACATCCGATCAGATCTCCCAGATCACGTTGACCGCCGCATACCGCCCCGGTTGCGTCAATCGACCCAGGCCGGCTGCATCGGTATCGCGGCCCTGGACGTCGCCCCAGTTCCAGTACTTCTGGTCAGTGACGTTGAACAGGCCGCCGTTGATCGACACCTCTTCAGTGACCTGCCACCAGCCGTTGAGGTCAAGCACGCCATAGCCCGGGGTTTCAAACTGGCGGTTGATCAGCAGGTCGGCATCGCCGCTGTGGTCGACGCGGTCCTTGGCCTGAACCAGGGTCCAGGTCAGCTGGCCGCCGAACACGCCGCTCGGCGCATCGTAGCCCAGGCCCATGACGGCCTTGAGAGGGTCGACGCTGTTCAGCGGTTGGCCACTTTCTTCATCCTTGCCCCGTGCGTAGGCAATGGAGCCCAGGGCGCGGGTACCGGCTGGCAGGAAAGCGTCGAGCTTGATGTCGCCCTTGGCTTCGGCACCGCGGATGGTGACTTTGCCCAGGTTGCGCGGCTGGAAGGTCAGCAAGCCGTTGCCATTGGGATCGGGCACGGTGTCGGTAGCGATGAAGTCCTTGTACTTGTTGTAGAACAGCGCGATACCGAAGCTGCCCAGGTCGTAACGACCGCGCAGGCCGAATTCGTAGCTGTCGCTGGTTTCCGGCTTGAGGTCGGGGTTGCCGATCTGCTGGTAACCGAACTGTGGGTTGCTGAACTCGCCGTACATGTTCACCGGGCTCGGCGCACGGAAGCCGGCAGCGTACTGGCCGTAGAGGCTTTCATGTTCGGTCAGTTGGTAGGTGACACCCAGTTTTGGCGAGATGTGGTCGTCGGTGATCCGCGACGGATCGGTCTCTGAAGGCAGGCCGTTGAGGTAGGCGTCGGTGACGTGCGGGGTTTGGCGGTAGTAGTCGTAGCGCAGGCCCGGCAGCAGGGTCCAGCGGCCGATCTCGATGCTGTCCTGGACGAACAGGCCCAGGGATTCGCTGGTCGGGTCCGGGAAGTCGCTGACCGGGAAGTTCTCGGTGGCCGGCACCACGGCACCGGTGTCCAGGCGTACTTCGCTGCCCTTGCGCAGGTTGCTGGCCTCGATGCGTTTGACCTCGGCACCGTAGATCAGGTGGTGACGGGTATCGTTGATGGCGAACTGTTTGTCGAGCTGGGTGTTCAGGCTCCACAGGCGCTCATCGTATTGCGAGTCGCGGGTACGCAGGCGATTGACCCCGGCCGTCGTCTGGCGTTGCTGAGCGGTTTTCTGTTTGTTGCTGCTTTCCTGGTAGTTGAGCTGCCACTTGAGCTGGTCGGCCAGCAGGCTGTTCAGGCCCAGGGTGTGCTCCAGGCTGTAGCGGTCGCGGTCGATGCTGTCTTTGGCTTGCGAGCCGAGGATGGCCGGGCTGGTGAAGGTCGCCCGCGGGTTGATGTCGCTGAGCAGGTTGCTGTTGGCATCGTCCTGGTAGCGCTCGTAGGTGAACTGCAGGCGATCGCCATCGGCGTAGTCCCAGCCCAGTTTCGCCAGCAGGTTTTCGGTGGTGTAGTCGAGCGGGTTGGCTTCCTCGCGGGCACTGCCGACACCGCCGGTGCCACCCCAGGTGTCGGTGGACTGACCGTCACGGCGGCCCAGGTGCAGCAGGCCGTCGACGGTACCGGTACGTCCGGCGAAGGTGGCGCTGCGCTGCCAGCTGTCATCGCTGCCGTCATAGCCGGTCTTGAAACGGGCGTAGGTGTCGTCGCCCTCGTCCAGGTAGTCGCCGGCATCCTTGGTCATGTAGCTGACCGCACCGCCGATGGCGTCGCTGCCATACAGCGAAGACGCCGGGCCGCGGATGATTTCCACCTGCTTGATTGTGTCGAGGTCGACGTAGTTGCTGCGCACGTCCTGGAACGGGCTGAAGAAGTTGCTTTGCGGAATCCGCACACCGTCGACCTGGGTCAACACGCGGTTACCGTCGATACCGCGGATGTTCGCGCCATTGAGGCCAAACCGGCTGCCGGTACCACTGACCGAGACGCCCGGCTCGTAGCGCACCAGATCCTTGAGGTTCTTGTCGTTGTGCTGGTCGATTTCGCGTTCGTTGTGAACCGAGACCGTGTTCGGCACCTGCATCAGGGTTTGCTCGGTGCGGGTGGCGGTCACGCTGACGGTATCGAACTGGGTGACGGGCTCTGCAGCCAGGGCCAGCGAGGGCGAGAGCAGCAGCAAGGCAAGCCACGAACGCTGGGGGAATGGCGGGCGAATCGACATCTAACTTGACTCCTGAAGGTCAGGCAGCGGTCGCACGCAGCAGGCCTGCAAACGGTCCTGGGCTGGCGTCTGGAGCTGACTGGGATGTGTTGGATTTTGTTTTGAACGCAGCGATTGCCCCTTTCTGTGAAGGGCACTGATCACTGGCACACTGTTGGCAGCGGCAGCGACGATAACCAGCTTGACTTACAAATGCAAATTATTACCATATGCGTTCTTATTTATAAAAAAGAACGTGCATGAAACGTCTTGCAGGCTATTTGCTGTTGTCCATCGCACTGCATTCCGGCCTCGTTTGGCTGCTGCACGACCGTGAGGCCATATCAGCGCCCTTGGCTTTTCAGCCGACGATGACGCTTCAATGGGTCAGCCTTGCACCGCCCGTTCAAGCAGCCCAGGCACCGCTCCCCCGGCCAGAACCTGCTCCGCAGCCAGCGGCAAAGCCATTGCTGGTAAAAGCACCTGTGCCAGCAAAGACTCCACCTGCACCGGCCAATTCACCCCGAGCTTCGCCCCGGCCGGCGGTCGTCAAATCGCCACCGCCAACGCCGTCTCGCGCCGAACCTCGTCCTGCCCAACCCGTCAACAGCACGCCCGGTCCGGCAATCGCTACCGCACCCAGCACCATGCCTGCCGTCCCCGCTCCGGCGGCTCCTGCGGCGGCAGCGCCTGCCCTTACCCCGGTGGTCAGCCTGCGCCCCAGCTTTGTCAGCCCTCCCCCACCTCCTCGTTACCCGTCCCAGGCACGCCGGCGCAACCAGCAAGGCATCGTGCGTGTGGAAGTGAGCCTGGACGAGCGCGGTCAGCAACAGAAGCTCAAGCTGGTGCGCTCTTCGGGCGTGGACAGCCTTGACCAGGCGGCCCTGGAGGCTGTCACCCACTGGCGCTTTCGCCCCGAAATTGTCGATGGCCGGGCTGTGTCCAGCCGCGTTGAGATACCAATAGAATTCGCCCTTACGGCGAACCGATGACCCTGAAGGAGTTCTTCCATGACCGTCCCAACCTGCGCCCAGTCCACCGAACCGACGCTGTACCTGAACTGGCAACAGCTACGCAGCGAACAACCTGGCCTGCGCGCGCGCGACGCCGCAGCCAAGCTCGGTGTCAGCGAAGCCGAACTGACGGCCAGCCGCCTGGGCACCGATACCGTGCGCCTGCGCCCGGAATGGGCAACGCTGCTGCCGGCCCTTGGCGACCTGGGCTACATCATGGCCCTGACCCGCAACGAACATTGCGTGCATGAACGCAAAGGCGTTTACCGTGACGTGACGGTGATGGGCAGCGGCCAGATGGGCATGGTGCTGTCGCCCGACATCGACCTGCGCCTGTTTCTCAGTGGCTGGGCCAGTGTGTTCGCTGTCGACGAAGCGACGGCGCGCGGTCCGCAGCGCAGCATTCAGGTCTTCGACCGCCAGGGTGTGGCCGTGCACAAGGTATTCCTCACCGCCACCAGCGACGAAGCCGCCTGGGCACCGTTGGTCGAGCGCTTTCGCGCCGAACAACAGACTGCCGAGCTGAACCTGCAACCCCTGCCGCAAGCCAAGGCGCCACGTGACGATGCCGAGGTCGACGCGGTCGCCCTGCGTACCGAATGGTCGCAGCTGCAGGACACCCATGACTTCTTTGCCCTGCTCAAGCGCAACGATGTGGCCCGTACCCAGGCCCTGCGCCTGGCCGGCCACGAATGGGCCGAGCCGCTGGCCACCGTCGAATTGACCAACGTGATCGAAGAGGCCGGCAAACGCGAAGTGCCGATCATGGTGTTCGTGGGCAACAAGCACTGCATCCAGATTCACTCGGGGCCGGTCAGCAACCTACGCTGGATGGACACCTGGTTCAACGTGCTCGACCCGGCGTTCAACCTGCACCTGAAGACCACCGGCGTGACCGAACTGTGGCGCGTACGCAAGCCAAGCGTCGATGGCATCGTCACCAGCTACGAAGGCTTCGATGCCGATGGCGAGCTGGTTATCCAGTTGTTCGGTGTGCGCAAGCCGGGTGTGCCCGAGCGTGACGACTGGCGTGCATTGGCAGAATCCACCCGCCCTTTGACTGCCTGAGGAATCCACTTGATGCGTATGAAAACACTGCTGGCCTGCGCCGGCGTGCTCCTCAGTCAGATGGCGACCGCCACCGAGGCCCTGCCCCAGCGCTGGGTCAGTGCCGGTGGCGCGTTCAGCGAGTGGGTGGTTGCCTTGGGTGGCGAAAGCAAACTGGTCGGTGTCGACAGCACCAGCCAGTACCCACGCTCGCTGCACAGCCTGCCGGGGGTCGGCTACCAGCGTCAGCTGGCCGCCGAAGGGATCCTCGCGCTCAAGCCGGACATCCTGGTCGGCAGCAATGAAATGGGCCCGCCACCGGTGCTGGAGCAGCTCAAGGCTGCAGGCGTGCGGATTGAACTGCTGTCGGCCAAGGCCGATGTACCGACTCTGCAACACAACCTGACCGCGCTGGGGCAACTGCTTGGCAAGCCGGCTGAAGCGCAGGCATTGATGAACGGCTATGAGCAGCGTTTGAGTCAGCAGGCTGCGCGGGTCAAGCTCGCACAGCAGCAACATCCGGCACCTCGTGTGCTGATGTTGCTCAGCCACTCCGGCGGCAACCTGCAAGTAGCCGGCAAGGACACGCTGGCCGCCTGGATGATCCAGCAGGCCGGCGGTCAAAGCCTTGGCGAACACAATGGCTACAAGCCGGTGTCCAGCGAAGCGCTACTGGCCCTGGACCCACAGGTGATCATCTTCGCCGGCGGTCGCCTGCAAGGTGATGCCGCCCGTGCGGCCCTGCTCGAGCAGAACCCGGTGCTGGCCCAGACCCAGGCCGGACGTGAAGGCAGGGTGATGGTGATTGATCCGACCTTACTGGTCGGTGGCCTCGGTCCACGGGTACCGGATGCGTTGGCCAGCCTTACAGCGGCGTTCTACCCGGATGCCAAACCACTGACCGCCGGGGCTGGCCAATGACAGCTATTGTCCGGCCTCGTCCGATGCTGCTCGCCCTGGGGGTGATGCTGGTGTCGGTGATTTGGCTGTCTCTGGCATTGGGGCCGGTCAGTTTGCCGTTGAGTGACACCTTGATGGCAGGTTTGCGCATGCTCGGGCTGTCGCTGGACGGCGACGCTACCCACCAGGCAGAGCTGATCCTGGGGCAGATCCGCTTGCCTCGGACTTTGCTGGGCATTGCTGTCGGCGCCGTGCTGGCGCTGTCTGGCGTCGCCATGCAGGGCTTGTTTCGCAACCCCCTGGCTGATCCCGGCCTGGTGGGCGTGTCTGGCGGTGCGGCACTGGGGGCGGCTATCGCCATCGTCGGTGGCAGCATGCTGGGCGGGATGCCGCCGGCCATTGAACCTTATGTGCTGTCGGTGTGCGCCTTCGGCGGTGGCCTGATCGTTACGGCGGTGGTGTATCGCTTCGGCCGCAGCAATGGACAGACCAATGTCGCCACCATGCTCCTGGCCGGTGTGGCAATGACGGCGATGGCGGGGGCCGGCGTCGGTTTGTTTACCTACCTGGCCGATGATGCGACGTTGCGTACCCTGACCTTCTGGAACCTGGGCAGCCTCAACGGTGCCAGCTATCAGCGCCTATGGCCGTTGCTGATCGTGGTGGTCGGTGTAGCGCTGTGGCTGCCTCGCCGGGCGTCGGCGCTGAACGCCATGCTGCTGGGTGAATCGGAAGCCCGTCACCTGGGCTTCGATGTCGAGCGGATCAAGCTGGAGCTGGTGTTGTGTACCGCCCTGGGTGTGGGCGCTGCAGTGGCCGCTGCCGGCCTGATCGGCTTTATCGGCCTGGTGGTACCGCACTTGATGCGGTTGCTGGTCGGCCCGGACCATCGGGTGCTGTTGCCCGCGTCGTTGCTGGCCGGTGCCGCGCTGCTGTTGCTGGCCGACCTGATCGCGCGCTTGCTGCTGGCGCCGGCTGAACTTCCGATCGGAATCGTGACCGCGCTTATCGGTGCGCCCTTCTTCCTCTTCTTGCTGGTGCGGGGGCGTTCCTGATGCTACGGGCAAATAACCTGTCGGTACGGCGCGGTCATCGCACTGTGCTGGAGAACATCGACATTCAGCTGAACCCCGGGGAGGTGGTTGGCGTACTCGGCCCCAACGGCGCCGGTAAAAGTACATTGCTTGCAGCCCTGTGCGCTGAGCTGCCGATTACCGAAGGCAGCGTCAGCCTCGATGAGCGCCCGCTCGCCGATTGGCCTGGCCAGGAGCGCGCCAAGCGCCTGGCCGTGTTGCCCCAGAGTTCGAGCCTGAACTTCGGCTTTTCGGTCAACGAGGTGGTGAGCATGGGTCGCCTGCCCCATGCCACCGGCCAGCTACGCGATGCCGAGATCGTCACCGAGGCACTGCAAGCGGCTGACGCCCTGCACCTGGCTGGGCGCAGTTACCTGGCGCTGTCGGGTGGCGAGCGGCAGCGGGTGCATCTGGCTCGGGTACTGGCGCAACTCTGGCCCGGCGCGCAAGGCCAGACGCTGTTGCTTGACGAGCCGACGTCAATGCTCGATCCATTACACCAACACACCATTTTGCAAGCGGTGCGCGACTTCGCCGAACGTGGCGCCGCGGTCATGGTTATCCTGCACGATCTCAACCTGGCAGCCCGCTATTGCGATCACCTACTGTTGTTGCAGCAAGGCCTGCCCCACGCCTATGGGCCGCCGGCAGACGTGCTGACGGCCGATGCACTGGCGGCGGTGTATGGGCTGCAGGTACTGATCCAGCAACACCCCGAACGTGGCCACCCGTTAATCATCGCGCGCTGATAGGCCCCCTCGTTCAACGGTGATCGAGGGGCAACTGATTACCAAGGAAACCTCATGCGTCTTCTGTCGCTCTGCCTGGTGGGCCTGTTGACGGCCTGCCAATCTCACCCTGTACAGCCACCGCCGGCCCCTATTGCTCCACAAGGCCGTGACCACGCCGAACTTGGCGTCATTCGCGATCTTGCGTCGGGTCAGACCCTTACGCCGCAGCAATTGGTCGAACGCCTGGCCACCGCGCCGCGTGTGCTGGTCGGTGAGCAACACGACAATCCGGATCATCACGCCCTGCAACTGTGGTTGATGCGCCAACTTGCTGCACAGCGCGCACAAGGCAGTCTGCTGATGGAGATGATCAATCCGAATCAACAGGCAAACGTTGATGCCGTGCAAGCCGCTGCCCGAGCGGGCGAGGTGCCGAGCGACCTGTTCAAGGCGCTGGCCTGGCAGGCCAATTGGGATTGGAGCGTGTATGGGGCATTGGTCACCTACGCCGTGAAGCAACCCTATCCCCTGTTGGCCGCCAACCTGGACCGGGCGCAGATCATGCAGATCTACAAACAGCGTCCGACGCTTGAGGGCACAGCGTCCACCACGCCGTACGTACAGACCACGCTGCTGGACGATATCCGCGAGTCGCATTGCGGCCTGCTTCCCGAAACGCAGATGCCGGCGATGCTCGCCGTGCAGCAACAGCGGGATCGGCGCATGGCCGAACGTTTGTTGAGTGCTCCTGCACCTGCGGTATTGCTGGCGGGAGCCTTCCATGTGCGCAAGGACCTGGGCGTGCCGCTGCACCTGAGCGACCTGGGTGCCAAGGACGGTAATGTGGTGCTGATTCTGGCCGAGGTGGGCAAAACCGTGAGCGCCGAAAGCGCTGACTACGTGTGGTATACGGCGGCGCAACCCGAGCAGGATCACTGCGCCAAACTGCGCCGCTGAGGGGGTTGCCCTGTAGCGCACTGAAAGACATGAAAGGCTGCCGTCAGGCGGCCTTTTTTTATGCGCGGATGAAATGTGCGAAAATGCCCGCGCTTTTGTTCATATGTGTGGAGATGTACAGCGTGGTAATGCACTACTCAACGAGCGGCGACGCAGTCGCTTGCGGTCGAAATGGCAACAACCTCAGCAGCACCGCTGACACCGACAAGGTCGATTGCAAATCCTGTCAGCGTTCCCTGGTCAAAGCTGAATCGGTGCCGGCCAAGAAAGCCACCCCTTCCCTGGCTGAACTGCGCAAACAGCGACTGGCGAGCCAAGCGTCCCAGGCGAGCCCGGTGCAAGCCACCACGTTCTGCTTCAAGGCCAACTGGCGTGTACGCCTGGCCGCCCAGCCTGATCGTTGCCGCCTGCCGCGTGGCATGGCGCCACAGGCGTTCGTGTAAACCGGTGCGGGAGCCTGAGCCAGGCTCCCGCGCGCGTTTAGCTGTAGCGTGATGGTTTCTTTGATCTGGATTCTGTTGGCTTTTGCTCAGCCAGAAAAGACAAAACCCCTACCTGCGTATGCAGATAGGGGTTTCGGAATTTAATCTTGACGATGACCTACTCTCACATGGGGAAACCCCACACTACCATCGGCGATGCATCGTTTCACTACTGAGTTCGGGATGGGATCAGGTGGTTCCAATGCTCTATGGTCGTCAAGAAATTCTGTGTACCAGACCGTCATTCGACGTTCCGGCAAATCGGGTATGTGATGTTTTGTGTGAGTCGCAAACTTTCGGTTCGTTTCGTCTTCACAACACCGCAATCTGGTCATTCGACGCAAATTGCTTGGGTGTTATATGGTCAAGCCTCACGGGCAATTAGTATTGGTTAGCTCAACGCCTCACAGCGCTTACACACCCAACCTATCAACGTCGTAGTCTTCGACGGCCCTTCAGGGAGCTCAAGGCTCCAGTGAGATCTCATCTTGAGGCAAGTTTCCCGCTTAGATGCTTTCAGCGGTTATCTCTTCCGAACATAGCTACCCGGCAATGCCACTGGCGTGACAACCGGAACACCAGAGGTTCGTCCACTCCGGTCCTCTCGTACTAGGAGCAGCCCCTCTCAAATCTCAAACGTCCACGGCAGATAGGGACCGAACTGTCTCACGACGTTCTAAACCCAGCTCGCGTACCACTTTAAATGGCGAACAGCCATACCCTTGGGACCGGCTTCAGCCCCAGGATGTGATGAGCCGACATCGAGGTGCCAAACACCGCCGTCGATATGAACTCTTGGGCGGTATCAGCCTGTTATCCCCGGAGTACCTTTTATCCGTTGAGCGATGGCCCTTCCATACAGAACCACCGGATCACTAAGACCTACTTTCGTACCTGCTCGACGTGTCTGTCTCGCAGTCAAGCGCGCTTTTGCCTTTATACTCTACGACCGATTTCCGACCGGTCTGAGCGCACCTTCGTACTCCTCCGTTACTCTTTAGGAGGAGACCGCCCCAGTCAAACTACCCACCATACACTGTCCTCGATCCGGATAACGGACCTGAGTTAGAACCTCAAAGTTGCCAGGGTGGTATTTCAAGGATGGCTCCACGCGAACTGGCGTCCACGCTTCAAAGCCTCCCACCTATCCTACACAAGCAAATTCAAAGTCCAGTGCAAAGCTATAGTAAAGGTTCACGGGGTCTTTCCGTCTAGCCGCGGATACACTGCATCTTCACAGCGATTTCAATTTCACTGAGTCTCGGGTGGAGACAGCGCCGCCATCGTTACGCCATTCGTGCAGGTCGGAACTTACCCGACAAGGAATTTCGCTACCTTAGGACCGTTATAGTTACGGCCGCCGTTTACCGGGGCTTCGATCAAGAGCTTCGCGTTAGCTAACCCCATCAATTAACCTTCCGGCACCGGGCAGGCGTCACACCCTATACGTCCACTTTCGTGTTTGCAGAGTGCTGTGTTTTTAATAAACAGTCGCAGCGGCCTGGTATCTTCGACCGGCATGAGCTTACGGAGCAAGTCCTTCACCCTCACCGGCGCACCTTCTCCCGAAGTTACGGTGCCATTTTGCCTAGTTCCTTCACCCGAGTTCTCTCAAGCGCCTTGGTATTCTCTACCCAACCACCTGTGTCGGTTTGGGGTACGGTTCCTAGTTATCTGAAGCTTAGAAGCTTTTCTTGGAAGCATGGCATCAACCACTTCGTCGCCTAAAGGCAACTCGTCATCAGCTCTCGGCCTTAAGATCCCGGATTTACCTAAGATCTCAGCCTACCACCTTAAACTTGGACAACCAACGCCAAGCTGGCCTAGCCTTCTCCGTCCCTCCATCGCAATAACTAGAAGTACAGGAATATTAACCTGTTTTCCATCGACTACGCTTTTCAGCCTCGCCTTAGGGACCGACTAACCCTGCGTCGATTAACGTTGCGCAGGAAACCTTGGTCTTTCGGCGTGGGAGTTTTTCACTCCCATTGTCGTTACTCATGTCAGCATTCGCACTTCTGATACCTCCAGCAAGCTTCTCAACTCACCTTCACAGGCTTACAGAACGCTCCTCTACCGCATCACCTAAGTGATACCCGTAGCTTCGGTGCATGGTTTGAGCCCCGTTACATCTTCCGCGCAGGCCGACTCGACTAGTGAGCTATTACGCTTTCTTTAAAGGGTGGCTGCTTCTAAGCCAACCTCCTAGCTGTCTAAGCCTTCCCACATCGTTTCCCACTTAACCATGACTTTGGGACCTTAGCTGACGGTCTGGGTTGTTTCCCTTTTCACGACGGACGTTAGCACCCGCCGTGTGTCTCCCATGCTCGGCACTTGTAGGTATTCGGAGTTTGCATCGGTTTGGTAAGTCGGGATGACCCCCTAGCCGAAACAGTGCTCTACCCCCTACAGTGATACATGAGGCGCTACCTAAATAGCTTTCGAGGAGAACCAGCTATCTCCGAGCTTGATTAGCCTTTCACTCCGATCCACAGGTCATCCGCTAACTTTTCAACGGTAGTCGGTTCGGTCCTCCAGTCAGTGTTACCTAACCTTCAACCTGCCCATGGATAGATCGCCCGGTTTCGGGTCTATACCCAGCGACTAAGCGCCCTATTAAGACTCGCTTTCGCTACGCCTCCCCTATTCGGTTAAGCTCGCCACTGAATATAAGTCGCTGACCCATTATACAAAAGGTACGCAGTCACCTAACAAGTAGGCTCCCACTGCTTGTACGCATACGGTTTCAGGTTCTATTTCACTCCCCTCTCCGGGGTTCTTTTCGCCTTTCCCTCACGGTACTGGTTCACTATCGGTCAGTCAGTAGTATTTAGCCTTGGAGGATGGTCCCCCCATATTCAGACAAAGTTTCTCGTGCTCCGTCCTACTCGATTTCATGACTAAGAGATTTTCGCGTACAGGGCTATCACCCACTATGGCCGCACTTTCCAGAGCGTTCCGCTAATCTCAAAGCCACTTAAGGGCTAGTCCCCGTTCGCTCGCCACTACTAAGGGAATCTCGGTTGATTTCTTTTCCTCAGGGTACTTAGATGTTTCAGTTCCCCTGGTTCGCCTCTTGCACCTATGTATTCAGTACAAGATACTCAGCTTATGCTGAGTGGGTTCCCCCATTCAGAGATCTCCGGATCAAAGTCTGTTTGCCGACTCCCCGAAGCTTATCGCAGGCTACCACGTCTTTCATCGCCTCTGACTGCCAAGGCATCCACCGTATGCGCTTCTTCACTTGACCATATAACCCCAAGCAATCTGGTTATACTGTGAAGACGACATTCGCCGAAAATTCGCGATTAAACTCACAAATTTTACCTTAGCCTGAACAACACCAGTGAAAGTGCTATTCAGTCTATCTTTCTATCACATACCCAAATTTTTAAAGAACGATTCTGAAAAAGTTCAGAAATCAATATTCGAGGCGAATATTCATTTCTAAGCTTTGACACGGTAGCAAGGGGTGGTGGAGCCAAGCGGGATCGAACCGCTGACCTCCTGCGTGCAAGGCAGGCGCTCTCCCAGCTGAGCTATGGCCCCAACAAGAAACTGGTGGGTCTGGGCAGATTCGAACTGCCGACCTCACCCTTATCAGGGGTGCGCTCTAACCAACTGAGCTACAGACCCAGTTAAGAGCTGTTACCGATATCGTCTTCTTCAATGAATCAAGCAATTCGTGTGGGAGCTTATAAGACAGCTGATGTCTGTCGATTAAGGAGGTGATCCAGCCGCAGGTTCCCCTACGGCTACCTTGTTACGACTTCACCCCAGTCATGAATCACACCGTGGTAACCGTCCTCCCGAAGGTTAGACTAGCTACTTCTGGTGCAACCCACTCCCATGGTGTGACGGGCGGTGTGTACAAGGCCCGGGAACGTATTCACCGCGACATTCTGATTCGCGATTACTAGCGATTCCGACTTCACGCAGTCGAGTTGCAGACTGCGATCCGGACTACGATCGGTTTTGTGAGATTAGCTCCACCTCGCGGCTTGGCAACCCTCTGTACCGACCATTGTAGCACGTGTGTAGCCCAGGCCGTAAGGGCCATGATGACTTGACGTCATCCCCACCTTCCTCCGGTTTGTCACCGGCAGTCTCCTTAGAGTGCCCACCATTACGTGCTGGTAACTAAGGACAAGGGTTGCGCTCGTTACGGGACTTAACCCAACATCTCACGACACGAGCTGACGACAGCCATGCAGCACCTGTGTCAGAGTTCCCGAAGGCACCAATCCATCTCTGGAAAGTTCTCTGCATGTCAAGGCCTGGTAAGGTTCTTCGCGTTGCTTCGAATTAAACCACATGCTCCACCGCTTGTGCGGGCCCCCGTCAATTCATTTGAGTTTTAACCTTGCGGCCGTACTCCCCAGGCGGTCAACTTAATGCGTTAGCTGCGCCACTAAAATCTCAAGGATTCCAACGGCTAGTTGACATCGTTTACGGCGTGGACTACCAGGGTATCTAATCCTGTTTGCTCCCCACGCTTTCGCACCTCAGTGTCAGTATGAGCCCAGGTGGTCGCCTTCGCCACTGGTGTTCCTTCCTATATCTACGCATTTCACCGCTACACAGGAAATTCCACCACCCTCTGCCCTACTCTAGCTCGCCAGTTTTGGATGCAGTTCCCAGGTTGAGCCCGGGGATTTCACATCCAACTTAACGAACCACCTACGCGCGCTTTACGCCCAGTAATTCCGATTAACGCTTGCACCCTCTGTATTACCGCGGCTGCTGGCACAGAGTTAGCCGGTGCTTATTCTGTCGGTAACGTCAAAACACTAACGTATTAGGTTAATGCCCTTCCTCCCAACTTAAAGTGCTTTACAATCCGAAGACCTTCTTCACACACGCGGCATGGCTGGATCAGGCTTTCGCCCATTGTCCAATATTCCCCACTGCTGCCTCCCGTAGGAGTCTGGACCGTGTCTCAGTTCCAGTGTGACTGATCATCCTCTCAGACCAGTTACGGATCGTCGCCTTGGTGAGCCATTACCTCACCAACTAGCTAATCCGACCTAGGCTCATCTGATAGCGCAAGGCCCGAAGGTCCCCTGCTTTCTCCCGTAGGACGTATGCGGTATTAGCGTTCCTTTCGAAACGTTGTCCCCCACTACCAGGCAGATTCCTAGGTATTACTCACCCGTCCGCCGCTGAATCGAAGAGCAAGCTCTTCTCATCCGCTCGACTTGCATGTGTTAGGCCTGCCGCCAGCGTTCAATCTGAGCCATGATCAAACTCTTCAGTTCAATACTGCTTGGGTTTTGAGAAAACCCTAAACTTGGCTCAGCAATCTCAAATGACTTCTTTGAAATCTTTCGACTTCTCGTGTAGTCACTTGTGATGCTGATAATCTTTTTGACTATCAGCCTGAGCTCACAAGCACCCACACGAATTGCTTGATTCGATTGTTAAAGAGCGGTGGCTGAAGTCTTTCGCTTCAACCGAGGCGCGCATTCTACGCCTTCCTCAGAGTGTGTCAAGCGTTCATTTTGAAGTTTTTCAGAATTTCTCTTTCAACTTCAACCGCTTAACTCGCTGCGATCTCTCGTCAGCGGGAGGCGAATTCTACAGCGCTTGAATTCGCTGTCAACTGCCTTTTTCACCGCTGCCGATCTTTCGATCGAGCCCCTCCGGCACTACCTGAAACCGTTAACTCTTTGAAACTCAAGGAGTTTTCGATTCCGACTACGCCGGAAGTGGGGCGAATTATAGAGAGATAAAACGGCAGGTCAAGGACTTATTTCAACTCCGCCTCAGATATCTATATATAGGTACTTCACATCAAGGAAACCTCCATGTTTGAACCTTACCTGCAGTGCTGGCAGTTGATTCCCGATGGCGCCCCCATCATTACGGCTAGCAGTCACTTGCTTGCGGTGATGTACCAAGGCCAACCCGCCATGCTCAAGGTCGCCCATACACGTGAAGAACAACATGGCGCCGAAGTGATGAAGTGGTGGAACGGCGAAGGCGCGGCGCAGGTACTGGCTCTCGCCGACAACGGCCTGTTGATGGAGCGAGCGCTGGGGCCGGACTCATTGACCACCTATGCCGAGCAAGGACGCGATGAACACGCCACCCGCATCCTGTGCCAGACCGTTGCGCTGTTACACGCCCCACGCAACAGGCCCGCACTACCACTCATAACACTGAGGTCCTGGTTCAGCAGTTTATGGCCCGCCGCCGACGCCTATGGCGGCATCTACAAAGACAGCGCCGAAATCGCTCGGCACCTGTTGGCCACCCCGCAAGAAGAATGCGTGCTGCACGGCGATATCCACCACGGCAATGTGCTGGACTTCGGCCCACGCGGTTGGCGCGCCATCGACCCCAAGTGCCTCTACGGCGAGCGCACGTTCGATTACGCCAATCTGTTCTGCAACCCCTCCCCTTGCATCGCCACAGATGCACAGCACTTTACCCAACGACTGGCGCTTGTCTGCGAGATCGCCGCGCTACCGCGCGAGCGACTGTTGCAGTGGATCGTGGCCTGGTGTGGTTTGTCCGCAGCCTGGTTCCGTGAAGACGACCTGCACGAGCACGCCGCCCCTCGCCTGTCCGTGGCACAACTCGCACTCAACGCTCTGGAGACAGGCAACTAATCCGCCCGCTGTCGATCTGTAGAGAAGGCACTCCACGCGAGCCATAGCCATGAGCGATACAGAAAACGGCAAGACCCCAGGCCTGTCAGCGGACGAAGAGCAGGAAGTCAGTCACAACCAACCCCCACGCGCAGCCGTGTTGCACGAGATCATTCGTTACCAGGGTGATCAGGAACTGGAGCGCACGCTCGCCGCCCTCTGGTGGTCGGCGCTGGCAGCGGGATTGAGCATGGGCCTGTCGATGATGGCCATGGGGCTTTTCTATGCGCGCCTGCCCGAAGGGGACAGCAGCCAGCTGATTGCCAGCCTGGGGTATTCAGCCGGGTTTCTTGCGGTCATCCTGGCCCGCCAACAACTTTTCACCGAAAACACCCTGACCGCCGTACTGCCGGTCATGACCAACCCCACGCTGAACAATCTCGGACGCCTGCTGCGCTTATGGTCCGTGGTGCTGCTCGGCAACCTCGCCGGCACCATACTGGTTTCCTACGTGATGCTGTACCTGCCAATCTTCGACAGCAAGACCGACGAAGCCTTTCTAGATGTCGGTCGCAAGGTGATGGAGAACGATCTGAACCAGATGTTTGCCAAGGGCATCATCTCGGGCTGGATGATCGCCACCATGGTCTGGATGATTCCCTCCATGGAGCACGCCAAGATCTGGATCATCCTGATGATCACCTACCTCATGGCGCTGGGGGACTTCACCCATATTGTCGTCGGCTCCGTGGAAGTCTCGTACCTGGCCTGGGCCGGTGAAGTCAGCTGGCAAACCTACTGGCTGGACTTTGCCGCCCCCACCCTGGTCGGCAACATTATCGGCGGCAGTTTCATCTTCGCGCTGATCAGCCATGCCCAAGTGCGCAGCGACAGCGGCAAACCACCCACACCACAACCGGGCGAGGGCAAGGAAGATAAAGCACGCAAGCCCTCACCGAAGTAGCGCCGCCTACAGGTCCTTCATAGCCATGACCCGCTCGTCAGCGCCCAGTGTCTGACGCTGCGGCTTGGGCAGCCACCAGGCCGGGCCGCTATGGGGATGTTCCAGGCTCACCCGCTCGCCCATCTGTGGCGTGCTGAGCAGCACCTGCGCGGCATTGGCCAAGGCAAGGATGCGATCGAAAGGTTCATGCCAGCTGTGGGTGGACAGATCAAACGTGCCGTTATGCACCGGCAGCAACCAGCGCCCGCGCAGGTCCTGGTGCGCCTGCAGGCTTTGTTCGGGCTGCATATGAACGTTGGGCCAGTCACGGTTGTAGGCACCGGTTTCGATCAGGGTCACATCAAAGGGCCCATATCGATCGCCAATTTGCTTGAAGCCCTCGAAATAGCCAGTATCACCGCTGAAGAACAATCGCAGGTTGTCGTCCAGGATGACCCACGACGCCCATAGCCGGCTGTTGCTGTCGAACAGACCACGCCCGGAAAAGTGCTGGGCCGGCGTCGCCACGAAGCGGATACCCTCGATGCGGGTCTCCTGCCACCAGTCCAGTTGTTGCACCTTGGCTGCCGGCACCCCCCACTCGATCAGCAGGTCACCCACCCCCAACGGCGCGATGAAATGCTCGGCACGGTCGGCCAATTGCCGGATGGCGTGCTCATCGAGGTGATCATAGTGGTCATGGGAAAGGATCACTGCGGTCAACGGCGGCAGTTCGTCGAGCTTGAGCGGTGGCTGGTGGAAACGCTGCGGCCCGGCCCATTGCACTGGCGAGGCGCGTTCGGCGAATACCGGGTCGGTGATGAAGAAGCGTTCACGCAGCTTGAGCAGTACCGTGGAATGCCCGAGCCGCCACACACTGCGATCCGGAGCGTCAAGCAATTGCTGGCGACTCAGGGGCTGTACGGCAATCGCCACATCCGGCCGAGTATCCGGTGGCTTGCTGAGGAACAGAAACTTGAATCCGATGCGCAGCTTTTTGAACGCGCTGTCCTGGGGTAGCTGGCGCAAGTTGTGGTAGCGCCCATCCTGGCGTTGCGCCGGTTCACCCGCCTGTGGGGTCAGAGGGGCCATGAGCAGAAGCACTCCAAGGATGAGGGTAAGTTTCATGGTACCCCAAGGTGGTTGCATCAACTATGAAATGGCCTATAAGGCCATTTTTCACTAGCGTGCGATTGTTCAACAATGTTCACCGCTTCTATGCGATAAACGGCGTCCCGGGACAGGCCAGCGACCATGATGGACAACAAGAACGGCAAGGGCCTTTCATTTGTAAGAAGGATATACCCACCGCGCATTATCGGCCTGGGCATCGGCATGCTCAGTGTAATGGCCGGTATCTCGACCCTGGATATGCCTCAGTGGGTCTGGGGGTTGTTGCTGCTGAACGGGCTGCTCTGGCCACACCTGGCCTATCAGCTCGCCCGGCGTGCCCCGGTTCCCTATCACGCCGAATACCGTAACCTGCTGACCGACTCGCTGATGGGCGGTTTCTGGGCTGCCACCCTGCACTTCAATCCCCTGCCCACCGTCACCATTCTTTCGATGATGGCGATGAACAATTTCGCTGCCGGGGGTCAACGCCTGTTTCTCAAGGGGTTGCTCGCCCAGTGCCTGGGTGCCGGCCTGTCGATCTCCCTGTTCGGCGCCGGGCTTGAGCTGCAAGCAACCTCCCTTCAGGTCTACGCCTGCCTGCCCATGCTGACCCTCTACCCCATGGCGGTCGGCTGGGTCTGTTATCGCCTGGCCATGAAGCTGTCCGAGCACAAGCGCCGTCTCAGCGCCCTGAGCCGCACCGACAGCCTGACCGGCCTGCTCAATCACGGCGCGTGGAAAGACCTGCTGCAACTGAAGTTCCAAATCTGCCAGCAAAAGCGTTGCGGCGCAGTCATCGCGATCATCGACATCGACCACTTCAAATCCATCAATGACACCTACGGCCATGTCGTTGGCGACTGTGTGCTGAGCCAACTCAGCAGCGAGCTCAAGCGCAGCCTGCGCGAAGATGACCTGGCCGGTCGCTACGGTGGCGACGAGTTCTGTTTGATTCTGCCCGACACCAGCCTGGAACACGCCCGCCTGAGCATGGAGCGCCTGCGCGAACAGGTCGGTAACTACCGCAATCCGCAATTGCCGGCCCTGCGCATCAGCCTGAGCATCGGCCTTGCCAGCTACCACGAAAGCCTGAGCTCTCCGGAAGCCTGGTTGAATGAAGCCGACAAAGCCTTGTACACGGCGAAAAACAGCGGGCGCGATCAAGTCAATTTTGCCCAGTTGGACCTTGCCCCCCTGAAGCTGGCCTATCCTGAGTGAACGTTCGCCCCTGCGGCACGGCCGCAAGGGTGCAACTCACCAAGGAGCAGCACGTGCATGGACAGGATCGCCAAGAATTCGCCGACCAACCCGCCCCCTCACCTGCAAACCCGCAAACTCATCGCCGGTATCGCTGTGTTGTTTGTCCTGGCCTGTCTGATTGCCCTCGGCGCACTGTTCAACATTGCCCTCTCGCTGAACGCCAGCGAGCGCGAAAAAAGCAGCTTCTATGCACATAAGGCGCTCGAACAGCGGCTGGAAGCTTCTCGGCAATTTCTCTCCAGCTATGCCGTATGGGATGCCGCCTACGACCACCTCAACGGCACCGCCGACCTGGAGTGGGCTTATAAAGAGAAAAACGTAGGAGACTCGCTGTACACCGCCAGCGGATTTGAAGGGGTGTTCGTGCTCGATGACCAGCACACTAAATACGCCTTGTTCAAAGGCCAGCTCAGTAACGCCCCCGCCAGTACCTATATAGAAGAGCCATTGGCCCCCATCATTGCCCAGGCGCGAAACGTCGCCACCGAGCGCCGGCAAATCACCCAGTATGTGCTGTTCAATGGCTGGCCGGCGGTAGTGGTGGCCGCCGCCATTCGCCCCGATGACGAACAACTGGGCATTGATCCGCACACCACCTCGGTGATGATGTTCGTCGACCAACTGACCCCCGAAAAACTCAGCAACCTGGGCGCCGGGGCTGGCGTGAGCGGCATGCACATCGAAAAAGCGGGTGCCTTGGCAGAGGATCAATCCAGCCTGGTACTGGGTGAAACCGAGTACCGCCTGGCGTGGCTCACACCCCGCCCGGGCGATCAACTGCTCTGGGCTGTGCTGCCCCCTTTGCTCGGGGCCATGCTGGTACTGGGCCTGCTGATGGTCTACTTCTTCCGCTATGCATTGCGCACCGCCCGGGAAATCGCCAGCTCCCTGCGAAGCCTGCAATCGAGCAACCTGGCGCTGGAGGCCAGCGAGCAGCGCTTTCGTGCGGTGGCCGAGGCCGCGTCGGACTGGATCTGGGAAACCGATCGCTTCCAGCGCCTGAGCTATCTTTCCCAGCGCTTCGTCACCGTCACCGGCTACAAGACCGAAGACTGGCTGGGCCAACCGATCAACCAGCTACTCAGTTGCGAGACCACCCCCCTGACGCTCTGGCTTGATAGCCAGGCTGAGCCTGATCCGCAGCAAATGGCCAATCTTCGCTGCGCCTACCGCGATCAGAATGGACAGCTGTGTTTTTGCCGGGTCTCGGCGCGGTCGATCATGCTCGACGGCAAGCTGGCCGGCTTTCGCGGCACCGCCAGCGATATCACTGACGAGGTGGCCGCCCATGCCCGCATCCAGCACTTGTCGATGCACGATGCACTCACAGGCCTTGCCAACCGCAACAAGCTTTCGCGCTTTCTGGAACAGGCGCTGCTCAAGGGCCAGGACGCCCCACCCTTGACGCTGTTGCTGTTGGACCTGGACAGCTTCAAGCCGATCAACGACTCCCTCGGCCATGCCGCCGGGGACGCCGTGCTGCTGGAGGTCGCCGTGCGCCTGCGCGAGTCGACCCGCGACGGGGACCTGGTAGCACGCCTGGGCGGGGACGAATTCGTCCTGGTGATGAACGGCATGGACAGCCGCAACGAGATCGACCGCTTCTGTGCCCGCCTGATCGACAACCTGCACCAACCCATCCACTACGAAGAACAGGCCCTGCATATCGGTGCAAGCCTTGGCGTGGCCCAGACCCGCTTGCAAGGCTTCGATGCCGGTGAACTGATTCGCTGCGCCGATATTGCCTTGTACCAGGCCAAGGCCGATGGCAAGAACACCTGGCGCTACTTCTCGCCGGAGATGAACGAGCAGATCCAGTACCGTCGCCAACTGGAAAACGATTTGCGCAAAGCACTTAAGAACGATGAGTTCGTCCTGCACTTTCAGCCACGCTACCGCCTGGAGTCGCTGGAAATTGTCTCGGTCGAAGCCCTGGTGCGCTGGAATCATCCCGTTGAGGGGTTACTGGGCCCAGACACGTTCATTCCGCTGGCCGAACAGACCGACCTCATCGTCCCCCTGGGCCGCTGGGTGCTGCGCGAGGCCTGCGAAACGGCTTGCAGCTGGCCGCAGCACCTGCTGGTATCGGTCAACCTCTCGCCGGCGCAGTTCTCGCGCAGCGATGTGGTCAATGACGTCTACACCATCCTCGTCGAGACCGGTTTCCCGGCCCAGCGCCTGGAGCTGGAGATCACTGAAAACGTCATGCTCAACGATATCGAGGGCGCCCTGGGCACCATGACGGCGCTCAAGGAACTGGGCGTGCGCCTGAACATGGATGATTTCGGCACCGGCTATTCATCGCTGGGCTACCTGCGCACCTACCCCTTCGACAGCATCAAGATCGACAAGCGCTTCATTGCTGGCCTGAGTAACGACAGCAACGACCGCGCCGTGGTCCAGGCCATCATCAACCTGGGCAAGGCCATGGGCCTGACCGTCACCGCCGAAGGCGTGGAAACCGAGCAGCAACTCAAGGCGCTGAGCAAGGAAAAGTGCCATGAGGTCCAGGGTTACTACCTGAGCAAACCGATCGATAAACGCGCCTTCGAGCAACTGCTGCTCGAACACGACAGCAGCAGCCGATGCGGCACCTCCTAGCTCGCCGCAAGCCCCAGTCGCTTGCGCACCAGGGTCAGCAAGCGGCTGGCAACATCATCGAAGCCCTTGTTCTGCGCGACGATCTGTACGCCCTCCAGTAGCAAGGTCAGCTCAAAGGCCGCCAGTTGCGGTTCATCCAGACCACTTTCCTCACACAGGCGAACCAACCGCGCCGCTTGCCGACGCTTGTGGGCTTCGATCAGTGTCCGTGCCGGGCTGTCGCACACCGGCAGCTCCGCCAGGGTGTTGGTATAAGCGCAGCCGCGGTGCGACGACAGGACCGGCTCCTGCACCAGAAACTCGGCGAACCCCAGGATCTGGAGCGCCGGCTGCCCGGCAAAGCGCTCGGCCAGATCGGCCCAAACGCTGTCGTACTCCTCCATCAGCAACTGCAACCAGGCCAGCACCAGCACGTCCTTGGATTCAAAGTGCCGGTACACGGTCATCTTGGTGGTTTCAGCCTTGGCGGCAATGGCATCGACCGTTACACGGCTGATGCCCTCGTTGAAAAACAGCTCGTGGGCGGCATCGAGTACACGCTCGCGAGGCGGCAGGCGGGCGATTCGTTGCGAACGCATGGACAGGCTCCCGTTGACGACGATACCAATCAGTATCACTCTATACTCATGAGTATCGCTCGATACCCATCGGTATTCTATCGTCAACCGACACAGTAGCGGGAGTCCATGATGAAGGTTTCTGAGTACGTGCAATTCGATGCCATTGGCCTGGCAGGCCTGATTGACCGGGGCGAAGTCAGCAGCCATGAAGTCATCCAGGCCGCGCATCAGGCAATCGAGGGGGTCGAACCCAGGGTCAACGCCCTGGCCGAACACTGGCGGGACGAACCCCTCCCCGCTCCCAGCGCCGGCGCGCTGTATGGCGTCCCCTTTCTGATCAAGGACCTGGCCATCAGCATGCAAGGGCGGCCCCATGAGTTCGGCAGCCGCCTGGCCCAAGGCACCCGCAGCGAAGCCGACTCCTTCTTGATGCAGCGCTTTCGCCGCGCGGGCCTGGTTACCCTGGGCCGCACCACAACGCCGGAGCTGGCCATCAGCACCACCACCGAGTCGCGGCTTTGCGGCCCCACCCGCAACCCCTGGGACTTGAGTCGCAGCGCGGGTGGCTCCAGCGGCGGCTCAGCGGCGGCGGTCGCCAGCGGCATGGTCGCGGCGGCACACGCCACCGACGGTGGCGGTTCCATCCGGGTTCCGGCGGCAGCCTGCGGCCTGTTTGGCCTCAAGCCCAGCCGAGGCCTGATCTCCATGGGCCCGTACCTGGATGAGGCGTGGAATGGTCTGGCGGTACAAGGTGTGCTCAGCCGCTCGGTGCGCGACAGCGCGCTGCTGCTCGATTGCATGGCCGGTAGCGAGCCGGGCGATCCCGTCCAGCTCCCGTTCGCCTGCGGCCACTACTTGAGCGCGGTTGCCCAGGCGCCCCGGCCACTGCGAATCGCCGTGCAACAGCACCCGCTCAATGGCAAGCGCAGCAACGACGCGATGCTTCTGGCCCTCAACGCTCTGATGGCAACACTGGAGGCGCTGGGTCATCGCTGTGAGCTGATCGAGCCCGACATGGGACTTGGTTGGGAGGCGTTCGTGCAGATGAATGCCTGCTTCTGGGCTAGCAATACCGCCGCCTGGCTCGAGGTGCTGAGCCGCGAAACCGGTCGCCCGCTCAACAGCGACTGGCTGGAGCCCGCCACCCTGGCCCTGCATGAATACGGTAAAGCCTTGCGCGCCACCGATCTGCTGACGGCCATGGACCAGCGCAACCAGATCAGCCGGCACATGGCCGGCTTCTTCCAGCGCTATGACCTGCTGCTCAGCCCGAGCCTGGCCGAGCTTCCTCCCCTGATCGGCACCTACAACGCCGGCCAGGAACAGCTCGACGGCCTTGGCTGGATGCACCGGGTGTTCGACCACTCGCCATTCACCGCCCTGGCCAACATTTGCGGCACAGCGTCAATGTCAGTGCCCCTGTACCAGGATCCGGCCAGCGGGTTGCCGATCGGCATGCAGTTCAGCGCCGGTGCAGCCGGCGATGCACTGCTGTTGAGCCTGGCCGGACAACTGGAACAGGTACTGCCCTGGGCCGCGAGGCGCCCAGCGGTGTGGGCGATGTAGAACTGCCGTTACGCCCGCAGTTGTCGCTGCGCGGCAATCTCCGGCAAGTCGCTCCGGCGCAGGTACACCCGGAGCGGCTCACTGATGTTCAGACGCTCATCGACGTTCTGTGCCAGGAGAATTTCAATTAGCGCTCGGCTCAAGGTCATGACGTCGCCGGGGCCGGCCTGCCAGACAAATTCGCTGCTGGGCGTGATGCTGTCATCGGCGACGTCCATGCCGAACGAATCTTCGCTGAAGCGCACGATATGCGCGCCGCGCTTGCGGTGAAACCCGACGAAACCCTTGAGTTGGTCGGCGGCGGCGCAGATATCCTGGGATGTGATATGCATGTCAAACCTCACTTTTGCATCCACAAGGATGCGGGGCGAAAGGGATTGGCACACAGGGCGGGAGGGTAGCTCTCTGGCGGAGCGACTCGAAGGCCAAGGGTAATGGAAATTGTTCCGCGAGGGTTACGGATTTTTCACTCAAAACCGAGGTGATCGCCAGACGCATGGGAGTGACTTCTAAGCCAGCACGCCGGCTCCTCTTCAGCTTCCGCTTGCCACTGGATCGAGATGAGGCTCAAGCAAAGCCGCCAGCCAATCCATGAACGCCCGCAGCCGGTTCGGTACGTGTTGTTGCCGGGCATAGAGCAACGACACCGGCAAAGGCGGCGCAGCAAAATCCGCCAGCAACGCCACCAGTTCACCCCGCTCCAAATACCCCTGCAACCCTGCCGCCGGGGCCTGGATCAATCCAAGCCCGACCAGGCAGGCGCTCTCGTAAGCCTCTGTGCTGTTGACAGTGATTGCTCCGGCCATGGGTTGAACCTGCAGGGTGCCCGACTGCAGATACTCGAAGCCTGCACTACGGCTGCCAAGGTTCCTCACGTAATGGATCAACTGGTGCCGATGCAGGTCGGTCAGGCAGGTCGGCGTGCCATGACGTTGCAGGTAACCCGGGCTTGCGCAGTTGATCTGCGCCAGGCTGCCCAAGGGCCGGGCAATCAGGTCGAGGTCACTCAAGGTGCCGATGCGCAGCACGCAGTCGAAGCCTTCACGCAACAAATCGACCTGGCGATCCGTGCAGCTGATCTCAAGCGCCACCCCCGGATGGCGCGCCATGAACATCGGCAGGTTGGGCAGCACGATGCGCCGTGCCATCAGCGTCGGCAGATCGACCCGCAAGCGCCCGCTGAGCGCGGCTGTTTCGCGATGGAACAGCCCCTCGATCTCGTCCATGCGCGACAACAGGTCTTTGCTCCGCTCGTACAGGTGCAGGCCGTCCTGGGTCGCCTGCACCCGCCGCGTGGTGCGGTTGAGCAAGCGCGTGCCGAGCAGGTTCTCAAGGGCCCGGATCTGTTCCGACACCGTTGAACGCGGCAACCCCAGGCTCTCCCCGGCCAGCGTAAAGCTCGACAGCTCACTGACCCGGACAAAGGTTCGCAACAACTCCAACTTGTTCATGGCCGCAGGCTCGATTGTTCGCCGATACCGATCAGTATTTCCGAAATCTGCGGATTTATCTGCACCTGAGCGACCAATAGACTTTCTCGACTTCTTCCGCTTCCGCTGCGAGGTACAGACCATGACGCGCAAAATCGCATTGATTACCGGTGCCAGCCGGGGACTGGGTAAAAACACCGCATTGCACCTGGCCGCCCAGGGCATCGACATCATCGGCACCTACAACAGCAAGGCCCAGGAAGCCCAGGCGCTGGTCCAGACCCTGGAGCAACAGGGCGTTCGCGCCGCCATGCTGCAACTGGACGTCAGTAACAGTGCAAGCTTTGCCGATTTTGCCGAACAGCTGCGCCATAGCCTCAAATCGGTCTTCGGCCGCGAGCAGCTGGATTTTCTGGTGAACAACGCCGGCATCGGCATCAACGCAGCCTTCAGTGAAACCACAGAGGCGCAGTTCGACCAGCTCTGCAACATCCAGCTCAAAGGCCCGTTCTTCCTGACCCAACAGCTGTTGCCGCTGATTGCCGACCAGGGCCGCGTGGTGAATATCTCCACCGGGCTGACCCGCTTTGCGCTCCCCGGCTACGCCGCCTATGCCGCCATGAAGGGCGCCATGGAGGTACTGACCCGTTATCAGGCCAAGGAGCTGGGCGCCCGGGGGATCCGCGTCAACATCCTCGCACCCGGGGCCATCGAAACCGATTTTGGCGGTGGGGTGGTGCGCGACAACTCAGACGTCAACGACTTCATCGCCAGCAACACCGCCCTGGGACGGGTCGGCCTGCCGGATGACATCGGCGCTGCCGTCGCCCTGCTGCTGAGTGACGGCGGAGGCTGGATCACCGGCCAACGCCTGGAAGTGTCCGGCGGCATGTTCCTCTGAGTCAGCGCGGGCCTTCATGCACCTGGACGCTGGCCGTCATGCCGGCGCTCAGGGGCATGTCTTGGGGAATCTGGTCCAGCTTGATCCGCACCGGAATACGCTGGGCCAGGCGCACCCAGTTGAAGGTCGGCTCGACTTCGGCAAGCAACTGGCTATCGGGATTGGCGTTTCGGTCGGTGATCCCGCGGCTGATGCTTTCGACATGCCCCTGCATGGGCTCGCCGGCGCTCATCAGCCAGACCTTGACCGGATCGCCGACGCGAATGCGCGGCAACTTGGTCTCTTCAAAATAGGCCTGTACATAGAAGGTCGAGTCATCGATCAAGGCCATGACAGGCTGCCCGGCATTGACGAAGTTGCCCTCGGCCAGGCGCAAGTTGGTGATATGACCGTCACGCGGCGCCTTGACCTGACTGCGGGCCAGGTTGATGGCCGCTTCCGTGACTTCGGCCTCGGCTTCACGCAATTGCCCCCGCGCCACCGCGGCGTTGATCTGGGCGTTCTCGCGCAGTTCTGCACTGATCGCCTGCGGCCCCAGGGCCAGGCGTCGAGAGGCTTCGTGTTCCCGCAGGCGCAATTGATGCTGGCGAGTCTCGACCACGGCTTTGGCCTTTTCCAGGGCGGCTTCAAAACGGTCGCGGTCGATCGACATGAGCAAGTCCCCCTTCTTTACTTGCTGGTTGTCCTGGACCTTGAGTTCGCGCACCCAGCCCGACACATCGGGGGCGATGATCACCACGTCGGCGCGAATTTTCGCATCGCGGGTCCAGGGCGTGAGCATGTAGTACTGCCAGAGTTTCCAGCCGGCAAAAACGGCCACGGCCACCAGGCACAGCGTCACGGCTATACGTACCAATGCACGCATGGTTCACACTCCTTACAAAGGCCCCAGCCCGAGGGTTACCAGGGTCAGAACACAAACGAACAGCGCGCAATCGAACAAGGCTTCATGCCAGATCCATCGCCCCAACGGCGTCAGGCGCAGCAACAACCGCACCGCGGCGGTCATTGCCAGCGCCAGCACCACATAAATCAGAAACGGGCTGAGCAGTACGCCGCCCAATGCCCACTCACGCAAACCCATGGATTTCCTCCTGGCGTCGACACCACTTGCCCCAACTGCGCTGCAGCTGCAACACCGCCCCCACCGCCAGGCGCAGCGGATCGCTGGCGGGCTGGCTTTGCAGGGCCTTGATGAACGCTTCGCTGGCCGCGTCCAGGCGCTGCCCCCGGCCCGGCGCCGGCCCTCGCGCCAACACCGCTTCCAACTGCTGCAAGTACTCGCGCTCGGCAGCGGTCACCGGCGCCTGGGATACGGCCAGGCAATGGCGCAGGTGTAGCAGCTCGTCACCGATATCCAGCCCGTGTACACCATCGTCCCAACGGCTGCGGTCCTGCTCTGGCAACGCGGTGTAATGCCGGGCCAGTTGCAGCAGGCGGTCGGCCATCCGGCCGCCGAACCAGGTTTCGGCCCCGCGCAAATCCCGCCGGGTCAAACGCACCAGATCGTTCTGCGTGGCCGCCCGCAAGCGTCGGCCGTGCCACGCCGGGTTACGCAGCACCAGCAACTTGAACGCCAGCACCGCAGCCCCCACACCGATCAACATGGCCTGGGCACTGTTGAGGAAGGTCGCCACCCCGAAACTCATGGTATTGAGCGGCGCCACCAGCACGATAAAGTGCAGGCAATACGAGGTGGCCGTGGCGCCGATGCGTGGGTTGGCCATGCCCAGCGCCCCAAAGAACAACGGCACGCCCATGGCCATGCACAACATGGGAAAACCGTTCCACTGGGGCAACAGAATCTGCCCCACAACAAACGCTACCGGGATTGCCAGCAGAATCCCGCGCAAAAAGCTCATGCCGATCTGCGCACCGTTCTCGCGGCTGGCGAACAAACTGCACACCACACACGTGAGCACCAACCCGCCCGGTGCCGCAGTCCAGGCCGTAGCCAGCCAGAAGCTGGCCATGGCCAGAAATGCCAGGGCACTGCGCGAGCCGAACAGCAATGCCAGCGGCACATCGCGGTGCGCAGCGAGGCTATCAGGCACATCCACCGGCGCCTTGCCCTCCTCCACCGCGCCCAGCGCCAGGGTCGCCGCCATGGCGGTATCCAGCAGCAGGGTCAGACGTGCCAGGCAATAGTGTTCGGCCGAACTGATGGTGTCATCGTGGGCGGCGTCCCAGACGCGCTGACGCAGCAACAGCAAACTCGCCTGATCAGGTGTGGCCAAAGCCTCCCGGACCTCATCGAGCCAGGGTTGCAGGTGCAAGGCCTGGGCTTGGTCCAGTTGCTGCCACTGGCGACGCACCGAACGGGCAATACGCAACAGCACCAGCAGCTTCTGACTCAAGCCCCGAATGGCCCGGGCCCGCTCGCGCCCCAGCCGCCCTTCAAACCAGGCGTGCTCGCGCTGGGCATCCACGGCAACGATACGTCCGAGAATCTCCAGCAGCCCTCTACGGGCCTGCTCTTCGCCCGTCAGGGTCGCGCTGGCTGCCTGTAAACCGTTGCTCCAGGCCTGTCGCGCCTGCCCGCCCAACTGCTGCTCGACCCGCATTGGCCAGAGCAAGGCGCTGGTGGCCGTGGCACAGACAATGCCCAGGCAGATCTCGGTGCAACGCGCCACGGCCTGGTCGAACACCAGCAACGGATGACTGATTGCCGGCAAGGCAATGATCGCCACGGTGTAGCCAGCCAGTACAAATGAATAGGACCAGGCGCTGCGCAGCAGCGTCGAACAGGCGGTACACAGCGCCAGCCACAGGGCCAGGGCCAGCAGGAACAACCAGGGCGTCTGGGCGAACAGCCCGATGAACACCACCGACATGAGGGTGCCGACGAGGGTGCCGAAAAGCCGCGCCAAGCCCTTCTGCAGGACCATGCCCGACAGCGGCTGGGCAACGATGAAGGCGGTCATCAACGCCCACGCCGGTTGTTCAAGCCCCCAGCGCAATGCCACCCACAAGGCCAGGCCACCACCGAGCAAGGTCTTGAGGGCAAATTGCACAGCGAGTCTGTTCGGCGCCAGCAGGGCCTGCAACGTGATGGGCACGGGATGAACCTTGGAAAGCGGTGATCTAACGATAGTCAGGATGGTGCGGAAAGGTTGAAGCTTAATAATTAGCTAGCTAACTATCAAGCGCTAATGGAACTGGCTTGCGCCGCGATCCGATCGATCCGGGTGATTGCTTTCGCGGGGCGAGCCCGCTCCTACAGGTTTTCTGCAGGCAAAAAAAATGGGCGACCGAAGTCGCCCTAAATGCCTTGCGTGCCCGTGAATCTGGAAGCCTCAGCGCTGCTTGCGCTTGGTCGAGTCCTTCCAGATGAAAATTCCGAATCCAACGAAGAACAGCAACATCAGGCCGACCGTAATTACTCCAGCGATAACCACATTATCGAAGAACATGTCGGCCTCCATTTGCCTGCACCTGTCTGATGGGCTCAAGGTATCGAATGGACGGCGAGAGAAAATTGACCGAGGTCAATGGCGCCCGGGACCGGGCGCACGAGGGGGGCGCAGGCTTGACCTGCATCAAGCTTTCAACGCTTCTTGGGTTTGCCCTTGGGCTTCTTCTTGACCTTGCCCAGTGGCATGGCCTGTTCAAACGCCTGGCGCACTTCATTCAGGCGTTTTTCATTGAGGTCGTGGACGCGTCGGGCGCGTTCGGCACCGAGGTCGATCAGGTTGTCATCTTGGCTCATGGTCTGGCTCAGGAAGCGGACGGCGATTGCCTAATAATGAAGGCTGCAACCGGGTCTGACCAGCACGAGCGCAGCGCTTCAGACTTTGATGTCTACCAGCAGGCCCTGGCGAGGCTCATCGTCGATCAATGGCGCGACTGGCACCGTGTTGTCGGCATTGACCTCATCGCCCGGCACTGGCTGATAGTCCGCTTGCTCCCCGTCAGGCTGGCCCCGGCGCTGTTTGCGCTGTTGCTCCTCACGCAGCAGCAACGCCGCCTGGTGCGGATCGCGGTGCTTGAGGTCGATGGCGCCGTCACTGGAACTCGGCTGGGCAGGCACCACCGGCTTGATGTCCGGGGTCGGCTTGACCGGGTCCAGTTGTGACGTCACGGGGGCAGCACTGAGCGGAATGAGGGGCGGCAGCATGGGGGGTCTCCTGTCGCCACTATGTCGGCTGCAATTCTGTGGCCTTGAGCCGGGCAGGTTGAATATATTGCTAGACTCTTTGGTCTGTACCAGTCCTATCCGTTAAGATAGTCGGCTTTTTCATGGCGGGAGTCAGGCAGTATGGCGCAGCAGTATCAACCGGGGCAACGCTGGATCAGCGACAGCGAAGCCGAGCTAGGTCTGGGGACCGTTCTGGCACAGGACGGCCGCTTGTTGACCGTGCTCTACCCGGCCACTGGCGACACCCGCCAGTACTCCCTGCGCAATGCGCCCCTGACCCGGGTGCGCTTCTCGCCTGGCGACCAGATCACTCATTTCGAAGGCTGGAAGCTGACCGTCCGCGAAGTCGATGATGTCGACGGCCTGCTGGTCTATCACGGCCTCGATGCCGAGAACCAGGCCCGTACCCTGCCGGAAACCCAGCTGTCGAACTTCATTCAGTTCCGCCTGGCCAGCGACCGTCTGTTCGCCGGACAGATCGACCCGCTGCCGTGGTTCTCGCTGCGCTACAACACCCTGGAACATACCAGTCGCCAGCTGCAATCTTCGTTGTGGGGCCTGGGCGGCACACGCGCCCAGCCTATCGCCCACCAACTGCACATTGCCCGCGAAGTCGCTGACCGGATCGCCCCGCGCGTATTGCTGGCCGACGAAGTAGGCCTGGGCAAAACCATCGAAGCGGGCCTGGTGATTCACCGCCAACTGCTGACCGGCCGCGCCAGCCGTGTACTGATCCTGGTACCCGAGAACCTGCAACACCAGTGGCTGGTCGAGATGCGCCGCCGTTTCAACTTGCAGGTGGCCCTGTTCGATGCCGAGCGCTTTATCGAAAGCGACGCCAGCAACCCCTTCGAGGATGCCCAGTTGGCGCTGGTTGCCCTGGAGTGGCTGACCGAAGACGAAAAGGCCCAGGACGCACTGTTCGCAGCGGGCTGGGATTTGCTGGTGGTGGACGAAGCGCACCACCTGGTCTGGCATGAAGACCAGGTCAGCCCCGAGTACGGCCTGGTCGAGCAACTGGCCCAGGTCATCCCTGGCGTGCTGCTGCTCACCGCCACGCCCGAGCAACTGGGCCAGGACAGCCACTTCGCCCGTCTGCGCCTGCTCGATCCGAACCGTTTCCACGACCTGGCCGCCTTCCGCGCCGAGAGCGAACACTATCGCCCGGTCGCCGAGGCCGTTCAGGAGCTGCTCGATGAAGGTCGCCTGTCGGACAAGGCGCACGCCACCATCCAGGGCTTTCTGGGTGCCGAAGGCGAGGCCCTGCTGGCAGCGGTCAGCGATGGCGACAGCCAGGCCAGCGCTCGCCTGATTCGCGAACTGCTCGATCGCCATGGCACTGGCCGCGTGCTGTTCCGTAACACCCGCGCCGCAGTCCAGGGCTTCCCGGAGCGCAACCTGCACCCGTATCCGCTGCCGAACCCTGACCAATACATGGAGCTTCCGCTGGGCGAACACGCCGAGCTGTACCCGGAAGTAGCCTTCCAGGCCCAGGGCGAGATGGACGATGACGAGCGCTGGTGGCGCTTCGACCCGCGCGTCGACTGGCTGATCGATACCCTGAAGATGCTCAAGCGGGTCAAGGTCCTGGTGATCTGCGCCCATGCCGAAACCGCCATGGACCTGGAAGACGCCTTGCGCGTGCGCTCCGGCATCCCCGCGACGGTGTTCCATGAAGGCATGAGCATCCTGGAACGTGACCGCGCTGCCGCCTACTTCGCAGACGAAGAGTTTGGCGCCCAGGTGCTGATCTGCTCGGAAATCGGCAGCGAAGGCCGCAACTTCCAGTTCTCCCATCACCTGGTGCTGTTCGACCTGCCGGCCCACCCGGACTTGCTCGAACAGCGTATCGGCCGCTTGGACCGGATTGGCCAGAAGCACATCATCGAACTGCATGTGCCGTACTTGCAGAACAGCCCGCAAGAGCGCCTGTTCCAGTGGTACGACCAGGCACTCAATGCCTTCCTGGCCACCTGCCCGACCGGCAACGCCCTGCAACATCAGTTCGGCCCGCGCCTGCTGCCGCTGCTTGAAAGCGGTGACGACGGCGAGTGGCAAGCCCTGGTCGATGAAGCCCGCGCCGAGCGCGAGCGCCTGGAAGCCGAACTGCACAGCGGTCGCGACCGCCTGCTGGAGCTCAACTCCGGCGGTGCCGGTGAAGGCCAGGCGCTGGTCGAGGCGATCCTCGAACAAGACGATCAGTTTGCCCTGCCGATCTACATGGAGACCCTGTTCGACGCTTTTGGCATCGACAGCGAAGACCACTCGGAAAACGCCCTGATTCTCAAGCCGAGTGAAAAAATGCTCGACGCCAGCTTCCCGCTGGGTGACGACGAAGGCGTAACCATCACCTACGACCGCAACCAGGCGCTGTCTCGCGAAGACATGCAGTTCATCACCTGGGAGCACCCGATGGTGCAAGGTGGCATGGACCTGGTGCTGTCCGGCTCGATGGGCAACACCGCCGTGGCACTGATCAAGAACAAGGCGCTCAAGCCGGGCACCGTGCTGCTTGAACTGCTGTACGTCAGCGAAGTGGTGGCACCGCGCGCCCTGCAACTGGGCCGCTACCTGCCACCGGCCGCGCTGCGCTGCCTGCTCGACACCAATGGCAACGACCTGGCTTCGCGGGTGTCGTTCGAGACGCTCAACGACCAGCTCGAAAGCGTGCCCAAGGCCAGCGCCAACAAGTTCATCCAGGCTCAGCGCGATGTGCTGACGCCACGGATCAACAGCGGTGAAGCCAAGATCATGCCGCGCCACGCCGAGCGGGTCGCCGAGGCCCAACGCCGGCTGGCTGCCGAAACCGACGAAGAGCTGGCGCGCCTGACCGCCTTGCAAGCGGTGAACCCAAGCGTGCGCGACACCGAAATCGACGCCCTGCGCAAGCAGCGCGAACAAGGCCTGGCAATGCTGGAAAAAGCAGCGCTGCGCCTGGAAGCAATTCGGGTGCTGGTCGCGGGTTAATCCTTGATGGCTTCATCGCCGGCGCTGCCGGCGATGAAGCCAGTCAGGCCTCTACCAGCTTGCCGCCCTCCTCCTCACTCCCCAGCACCATCCCTTCACGCATCCGCTGCGCATCACGCCCGAAACTCCGCGACGCCACCAGCAAAAACACCAGCGTCAGCATCAGTGCCACCGGTATCAGATACATCGCATCGTGCAGGCCTTCAGCCTTGAACGCCTCGCTCATCTGCACCTGCCCAGCCGCCAGCATTGCCGCCTGGGCGAAGTGATCCGACAACGCCCCCACCACCACCGGCCCCAACCCGCCCCCCAGCAAATACAGCCCGGCAAAGAACAGGGCCATGGCCGTGGCGCGCAGGCGTGGCTGAACCACATCCTGGATAGCCGTGTACACGCAGGTGTAGAAGTTGTAGGCAAACAACCACCCCACACCAAACACTGCGACAAACACGCCGATCTCGACACGCCCGGCATGTAGGGCCCACGCCGTGGCCACGGTCGACACCAGCATGCTGAATGCACCAAACAACAGCCGGCCGGTGGGAAAGCGTTGATGAATCTTGTCGGCGACCCAGCCGCCCAGGGTCAACCCCACCAACCCCGTCAGGCCGACGATCACCCCGGTGGCCACGGCCGCCTGCTGCAATGACAGCAAAAAGTAGCGCTGCAGCATCGGCACCATGAATGAGTTGCAGGCGTAGGTGGCGAAGTTGAAGGTCAGCCCCGCCAGTACCAGCCAGCAAAACGTCGGCACACTCAGCACCCGACGCAACGGCCGATCGACCGGCGCCTGCGAGATAGTCACCACTTCGGCAGCGCCCCGGGCCGGCTCGCGAATCATGAACATGAACACCGCCAGCAGCAGCCCGGGCACCGCGGCGATAAAGAACGGCGCACGCCAGCTGTCGAACGCCTGGACCATCGCGCCAATGCTGAAGAACGCCAGCAACAGCCCCAGCGGCAGGCCAAGCATGAACAGCCCCATTGCCCGTGCCCGGCGCTCGGCGGGAAACAGGTCACCGATCAGCGAGTTGGCCGCAGGGGCATAGCTGGCTTCACCAATCCCCACGCCCATGCGCACCAGCAAAAAGCTCCAGAAGCTGCCGGCCATGCCATTGACCGCAGTCAGTGCGCTCCAGACCGCCAGGCCCCAGCCCATGAGTTTGCTGCGCGAACCGTTATCGGCCATGCGCCCCAGCGGCAAACCGGCAATGGCATACACCAGGGTAAACGCGGTGCCGATCAGGCCGATCTGGAAATCGCTCAGGTGCCACTCCAGGCGGATCGGCTCGATGATGATGGCGGGGATGGTGCGATCGAAGAAATTGAACAGGTTGGCCAGAAACAACAGGAACAGGATGCGCCAGGCATTGTCGGCTTGAGTGGAGCGCTGCATTGATCGGTCCCTCGTTATTATTGTGTTCGGGGCGTTGCATATGCCGAACCGAATCTAGAGGGCCATCGACTAAGTGTCTGCCACCATTGACCGGGGTGATATCGGGTAATGGGAACCATTGGCACCGTTAGAACACATCGCTATGTGCTCAATGCCCAAATCGTAGAAGTCAAAGTGCCATTAATGAGGATGGGTTAATTCCCGCTTCCTATACTGCTGCAGGAACGGTCTCCAGACTCTTGGGGGGACGAGTGAAAACTCGACAAAGAGGCATGGTATGGAGTGGCTGGGGCTACAGATGCTCGCCGAGTTACCGGTAAGCAGTCAGATCCTTCTTGAGTGCAGGTACAACCCCTATCTGGTGGCGCTTGCCTTCCTGGTGGCCGGTGCCGGCAGCTTCGCCACCCTGAGCATGGCTGAACGCCTGAACCATACAGAGCAACCCGCGGCCCAGCGACAATGGCGACTGCTCGGTGCCTGCTGCCTGGCCGGTGGTGTATGGGCCCTGCATTTCATCAGCATGCTGGCGTTCCAGGCCTCGATCGAGGTGCACTACGACTATGCCCTCACCGGGCTGTCGCTGATGATCATGTTGCTGGCCGGCTGGCTGGCCATGAACACGCTGGGGCATCGGCAACTACGACTGCGTCATTTCCTGCAGGCAGCCGTGTGTATCGGCCTGGGTATTTGCGCCATGCATTACATCGGCATGGCGGCAATGCGCTCCAACGCCCAGCAGTTCTATCAACCGGACATGTTCATCGCCTCCATTGCCGTGGCCATCGCCACCAGCCTGCTAGCCCTGGTGCTGGCGCGTTACTTTCGCTACGGCAGTGGCATGCTCCACCAACTGCTCAAGTACGGCGCCAGCCTGTTGATGGCCGCTGGCATTTTCGCCACGCACTTCACCGGCATGTCAGCCATGACCCTGGTCATTCCCCCTGACGCCAGCGTTACCCTGGCGGCCGGCGACAACAGCCTGCAACTGAGCCTGACCATTGCCTTCATCACCTTGCTGATCAGTGCCAGCAGCATCAGTGCGGCGCTATCGGACCAGAAGCTGCAGAGCAAGGAACATGACCTGCGCCGGGTCAATCTGTTGCTCAGCCAGCTAGACCAGGCCAGGGTGTCGTTGCAGCAAGCGGCCCATTACGATGCCCTGACCAACCTGATCAACCGTCGCGGTTTCAACCAGGTATTTGCCGAGCGGCTGGTCGAACAAACCAGCAACGAAGGCATGCTGGCAGTCATGTTCCTCGACATCGACCACTTCAAGCGCATCAACGACAGCCTGGGTCACGACGCTGGCGATGAGCTGCTCAAGGTCATTGCCGGCTATATCAAGGCGGCGACCCGGAGCCAGGATGTGGTGGCGCGCTTTGGCGGCGACGAGTTCTGCATTCTCACCGCGCTTCACAACCGTGACGAAGCCCGCCACCTGGCCCAGCGCATCATGCAAAAAATGAAGGAGCCGATCATCCTGGCCGGACGGCGCATGGTCATGACGACCAGTATCGGTATCAGCGTGTTCCCCGACGACGGTCGTACATGCGAAGAACTGCTCAAGAATGCGGACCTGGCGCTGTATCAATCCAAAGGCTGTGGGCGCAACAACCTGAATTTCTTCAACAACACCCTCAAGGCCCGGGCCACCCTCGAACTGCAACTGGAGGAAGAGCTGCGCATTGCGCTGCTCGAAGAGCATGGGCTGCGCATCCACTACCAACCGATTTTCGACCTGCACACCGGGCAGGTGGCCAAACTCGAGGCGTTGGTGCGCTGGCAGCATCCGCAACATGGCTTGCTCAGCCCGGAGCGTTTCATTGGCATTGCCGAAGCCAACGGCCTGATAACCGAGCTCGACCTCTGGGTCATGCGCCATGCCTGCGAAGATCTGGCGCACTTGAGCCGCCATGGCTACAGCGGATTGAAGGTCACCGTCAATTGTTCGGCCCTGACCCTGGGGCGCGAAGAGCTGGCCAGGGAAGTCGAGAATGCCTTGCAACAGGCCGGCCTTGCGCCCCGGCAACTGGAGCTGGAAGTCACCGAGAACGCTTTGATGGGCAACATCCACAGCACCAGTGCAATGCTCAAGGATATCCGCGCCCTGGGAGTGTCCCTGTCGATCGACGACTTCGGCACCGGCTACTCGTCATTGGCCTACCTCAAGCGCCTGCCCCTGGACACCCTGAAGATCGACCGCTCGTTCATCCAGGATGTACCTCGCAGCCGGCAGGACATGGAGATCGTCCAGGCAATCATTGTCATGGCCCACACGCTGCACCTGCAGGTGGTCACCGAAGGTGTGGAAACCCTGGAGCAATACCAGTTTCTCGCCCAGCAGGGCTGCGACTTTGTCCAGGGCTACCTGCTAAGCCGCCCGGTGCCCCTGGGGGACCTGCGCGCCATCATCGGCAAGCTGGAGCAGCGCGAGCCCGTGCGGACCAGCTTCAATCCTTACGTCGGTACAGATCAATCAATGTCGCCGGATCTTTTTGCAGATAACCCTGACTACCGTGCAAGCGCATCATCTGCGCGGCCAAGCCACTGAGGGGCGTTGCCGAGCCCTGCTCACGAGAGAACTTCACCGCTGTATCCAGGTCCTTGAGCAACGTGCGCACGTGCCATTTGACCGGTTCGAAGCGGCTCTGGGCCATTTGCGGTGCCAGAATCTGCAACGGCTTGGAGTCGGCGAAGCCTCCGGCCAGGGCCTCGGCGATCAGGCTCGCGTCGACACCGGACTGTTCGGCCAACGCCACCACTTCGGCAATGACCAGAGCGTTGCACGCAACGATCATCTGATTGCAGGCCTTGGTCACCTGCCCTGCCCCTACCGGCCCCATGTGGGTGACCCGCTGGCCCAGAGTCAGCAATACCGGGCGTACCTTTTCAAGGTCTGCCGCATTGCCCCCGACCATAATTGCCAGGCTGCCCGCCTCGGCCCCCGGCGTGCCACCGGACACGGGCGCATCCAGCCAGCTCATGCCACTGAGCGCCGCAAGCTCGGCTGCCATTTCCCGGGTCGCCGTCGGTTCCAGGCTGGAAAAGTCCACCAGCAACTGCCCGGCCTGGCCACCCTTGGCCACGCCTTCGGCGCCAAATACGACATCGCGCACCACCGCGGTATCGGCCAGGCACAGCAACACCACGTCAGTGCCCTGACACAACTCGGCCGGCGTCGCGACCTGGCGGGCACCCGCCTTGACCAGCTCGGCACACTTGTCTGGCGAGCGGTTCCATACCGTCAGCGGATACCCCGCTGCCAACAAACGCCGACACATCGGCAAACCCATCAGGCCGATTCCGGCAAACCCCAGTGAAGGACGTGCAGTGCTCATGTACAGCTCCAGGCAGATTAAAGAAGTTGAGTAATTGGACGATTCAGTTGCAGGCGTGGCAGGGAAACTCCTACCCGGCGCTAGGGGAGCCCCCTATCGCTCACGCCAAATACGCACTGATACAGTCGCGAACCTTTTCCAGTGATGGCCCTATGACACCCACTAGAACAGCCATCCACCTGCAGGCAAATGGCGCAAAATGACCTCCAAGAATACTTCCGCCAGCGCGGTTTCCGAACTGACGTCATCCTCTCCCGCGCTCAGCAGTTCCGGGGCAAGAGAGTTCCACACCCCACGGGCGCTCAATCCGCAGCAGTACCTCTACTTCACCGAGACAGACATTCAGCGCA